>DATFAX010000081.1:0-38416 GCA_035254125.1 Holophagaceae bacterium | reverse complement strand
GCCGGGCCCGAACCCGCGTGTGCGCTGGTTTTGGCAGAAGGTAAAAGGGGTTCGGGCGGGTACACTGGAGGGGATGAACCGTCCGGAACGCCTCGAAGACCAGCTCCATTTCATGCTCAGCACCCTGATCCAGCGGGACCTCCGGGATCCGGACCTGGGCTTCCTCACGCTCACGGCCGTGCGCCTCACGCCCGACCGCAGCCTGGCCAAGGTGTATTTCACCGCCATGGGCACCGAGGGCCGCTCCGACGAACAGCAGACCGCCCTGGCCCGCAAGGCCCTGGGCCGCGCGGCGGGATTCCTCCGCAGCGCCATCGCCCCGCGCCTCCACATGAAGCGCATCCCCGAGCTCACCTTCTTCCCGGACACCACCCTGGAGCAGGGCAACAAGATGGACGCCATCTTCCACGAGATCCAGAAGGAGCGCGAAGCGCATCCCCGCCCGGAAGAGGCGCCCGAGAGCGGCCCCAGCGAAGAGACCCAGGACTGATGGACGAAGTCCCGGCGGAGCCCCTCGTCCCCGGCATCCTCCTCGCCCACAAGCCCGTGGGCGGCACCTCGTTCCAGATGGTGCGGCACCGCATGTGGGAGTCCCGTCAGGCGGGGCAGAAGAAATTCCCCGTGGGCCACGGGGGCACCCTGGATCCCTTCGCGGAGGGTTTGCTGCTGTTGCTCCAGGGGCAGGCCACACGCCTCATGGACCTCATGCACCCGCTGCCGAAGACCTACGAGGCCCTCGTCGCCTGGGGCGTGGAGACGGATACCTGCGATCTGCAGGGCAAGCCGGTGTCCGAAGGCGATGCCTCCCGGCTTACACCCGTCGCCCTGGACGCGGCCCTGGCGGGCTTCCTGGGCTGGCACGACCAGGTGCCGCCGGCCACCAGCGCCAAGCGCATCGACGGTGAGCGGGCGTACGCCAAGGCCCACCGGGGCGAGGAGGTGGTGCTGCCCCCCAGTCGCGTTTACCTGCACACGGCCGAGTGGCTCGCCCACGACCTGCCCGCCACCTCCCGCCTGCGCATCACCTGCCGCGGTGGTTTCTACGTGCGAAGCCTCGCCCGGGATCTGGGGCGCGCCCTGGGGTGTGGGGCTCACCTCCGCGCATTGCACCGCACGGCCATCGGCCCGTGGGTGGACCCGGGCCTCGACTGCAACCGACTCGTGCAAGGGGAGTCGCTGATCCCCTGGTGCCCCACGCGCCACCTGGACGACATCGAGCTGGACCACCTCCTTCACGGCCGGCGCATCGGAGTCGGCCGGGTGGAGCCAGGCACCTGGGCCCTACCCGAGGGCTTCCCCGATCCCGGAGCCCCCATCCGGGGCCTCCACAGCGGTAAGCTGGTCGCGCTCCTCCGGGAGGAGGACGGCAGCCTGCGCACCGTGGCCAACCTGAGGGGCGGCCTCTAGCGATCGCCCCAGTGCAGCTTCTGCTGGAGCAGGCCGAAGAAGTCGTACCCCTTTCGCTGGAGCAGCGTGACCTGCACTTCGGCCCGTCGCAGGCGCACGCGGTCCCCGGGCTTCACGGGATGGCCCACCTGGCCATCCAGGGTGAGGTGCGCATCCTCGGCGGTGCCCACGGTGATCTCGATGGGGCGGTCCCCGGGCACCACGCTGGGGCGGTGGGTGAGGCTGTGGGGGCAGATGGGGGCGATGACGAAGGCATCCAGGCTGGGGTGCAGGATGGGGCCCCCGGCGCTGAGGGCGTAGGCGGTGGATCCCGTGGGCGTGGCCACGATGAGGCCGTCGGCCTTCAGGGGGCCCGCGTCCTCGTCGCCCACCTTCAGTTTCAGGTCCATGATGCGGGCCAGGGCACCCTTCGCCAGCACGGCGTCATTGAGCACGTCCTGGCGCAGCAGGCAGTGCCCCTCGCGCCAAAGCTCCGCGGTCAGCAATTCCCGGCGGTCTTCGACCAGCTGCCCCGCAAGGAAGGCCCCGGCCACGGCTCGGGCTTCCGGGGCGGGGTGGGCGGTGAGGAAACCCAGCGAGCCGAGGTTCACGCCCAGCACCGGAACACCCCGACGCCCCAGCTTCCGGGCCCCGGCCAGCAGGGTGCCGTCGCCGCCCAGCACGAGGCACAGGGCGGGCAGGTCTTCCAGGTGGGCCAGGTCCTCGTGGAAGTGCAGTTCCGTGCCCAGGGCCGCCTCCTGCCAGGTGAGGGCCAGGCCGGGCTCCGCGTGCACCGTCCAGCCCCGTTCCAGGAAGGGGGGCAGGGCGCTTCGCAGGGTCTCCCGCAACAGGGGGGACTTGGCCTTGGTCACGAGGGCAAGGGCGGGCATGGCTGAAGGCTATCAGGGATCGGGGGTGGGAGCGGAACGGCTACACTCGTTCGATGGCTAAGACCGGATCCTCCAAACGCCCCTGGTTGCGCTGGATGGGGTGGACCCTCCTCGCCGGGACCCTCCTGGGTTCCATCATCTTCGCCATCACCTGGTCGGTGATGAGCCGGGATGCGGACAGTTACCTCACCATCTTCGCCCTGCGGGTCCCCAAGACCATCACGAAGGTGCTGGACCAGGACGGCAACATCATCGGGGTGTTCGCCGAGGAGCACCGGGTGGTGATCCCCTATGGCGACATCCCCAAGGCCTTCGTGAACGCCCTCGTGGCCACGGAGGATACGGAATTCTGGAGCCATGGCGGGGTGACCATGCGCGGCTTCATGCGCGCGGGCTGGGTCTTTGTCTCGAGCCTGGGGCGCCGCAAGGAGGGGGCCTCCACCCTCACCATGCAGTTGGTGCGCACGGTCACCAACAAGCGCCAGCGTCAGATCGGGCGCAAGCTCAAGGAGATCATCGTCGCCCGCAAGCTGGAGAAGGCCTACACGAAGAAGCAGATCCTGGAGATGTACGCCAACGAGGTGTACTTCGGCGGCGGTCGCTACGGCATTGAGGCCGCGGCCCAGTTCTACTTCGGCAAGAGCGCCCCCCAGCTCAACGTGGAAGAGTGCGCGCTGCTGGCGGGTCTCGTGCAGAATCCCAACTGGTACAACCCCTACAATCCCGATCCCAAGGCCCGTGCCGCTGCCAAGGCCCGGCGCAACCACGTGCTGGTGCGCATGGCCAAGGAGGGCTTCCTCAAGGCCAAGGAGGCGGAGTTGCTGCTGGACAAGCCCATCCGGCTCACCCGTGAGAACGCCCGGGAGGCTGACGTGGCCCCGTACGCCGTGGAGGAGGTGCGCAAGTACCTCTACGAGAAGTACGGCCGCGAGGCGGTGCTGAACGGCGGGCTGGAGGTAACGACCACCATCGACTCCACCTGGCAGGAAGCCGCCAACGACGCCATCCGCGACGGCCTCAAGGTGGTGGACCGCCGCCGGGGCTTCCGCAAGGACAACGTGCAGTTCGTGGACAACGCGGACGAGGCCAAACTCTCTGGTTGGAACCGCTACTTCGAAGCAGGCGACATGGTGCGGGGTGTCATCCTCGGCTGGTCCGGCGGCAAGGCCAAGGTGCGCATCGGCAAGACGGAACTGCAGGTTCCCGAGTCCGCCTTCAGCTGGGCGGGCAAGGAGGCGCTGAAGGTGCTTGTGCGCGGCGCCGCTCCCTGGTTCTCCGTGAAAACGGCGGAAGACGGCGTGCCCAAGGATCTGGAGCTGGATCAGGAACCCTCCGTGGAAGGCGCCCTGCTGGCCCTGGATCCCAAGTCGGGCGAGGTGCGGGCCATGGTGGGAGGCTGGGACTACAACCGCTCCAAGTACAACCGGGCCTGGCAGGCGGAGCGGCAGGTGGGCTCCACCATGAAGGCCTTCGTCTACGGCGCCGCCTTCGATCGGGGCCTCACGCCCGCTTCCATCGTGGAGGACGTGCCCACCCGCTTCCTGGATCCCTCCGATTACGCCGTGGTCACCAAGGCCGACGGCACCAAGGACTACAAGCCCCTGCGGGGGGGGGTGAAGCCCTACGAACCCAAGAACTACGAGCGGGATTTCTGGGGTCCCATTACCGTCTGGGAGGCCCTGCGCGACAGCCGCAACGTGGCCGCCGTGCGCACCCTGGATGACGCCGGCGCCGCCAACGTCATCGATTTCGCCCGCAAGGCCGGCGTCACGGGCAAGATCCCGCCCTATCCCAGCATGGCCCTGGGCAGCGCCGACCTCTACCTCAAGGACATGGTCCGCGCCTACGCCACCATCTCCAACCAGGGCCTCCAGTGCCCGCCGCCATTCCTCATCCGCAAGATCGTGGACCGCAACGGCAAGGTGCTGGAGCGCCACGAAGGGGCCGCCACGGAGCAGGTGCTCGACAAGCTCACCTGCTACCAGCTCATCCAGTGCCTCCAGGGCGTCGCCCAGGCGGGCACCGGATCCCGTACCAACGAGCTCCAGTGGCCCGTGGCCGGCAAGACGGGCACCACGGATGAGCACACGGACGCCTGGTTCCTAGGGTTCTCCACCAAGGTGGCGTGTGGCGTGTGGGTGGGCCTCGACGAGAAGAAGACCATCTACCGGGGCGCCGACGGCGGCAAGGTGGCCGTGCCCATCTGGGTGGACTTCATGAAGACCGCCCTTCCCACCACCGGGGAGAAGGAGGACTTCAAGGCTCCCGAAGGCATGGACTGGGCGGACATCGACAATGTCACCGGCCTGCAGGCCACCTCGGCCTCCACGGACCGCATCCTCAAGCTCGCCTTCAAGCCCGGCACCGCTCCCAAGAGCGGCAGCGATGCCGAGAGCATCCAGAAGATCAAGGAAGCTCGGGCCAAGGCCGGCAGTCAGGCCCAGGACGTGCGGATCTTCGGGGGGACCAAGGTGGTGGAGGAACCGAAGAAGCCGGATCTGAACGCCACGGATCCGAATGCCAATTGAGAAGTGAAAAGCGTGGGTTGGCCCATTCGATCGCTGGGACGTGCCACACATGTTTGAACTGATCCTGCGAGTCACATGCCTTTGCGTCGTGCTCGCAGGAGCCGAGACGATTCAAGGGATTGCACGAGTAAAACTGCTTGTTCCAAGAATCGGGCTCAAGGCCGCCCAAAGGGTGAGTATCGTCACGGGTTCGATTTTGGCTTTCCTCATTTGCATGGTCCTCGTGCCGTCGATCGGGCTTCATCGAGTGAGGTCACTCCTCCTCTTGGGAGTTGTGATTTCATGCTTCATGAGCGGGTTCGATATTGTGCTGGGTAGATTTGTGGCCAAGCGTCCATGGAGTTTGGTGCTTGTGGAATTCAACCCATTCAAGGGAGGGCTGCTGATTTTTGGCGTCGGCTTCTTGATTGTCGCCCCATTGCTTTCGACCTTGATTCACTGGTAAGGGCTTCGAAGGCCTTGATTCCGCACCCCCGCCCCAACCACCCCCTCAGCGGAACCAACCCTGTTAGGTCCCCATCCGATCCCCCATTTGATGCCTAACTACATCCTCCGCCCCGCCACCGAGAGCGATGCCCCCCAGCTCGCCAGGCTGCTGACGGAGCTTGGGCATCCCACGACTTCAGAAGGCATCCAGGAGCGCTGGGCTGGATGGGCCGAAGCGGGCAATGGGGCTATCGTCGCTGAGGATCCCGATGGGTCCCTCCTCGGGGTGATCACGCTGCACCGGATGACGGTCCTGCACCGGCCCCGACCGGTGGGCCGCATCACCTCCCTGGTCGTGACCGCCTCTTCCCGCGGCACGGGCCTCGGGCGTTCCCTGATGACCGCGGCGGAAGCGGCGCTGATGGAGGCCGGATGCGGGCTCGTCGAGATCACGAGCCACGACCGACGGGTGGAGGCGCATGCGTTCTATGAGCACCTGGGCTACGTCCGGACGAGCATCCGCCTCGCCCGGGAATGCCCGTAATCCTTGGGGAGGGTCCCTTCCTCCAATCCAGGATGGGGTGGGGCCAGCCGCCCACGGAAGCGCCCCGCTTCCACCCGCGAGGGTTCAGGCCAGCAGGTCGAGCCGCCCCCCCTCGAGTGGCGACGGCCCGCGGGGTGGCGCTACCACCGGCGGCGGAGCTGCGACGGTGTCACCGACTTTGCGGACTTCCTCCAGGCGAGCCTTGAGGGATTGGACCTTAAGGGAGAGGGTCTGGATCTTGGCCTGCCCCTGGGGCGTACGGGCGGAGTCGCAGGTTACGCAGTCCTGGAGCTGACCTTCCGTCTTGGCCAGTTGGGCCTGGAGCACCCCGGGGGAGGGGGCCTGGGGGGTGATCCCGGGGCTCTGCGGGTTTCCCAAGGGCTGGATCATGGGCGGTGGCCACTCCGGAATCGGTTCTCACGACGGACGACCCGTGTTGGGTGTCGGTGAACCGGGGATTGTGACGGTTTCCTAACTCTTGGGTTCAGAACCACCTGTGCCTCACTTTGGGGTGAATCGCGCAGGCCGGGGAAGGGCCATGAGGCCGCTTCACCTCAGCTCTCGGACGCCCAGGCGTGGTGCTGGATCTATTCGCGGCCCCCTGGCGAAGGCTCCTTTCACCTTCCATCCGGTTGGACAACGGGGAAGCGCCGACCCACCTGAATGGATCGGCGCTTTCAACTCACGTTCGCAGCGAGCTACTTGTCGCGCTTCTTCGGCGCGAAGGGCTTGCCGGCGGGCCGGGCGGCACCCTTGGGGTTGGGCTTGAAGCCGGGCTTGGCGGGACGGGGGGGCAACTCACCCGCGGCCTTCCTGGCCTGCCACTCATCCTCGGGGATGTAGGGGCGATCGAATCCGCGCTCCTGGGCTTTCTTGGCGCGCCACTCCTCGTCGGGCACCCAAGGGCGCTGGGGCCGGTCGCCGCGCTCGCCGCGCTGGGCCTCCCACTCCTCCTTGGGGACCCAGGGACGGTTGGTGGGACGGGCGGCGCGCTCGGCGCGCTGGGCCTCCCACTCCTCTTTGGGCACCCAGGGGCGCTTGGCCTCGCCCTCGCGGTCGGCGTAGGGGCGCTTGGGGCCGGCGCCATCCCGGGTGAAGGGCTTGCGCGAGGCGGAGGCGTTGACGGCGGGAACTTCGTAGCCTTC
Source organism: Holophagaceae bacterium (assembly GCA_035254125.1). Classification (GTDB taxonomy): domain Bacteria; phylum Acidobacteriota; class Holophagae; order Holophagales; family Holophagaceae; genus JAFDVN01. Next base: position 31,497 of record DATFAX010000081.1, on the reverse strand, counting down.
GGGCTCGTCTTCGCGCAGCAGCGCGAGGAGACCCGCCACGAGCTCCACGGGGTCCGTCTGGCCCAGCATGCGCTTGGCGTCCTTGCGGTGGGCATCGTCGGCGGCCTTGGCCACGCGCTCCCGCAGGTGCTCGGCCTTGGCGGCGCGGAGCTCCTCGGGGCCGGGTACGGTGCGCCAGGTCAGCTCCAGACCGCCGCGGCGGGCCCAGGCGCTGAGGATGCGGGATTCCTTGAGGTTCACGATGGCGAGGCTGGTGCCCTTGGCACCGGCCCGGCCCGTGCGGCCGGAGCGGTGGATGTAGCTCTCCATCTGGGTGGGGATACCCAGGTTCACCACGAGGGGCAGGCCGGAGACGTCGATGCCGCGGGCGGCCACATCGGTGGCCACCATGTACCGGAGGCGGCCCTTCTTGAACTGCTCCAGGATGCGGGCGCGAGTGGCCTGGGCCAGGTCGCCGTGGAGGAAGGCCGCGGGCAGGCCGGAGGCGGTGAGCTCCTCGGCCACCTCCTCCGTCTGGGCCTTGGTCTTGGTGAAGATGAGGGCCGCGCTGGGCTCGTCGTGGAGCAGCAGGTTCACCAGGGCCTTCACGTGGAAGTGGTCGGCCACCACCACGGGGGTGTGGGCGATGTCCCCGTGCGCGGCGGCTTCACCGGCGTCGGACAGGGAGATCTTCACGGGGTCCTTGAGGAAGCGGCCCGCCAGCTTGGCGATGGGGCCGGGCAGGGTGGCGCTGAAGAGGTAGGTCTGAGGGCCCTTGGGCACCTTGGCGAGGATGGTCTCCACGTCTTCCAGGAAGCCCATGTTGAGCATCTCGTCGCACTCGTCGAGCACCACCATGCGCACCTTGGAGAGGTCCAGGCTGCCGCGGTCCAGGTGATCCATCACGCGGCCAGGGGTGCCCACGACGATCTGCGCGCCGCGGGAGAGGGCTGCCAGCTGGGGACCGTAGCCGAGGCCGCCCACGAGGAGGGCCATGTCCACGCGCTGGAGGGAGCGGAGCTCCGTGGCCACCTGCTGGGCCAGCTCGCGGGTGGGGGCGAGGATGATGGCTTGGGGATGGGCCCCGGGCTCCAGGCGGTGGAGGAGGGGGAGGCCGAAGGCGAGGGTCTTGCCGGAGCCGGTGCGGCTTTGCACGAGGAGGTCGCGGCCCTCACGCCCGGGGGCGAAAGTGGCGGCCTGCACGGCGGTGGGGCTGGTGAAGCCGCGGCCTTCCAGGGCCGTCAGCAGGTGAGCGTCGAGACCGAGCTCGGCGAAGGTAGGGGTGTTCACGTTGTCTCCCGGGGCGTGTCCCGCTGTCGAAGCCACGTGCTTCCCGGGATGGGCCCAAACAGTAAGTGTCGCACGGAGGCCTTGAAAAACCTAGCGATTTTATGGCTTTGGTACGCTCTTACCCATGACCACCCTGTTGCTCATCCGCCATGGCATCGCCGAAGACTGGGCGCCGGGTCGTCCGGATGCGGAGCGCGCGCTGACGGTGGAAGGTTGGGAGAAGACGCGTGCGGCCATGCGCGGACTCGTGCGCATGGGCCACGTTCCGGACCGGGGCATCAGCAGCCCCTACCGCCGGGCGATGGAGACGATGGCGTGTCTCAAGGAGGCCGCAGACACGGGCTTTCCCGTGGGGATCTGGGACGGCTTCACCCCCGAGGGGGACGTCCACGCTGCGGAGGCCTGGCTGCGCATCCTGATGCGGGGCGCCAGCGAGGACGAGCGCATCGCCGTGACCAGCCACCAGCCTTTCCTGGCGGACCTCATCGCCCACCTCACGGGCCGTGATGTGGAAGTCCGCAAGGCCAGCTGCACGGTGGTGGAGTGGATGGGCAGTGGCTGGCGCTTCAAGAACCATTTCTCGCCTTCCCAGCTGAGGGGCGAGTGATGCGACCCGGCCGACCCGAGCCCACCTTCGTCACCTTGACCGACGGAGTGAAGCTGCACTACCGGGTGCAGGGTCCCGTGGACGCACCCTGGATGGTGCTCCTCAATGGGCTCCTATCGGACACCACCATGTGGGCGGGGGTGCTGCCGGGCCTCACCCAGCGCTTCCGCGTGCTCACCTTCGACAGCCGGGGGCAGGGGAAGAGCGACGCGCCGGAGGCGGGCCCCTATCCCACGGCGCAGCTGGCGGCAGATGCCTGGGAGCTGTTCCGCGCGTTGGAGGTGGTGCACCCTTGGCTTGTGGGCCTGAGCAATGGGTCGGCCATGAGCCTGGAGCTAATGGCCACGCACCCCGGGGCCTTCGCCGGCGGCATCCTCACCTCCAGCGTGAGCCACATCGACTTCGCCATGGCCCTGAAGGCGGAGCACTGGGCTCGGTGCCTGGAGATCGGGGGTCCCCTCCTGCAGTTCGACGCCGTGGCGCCCTACCTCTGGGGCGACCGCTTCCTGGAAGCCCGCCACGGGGTGCTTCGGGCCTACCACCAGGCCGTCACGGGGCAGGCCACCCACCACCACGGGGCCCTGCACCAGATCCGGGGCATGGTGACCTGGGACATCCGGGATCGGCTGGGAGCGGTGGTGGACCCCCTTCTATTGATGGTCGGCGCCGAGGACCTCCTGACGCCACCCTGGAAGTGCTTGAAAACAGCGCAATTGATTCGGCATGCCCAATTCGAGGTCATCCCGGGCATGGGCCATGCCTACCCAGTTGAGGACCCCAAGGGCTTCGTGGCCCGGGTCAACGCCTTCATAACTTGAGGTTGGGTGGTCCTTGGCCGAATAGGGAATCCAAATTACAATCGAAGCATCCCTTCTAGTGCTTTGACTCACCCTCCTCGGGGTTCCCATGGTTAGCAAGACCGCGGCTCCGGCCGTCCAAAGCCTCCAAGAGCTCAAGGAGCTCTCCATCGGCCGCCTTGCGGAGATGGCGAAGGAGCTGGGCGTCGAGAACCCGCTTGGGATGCGCAAGCAGGAGCTGGTGTTCAACGTCCTCCAGAAGCAGGCGGAGGCGGAAGGCGGGTTCTTTGCGGAGGGCGTGCTGGAGGTGCTGCCCGAGGGATTCGGTTTCCTGCGCAGTCCCGAGCAGAATTACGTGGCCGGGCCCGACGACATCTACATCAGCCCCAGTCAGATCCGGAAGTTCAGCCTGCGCACGGGGGACACCCTGTCCGGCATGGTGCGGCCCCCCAAGGAGGGTGAGAAGTTCTTTGCCATGCTGCGCGTGGATGCCGTCAACTTCGATCCCCCGGCCGCCGCCAAGGACCGGGTGCACTTCGACGACCTGGTGCCCCTCTACCCCAAGCACCACCTGAAGATGGAACGGGATCCCGCGGAGCTCAGCACCCGCGTCATGGATCTCATGACGCCCCTGGGGAAGGGCCAGCGCGCCCTCATCGTGGCGCCGCCCCGCACGGGCAAGACCGTGCTGCTGCAGAACATCGCCAACTCCATCACGGCCAACCACCCGGAAGTCTTCCTCATCGTGCTGCTCATCGATGAGCGCCCCGAGGAAGTGACGGACATGGAGCGCAACGTGAAGGGCGAGGTCATCTCCTCCACCTTCGACGAGGCCGCCACCCGGCACGTGCAGGTGGCCGAGATGGTCATCGAGAAGGCCAAGCGCCTGGTGGAGCATGGCAAGGACGTGGTGATCCTCCTGGACTCCATCACCCGCCTGGCCCGGGCCTACAACACCGTGGTTCCCGCCAGCGGCAAGGTACTCAGCGGCGGGGTGGACAGCAACGCCCTTCAGCGGCCCAAGCGCTTCTTCGGCGCGGCCCGCAACATCGAGGGCGGCGGTAGCCTCACCATCATCGCCACGGCGCTCATCGAGACCGGCAGCCGCATGGACGACGTGATCTTCGAGGAGTTCAAGGGCACGGGCAACAGCGAGATCGTGCTGGACCGCAAACTCAGCGACAAGCGCATCTTCCCGGCCATGGACATCTTCAAGAGCGGCACCCGCAAGGAGGATCTCCTCATCGATCCCCCCAAGCTCGCGAAGGTTTGGGTGCTCCGCAAGATCCTCAGCGCCAGCGGTCCCGCCGAGAGCATGGAGCTCCTCACGGAGCGCCTGGGCAAGGCCAAGAACAACGACGAGTTCCTGGCCAACCTGCAGGACGCGGGCCGGCGCTGATGCGCCAGCAGGGGGCGGGCGGAGATCTGCCCGAGATCCAGGAGGCGCGAGCCCGGATCGTGGAGGGCACCCTCGCCACCATCATGATCGTATCGGCCACCGTGGGGCTCCTGCTGGTGGTGCTAAGCCCCACCGCCCGGCTCCGGCAGGCTGTCCTGAGCGGATCGGTGTTCGTCCTGGCTTGGGGCCTGCGGCGCATCCTGCATCGCACAGGCTATCGGCCCGCAGCCTGGGTCTTCCTCGTCACTTTCCTCGGCCTTTTCGGGGCGGCGGCCTGGACGGCGGGCGGATTGCTGGCCCCGGCCATGGGGGCCTTCTTCGTCATCGTCATCGTGGCCGGGCTGATGCTCGGTCCCAGGGCAGGCCACGTCGCAGCTGGGGTGGTCGCGGTCCTGGCCTTCGGCCTCGCGCTCGCCCAGACCCGGGGATGGATGCCGGCCCCATGGGTGCAGCACACGGCCTGGTCCCGGGCCTGGCTCGTGGCCATCTATGCGGGGCTCATGTCCGTGTTCCTGGGCTTCGGCATGCGCGTGCTGGAGCGCACCCTCGCCTACGCTGGGGAGGAGATCGCCCGACGCAAGCGCACCGAGGAGGAACTTCAAGTCGCCCGGGAGGATCTGGAGCGAAAGGTGGCGGAGCGCACGGAGGAGCTGGCCCGCACGGTCACCGCCCTGGAGGCGCAGACCCGCGACCTCATCGCCGCCCGGGAAGCCCAGGCCCGCTTCCTTGCCCTGGTGAGCCACGAGCTGCGCACCCCGCTCACCTCCGTGCGGGCGAGTCTCGGGCTGCTGGCAGCCCGGACGGACCTGCCCGCGGAAGCCCGCCCCCTGGCCGAGATCGCGGATCGGAACGCCATCCGCCTCCTGAACCTCACCAATGAACTGCTGGATCTGGAGAAGGCGGGGGCGGGCCTCTTCCGGGTGCGACAGGACCCGGTGGATCTCCGGGAACCGGTTCGGCAGGCCTTTGAGGCCCTGCAGAGCCTCGCGGAAGAGCGGCACATACCCTGCACGTTGGCCCTGCCCGAGGGGCCGATGCAGGTCATTGGCGACGGGGCCCGGCTGGAGCAGGTCTGCCTCAACCTCCTGTCCAACGCCCTGAAGCACGCCAAGGGGGCGGGCGGGGTGGAGGTGCGCCTGGAGGCCCGCGCCGAGGAAGCCTGGGTGGGGATCTCCAATCCCGGCGACCCGATCCCGGATTCCTTCCAGGAGCGCATCTTCCACACCTTCCATCAGCTGGAACCCCAGGCGGGCACCAGCGGCCTGGGCCTGAGCCTCAGCAAGGCCATCGTGGAGGCGCACGGCGGACGCATCGGCTTCGAAAGCGGCCCGGAGCGGACGACATTCTTCTTCCTGCTGCCCCGGAGCTGAGGGATGGCTTCCTGCTTCGGGCACGCGGTCGCGGCCGCCGCGCTGGGAACCCTGATGCTGCGCCGGGAGGATGGCTGGCGACCCTGGGTGGCGGGCGCCCTGCTCGCCAATGTCGCGGATCTGGACGTGCTGGGGTTCCCGCTGGGGATCCCCTATGCCCATGCCTGGGGCCACCGCGGCGCCACCCACAGCGCCGTGATGGCCGTGCTGCTGGGTGGCCTGGCCTTGAAGCTCCTGAGGGCCCCGGAAGGGGATCGGCGTCGGCTGGGCGGGTACTGCGTGCTCGCGGCCCTGAGCCACCCCCTGCTGGACATGGCCACCTCGGGGGGGCTGGGCATCGCCCTGGCCTGGCCTTTCGCCGAAGCCCGATGGTTCTGGCCCGCGCGCCCCATCCGGGTCTCCCCCATCGGCGTGGGGCCCTTCCTCAGCGCCCGGGGCCTGCGCGTGCTCGCCAGCGAGGCAGTGTGGATCGGGGTCCCCTCCATGGCGATGGCGGGCCCGGCCTGGGGGTTCCGATGGCGTCGAGGAGGTTCCCATGTGGCTTGAACCGGAGGCCTTCCAGGCCCTCATCGCGGGAGGCCCGCTCGTGTCCCTGGATCTGATCGTCAGCGATCCCGGGGGCCGCGTCCTCGTGGGGCGCCGCCGCAATCGGCCCGCCCAGGGCTGGTGGTTCGTGCCCGGCGGCCGGGTGGGGAAGAACGAGCGGCTGGATGATGCCTTCCGTCGGATCTGCAAGGCGGAGCTGGGCTGCCCCCACGAGCGGCGGGACACGCGCTTCCTGGGCGTCTACGAGCACCTCTACGAGGACAATGCCCTGGGGGTCGAAGGGCTGGGAACCCACTACGTGGTGCTGGGCCACGCCTGGACTGTGGAGGCCTTGCCACCCATCCCGGAGGACCAGCACCACGAAGTCTGCTGGATGGGGGTCGCGGAATTGCTCGCCCATCCGGGCGTGCACGACAACACGAAGGCTTACTTCCGCGGGCAGCCCTGAGGCCTTTGGGCTGGGAGGGGCCCCGGCCCCTCCGGTATCCTGGAGGGCTAGGAGTTCCATGGCCTTCCCCTTCGATCCCTTCCGCATCGGCCCCCTCCAGATCTCCAACGGTCTGGTGATGGCGCCGTTGCACGAGATCACGGACCAGCCCTTCCGGAAGTTCATCCGGGAGATCGGTGGGCCCGGGCTCGTGGTGTCGGAGATGATCAGCAGCGAAGCCCTGATCCGCCACGCCCGAAAGGCCGAGGCCATGATGGCGAGCACCGGCGAGCATCCCTTCTCCATGCAGCTCAACGGGGGCAACCCCCAGAGCCTGGCCGAGGGGGCGCGGCTCTGCGAGGCGGCCGGCGCCGACATGGTGGACCTGAACATGGGTTGCCCCGCCTCCAACGTCACCAAAGGGGGGGCCGGCTCGGCCTTGCTTAAGGACATCAAGTTGGCCGAGGCCTGCGTGAGCGCCATGGTGAAGGCCGTGAACGTGCCCGTCACCGTGAAGATGCGCGCGGGCTGGGATTCCAGCCAGAAGGAACGGGGGGAGTTCCTGGACTTCCTCAAGATGTTCGATGCCATCGGCGTGAAGAGCCTGGCCATCCACCCCCGCACGCGGGCCCAGGGCTACGAGGGGCACGCGGACTGGGCCATCATCGCCCGCGCCGTGGAGGCGGGAACCAGCTACCCCATCATCGGCAACGGCGACGTGGTGGAGCCCATCGACGCCTACCGCATGAAGGAGGAGACGGGCTGCGCCGCCGTGATGATCGGCAGGGGCGCCCTCTACAATCCCTTCATCTTCCGTCAGATCCTGGAACCGGAGCTGGCCGTCACGGCCACCATGCGGATCGACGCCACCCTGCGCTTCTTCGGCATCCTGCTGGAACTGCTCGAACCGCGCGAGGCCCTGCACAAGATCAAGAAGATCGGCGGTTGGTTCACCAAGGGCATCCCCGGCGGCAGCCACTTCCGGCAGAACCTCCACGCCTGCAACGACGCCCAGGTGCTCATCGGCATCCTGGAGGATCTGCGGGCCCAGCAGGCGGCTTAAGGGGAGCTGTCAGCGGTCAGCGGTCAGCGATCAGCTAAATAAGGGTGCCGACCCAGCGGATGGGTCGGCGCATAGCATTGGCTGAAAGCTGATCGCTGACAGCTCCCCCATCAACCCAAATCGAACAGCGTCTGCTGCACGCCGGCCTTCGGATCCATGGGCTGGGGGAACTCGGCGGCCGGGGGCCAGGGGTGGTCGGGGTCGAAGGGGCCGGGGGGCACCAGGTCCGGGGGGATGAAGCGGATGGCCAGTCCCGGGGAGGCGGACTTCAGGAGGTGTGCCACCGCCCCCTCGCTGGGGATGGCGGGCACCCGGAGGAGGGCCACGGCGGCATGGTCCAGGTGGGTCGCGAAGGGGACCGGCAGGGTCGCCCGGGTGGTGAGGGGCTGGGAGGTGCGGGGATCCCCGGCGAGGCCCGGCGTGAAGGCTGAAGGGGCGGGGGGCAGGGCGAGGGAGGCGCGCCAGGGCAGACCCTCCCGCATGGCCTGTTGGCCCAAGGCCGCGCAGGGGGCCAGGTCCTCGCAGCTCCCAAGGTGGATGGGGGCCCGCAGGTGCTGGCCGAGGCGATGCTTCAGGTCGGCGGCCAGGATCGCAGCCTTCTCCCAATCGCCCGAGGCCCGTTGGAACTCGGCGCCGCCGCAGAGGGCCAGACGCCAGCCCACGCTGCGGCGGAGGAAGGGCAGTTCGGGCCAGGCCCCTGCATTGAGCCGCAAGGCCATGGCCTGCTCCAGGTGACCCTGCAGATCCCCCAGGGTACGGCCCAGGTCCCCGCTCTCCAGGAGGGCCGCCAGGGCGCCCAGGGGTACGATGGCCTCGCCCCAGATCCAGCCGGCACCGGCCTCTTCACCCCGGCCGGGTTTGAGGGTGGCGAGGCCCGGGAGGGACCACTGGGTACCGGCCTCCGGGATCCATCCCAGGAATCCGGACCGCCAGGCCTCCCCCAGGGCGTCCCCCGGGGCCTCGGGCTGATGCACCCAGGCCCGGAAGGCGCCACCGGGGATGGCATCCGCGGCCTCGGGCCGCACGTGGAGGGTGAGGCCGGGGATGGCCGAGAGGGCCTCCCACCAGCTGCCCCGTTCTTCGGGATGGAGGGCCTCCATCCAGGATGGGGTGTGGTCCCAGACGAGGGCGAACCCGCCGGGGCAGGGGGCGAGGGCGCCCATGAGGCGGTGAAGGGCGCGGCCGGGGGCGGCATGTTTGGAGGCGAGGCCCTCCTCCAGGAAGCGGGATCCCACCCAGCCCGCCCAAGGGGCGTCGGGGGCGTGGTGGACGATGAAGCCGCGGCCTTCGACCATCAGGCTTCCACCGGCAGGAAGGCGGGGCGGCCCACGGCCCCGGGGGCCCAGGCGCGCTCCCAGCGGGCCCGCAGCAGGGCGGCCGCCTCCCGGGCCGCCTCCCGATCTTCGGACCCCTTCAGCCGGAGGCCGAGCCAGGCGGCGCTGAGGAAGCAGCCCGTGCCCCGGCGCTCGCCGGGTAACCGGGGGGAGCGGCCCAGGGACCCGGTCCCTTCCGCCGTGATCCAGAAATCTTCCACCTCGTCCCCGGGCGCGTGTCCGCCCTTCAGCCAGACGGCCCTGGCCCCCAGGTCCAGCAGGGGGCGGGCGAGAGCCTCCAGGGAGGCCGTGCGGATCTGGTCCGGAGGGAGGCCGGCGATGGCGGCGGCCTCGCCCCGGTTCGGACAGGCCACCCACCGCCCGGAACGCAGGACGACCTTGGCCATCTGCTGCAGGCCCTCGGGATCATGGAGACCCACGCCCGCACTGGGGGCGAGGATGGGATCCCAGATGCGAACCTGGGGGCCCAATTGGTCCACGGTGGCGACCAGGCGGCGCAGGGCCGGCAGATCCAGGGCGCAGAGTCCCACCTTCACGCCCCAGGGCCCGGCCAAGTGGGGACCCAGGGCCTCCAGTCGGGCCTGCGGATCCATGCCCGGGGCTGAAATCCGCATGCAGGCCATCCCGTTCTGGAGGGTGTCCGCCAAGGGCACCCCCATGGGCATGACCCCGCGGCCGGCGAGCACCTGGGCATCCACGAGGAGGCCCGCCCCCCCGGAGGGGTCGAACCCGGCGAGGCTCACGGCGATGGGGACAGGGGCAGGCATGGCCCTCCAGAATGCCATGAGGGCGTCCGTTTACGCCTGGGAACCGTGGGGTTAGACCTTCTTGGAGGGGTCCACGATCTCCGTGATCCGCAGGCCCAGGTTGTCCTCCAGGACCGTGACTTCACCCCGGAGCAGCACCCGGTTCTTGGCGAGCACATCCATGGGTTCACCGGCGCTCTTCTTCAGTTCCACGAGGCTGCCCGTCTCCAGTTCCAGGAGATCCCGGATGCTCATGCGGGCGGAGCCCAGTTGAACTTCCAGATGCATGTGCGTGTCAATAAAGGGCATGACGCCGGCAATCACCGTTTCGAACGAAACGGCCTTGTCATCGGCTGTGCGGTCCAGGCGCTTGGCCAAGGTTGCCCCCTCGGGATCAAAGCATCGACCCCTGGCTCCCTAAAAGCAACAGGAGTGCCAGGGGCCGGGTCCCTTTCCGGCCTATTGCTGGATGGCCCAGTCGATGATGAGCACGTCCTTGATGGGCTTCTTGGGCTTCTTGTGCTCTTTGTCTTCCTTTTCCCCGGGCTTGGGGGGATGGGGCTTGAACTTCTCGTTCAGCTTGTCCTTGATCTCCAGCCGCAGGGACTCCTTGGCTTCGCTGTCGCTGGCCTCCTCCACGGTCTTGCCCGAGAGCATGTCCTGGATCATGGCCAGCACCTGGCTCTTCTCCGGGGTGGGTTTGTCCCCGGCCACGTTCTTACCCAGCTCGGCATCCCGGAAGAGGATGTGCAGCTCGGCCCGCAGGAAGGCATTGCGGCGTTGGGCGCCCTGCAGGTTCACGATCTTCTGGATCACCATCACCGGAGCGGCTTCGGCTCCGCCATGGCCACCGGAGGCCTTGGGGGCCTCCTCCTCTTCATCGTCTTCATCCTTCTTGGCGGTGTGGCCATCCCCAGCGGCGGCGCCCTCGGCGGCCTCGCCCGACTCGCCTTTCTTCTTGGCCTCTTCCTCGGCCTTCTTCTTGGCCTCCTCGGCGGCGGCCTTCCGCTTGTCCAGCACGAGCACCTTCACGGCGAAGCCGCCACCCCCCAGGAGCAGCAGGGCCGCCACCGCGATGATGATCAACTTCTTCTTGCCGCCGCCTTCTTCGTGATCGGACATGGTCACCTCAACCGGATGAAGGCTCATCGGGCGGAACGGCTGCCCAGCTTGAGAACGGGGCCTACAGGCGCCATAGGCCCGGGGAGTGCGCTAGCGTGGAAGGATGCCGCTTTCCTTTTACCTGCGCCTGGCTTATGACGGGACCACCTTCCACGGCTGGCAGATCCAGAGCACCCTGCCCACGGTGCAAGGGGAAGTCTGGCGGGCGTTGCGGAAGCTTGAGCCCGAGGCGCCCATGCCGCAGGGCACGGGCCGCACGGATTCCGGCGTCCATGCCGAAGCCCAGGGCACCGTGGTGCGGGTGGAGCGTCCCTGGGAACCCTACCGTCTCCTGGCGGCCCTGAACGCCCACCTGCCGCCCACCATTCGGGTCATGGAGGCCGTGCAGGTGCCCGAGGCCTTCTACCCCCGCCGTCACGCCGTGGCCAAGCGCTACCGCTACCGCATCGGCCTGGGCCCCACCTTCCATCCCCTGGAGCGGGCCATCCGCTGGCAGCTCTTCCGGAAGGAGGGACTGGACCAGGCGGCCATGGAAGCCGCAGCCTCGGTCTGGACCGGAACCCACGATTTCAGCGCCTTCCGGCACCAGGAGTGCGAAGCCGAGCACCCGATCCGCACCATCCACGCCATCGGCCTGGAACCGCATCCCACGGGCTTGGACCTCGTGTTCGAAGGCAGTGCCTTCCTCATGCACCAGGTGCGCATCATGAGCGGCACCCTCGTGGGCGTGGGGAAGGGCAAGATCGCCGCGGGGGACGCCCTGCGCATCCTCGAGAGCCGCGACCGCACCCAGGCCGGTGAAACCGCCCCAGCCCATGGCCTCTGCATGGAGAAGGTCTGGTACGAGGCCCGCTGGGGGCTCAATAAGCCGTGCCCCTGGGGCGAGGGGCAAGAACCGGATCGGGAATGACCCGAATGGGGTGAATGACGCGAAAAGGGGATTGTCTATTCCATTCGCGTCATTCCCGCTTTCATTCGCGCCCTTCGCGATCCACCTTTCAGACCGGCCGCCGTCCCTCCAGGGCGCGCCCGAGGGTGAGCTGGTCGGCGTATTCGATGTCGCTGCCGATCGGCAGGCCCAACCCGATGCGGGTGGCCTTGATGCCGAGGGGCTCGAGGAGGCGGGCCAGCCAGCTTGCGGTGGCTTCACCATCGAGGGTGGGGTTGGTGGCGAGGATGACCTCGGTGATGGCGTGGTCCTCCAGGCGGCGCAGCAGCTCGCGAACGCGGAGCTGGTCGGGGCCGACGCCGCGCAGGGGGGAGATGAGGCCGCCGAGCACGTGGTAGCGCCCCCGGAAGGCGCCGCCCCGCTCGAAGCTGAGCACATTGCTGGCTTCGGCCACCACCACGAGCACATGGGGATCCCGGTTGGGATCCTTGCAGATGGCGCAGAGGGGCTGATCGGTGAAGGCCCCGCACTGGCCGCAGAAACCCACTTTGTCCGCAGCTTCCTGGAGGAGCCGAGCCAGGTGGGCCATGGCCTCAGGCCCCTCCTTGAGGAGGTGCAGGGCCATGCGCTGGGCGCTCTTCTGGCCCACGCCCGGGAGGTTCTGGAGGCTCTCGACCACCGCCTCCAGGGGGGCGGGCAGCTTCACAGTTTCATACCGGGGAGGTTCATGCCCGCGGGCAGGCCCATGGAGCCGGTGGCGGCCTTCATGCCGGCTTCCACCTTGGCCTCGGCGTCTTTGAAGGCGGCGAGGATGAGGTCCTCCAGCATGGAGGGATCCTCGGGATCCATGGCGTCCTTGGCGATCTTGATGGCCTGGAGTTCGCGGCTGCCATTGAGGGTGACGGTGACGGTGCCGCCGCCGGCGGTGCCCTCGGCGCGCATGTTGGCCTGGGCCTCGGCGAGCTTGGCCTGCATGGCCTGGGCCTGCTTCATGAGGAAACGCATGTCCATTGGGCTACTCCCCTGACTCGTACAAATGACGGGCCCTCAACTTCAAGGCCACCTGGTGCATCACCCAGTATCCCAGAGGAAGGGCGAGGATGCTCATGACGAAACCCCCCAGCAGGTAGGGCCAGAGGATCGGCTTGAACATCACCCCCAGCTGGGCCAGGCCCTCCCGGGTCGCGAAGCTCTTCCAACCAATGGCTGACCACTTCACGGTGGACAAGTTCACCTTCCATCCCCGGCCCAGGAGGGCGCTGCCCACCATGGTGGAGGTCGTGGCCATGGGCACCAGCGTCCACGGGTTGTTGATGAAGCAGGCGATGAGCATCAGGGGCCGGTGCAGGTGCCGCGAGAAGAGGCAGAGGCCCAGGATCATGGCGGTGTGGAGCCCCAGGAAGGGGTTCCAGGCGATGGAAAAGCCCAGGCCGAAGCTCCAGGCCACCTGCTTGGGCGTGAGCTCGGGGTGGAGGATGTGGCCTTTGAGGGATCCCCAGAAGCCGCGGCGGGGGGTGGGATTCGGGGTATCGGACAAAGGGACTCAGGGGGCGAAGTGGTCGAAGCCGAGGTCGGGGAGGGGGAGGTCTGAATTCCCATCATAGAGGACGACCGGCTCCGATCCCCGATCCAGGACGATTCCGATCTCCACGAGGGGGTGTCCCAACCGGCCTTCCAGCGCTTCCCGGGGCAGGGAGGCCCCGAAGCAACGTGCGAAATCCTCGCCTCCCTGCAGGGCCTCGCGGGAGAGGGTGGCCGTGACCCGGATGGTGAGACCCGAGGCCTCGGCAAGGTTCCGCAGGTCCCGGGAGAGTCCATCCGAGAGGTCCATGCAGGCATGGACCTCGGGCAGTTCCGCCAGCTTCGGTCCCAGGCCCAGGTTCGGAGCGGGATCGAGGTGGGCGAGCACGTCCGGATCGGTGAGATCCGGGACCGCGCGCCCCTGCAACTTCTCAAGCCCCCGCATGCTGGCGCCCAGGGGTTGGTCCACGTAGATCCGGTCGCCCACCTGGAGCCCATCGCGCCGCAGCCAGCGCCGGGCGGCGCCGAAGGCCGTGAGGCCCAGACCCAGGCCCTGGGGTCGGCCTACGGTGTCGCCGCCCACCACGGGGATGCCGGCGGCCTCGCAGGCCTCGGCGATGCCTTCCAGCAGCTCGTCCAGCCAGGCGGGATCCAGGTCCGGGGGCAGGGCCAGGGAGAGGGTGCAGCCCAGGGGCCGCGCTCCGCTGGCATCCAGGTCCGAGAGGTTGGCCCGCACGAGCTTGCGGCCGAGCATTCGGGGCGGATGCCACTCCCGGCGGAAGTGGGTGCCCTCCTCCAGGGTGTCGGTCGTCACAAGCAGGGTTTCCCCGGGCCCCGGGGAGGGCAGGGCGCCGCAATCGTCGGAAAGGTCCGAACCGCCGGACATCCGAGCCCGGATCCGCGCCAGGATGTCCAGTTCCTTGAGGCCCATTCCCTGATCCTCGCACGGATCTCCCCTTGGTCCGACCGCCGCCCGATGGTAGGTTCAAAGGGCTTGCCGACATGGCGCCAGGATTGAAGGAGACAACCATGGCCATCACGAAGGTTTGGATCGAGGAAGGCTGCATCGTGTGCAACGCCTGCGAGGCGGAGTGCCCCGACGTCTTCCACGTCACGGACACCAGCTGCAACATCCGCGACGGCGTGCGCAAGGATGGCGTGGAGTCCGAGAACCGTGACGAGATGAGCGAGCTGAACGACGACGTCCAGTCCTCCCTGGCCGACAGCATCATCGCCGCCGCCGCCGGCTGCCCCGTGGAAGTCATCAAGTACGAGCAGGCGTAGAGGGCTTCCGGCTCTCGGCTTTTGGCTCTAGCAAGCGCCGACCCACTCGAAGTGGGTCGGCGCTCTTCTTTTGCCAGAGCCTAGAGCCTAGAGCCCGGAGCCTACTCCTTCAGCCCCACATTCACCTCGAACTCTCCGTAGGGGGTCTTGAAGGGGATGGCGATGCAGGGGATGTGGCCGCTGCGGCTGATCTTGTGGCCCTGGCCCATGACGACGGTGGGCACGCTGATGTTCAGCTGATGGCCCTCCTGGATGAGGATGCGGCGGGCATCGCCCACCACGATGTTGCCGATCTCGCCGATGGCATCCTCCACCCGCTGATCCATGGTGGTGATGTCCTCCATCAGCATGTTCCCGGCGATCTTGCAGGCCAGATCCGTGGGCACGCTAATGATGATGGAGCCCGTGACCTCGCCCGTGATGCCGATGATGGAACTGATGTCGAAGGTGGTGATGAGGTCCTCCTTCACGGAGAGACCCGTCTTCTCCGCCGCGATGCCGGCCATCATGTCCAGGCTGCGCAGGGTGCTTTCGATGAAGGGGTTGATGTAGGCGACGTTCATGGGGGTCCCGGGAGATAGCCCCACATCGGCAAGCCCTGCCCCGGCATGACTTTTTGCATGGAAGATTGAGTGAAACGCCTCCATAAGTCAGGATGAAAGGCCAACTCCTGCTGGATTTGGCCCCCGGTGACCCCATGCTCGATCGCCTCCAAGCCGACCTCAAGACCGCCATGCTGGCCAAGGACGCCGCCCGGACGGGGGTGCTCCGCATGGCCCTGGCCGCCTACAAGAACGAGGCGGTGGCCAAGGGGCTGGGGCCCCAAGGCGCCCTTCCCGAGGCGGATGCCCTCACGGTCATCAAGCGGCTGGTAAAATCCCGCGAGGACAGCGTGGAGCAGTTCACCAAGGCCGGCTATGCCGACCGGGCCACCTCCGAGCTGGCCGAGATCGCGGTGCTCAAGGCCTACCTGCCTGCCATGCTGGAGGGAGTCCAGCTCGAAAATGCCGTCCGTGATGCCATTTCGGCGACCGGCGCCTCCACCAAGAAGGACATGGGCCAGGTGATGAAGGCCCTCCAGGCCGCCCATGGCGGCGCCTTCGACGGCAAGGCCGCCAGCGCCCTCGTCAATTCCCTCCTCAGTTAAGGCTTTCGGCTATAGGCTCTGGGCTCTTGCCCGGCCGAACTCAGCCAGAGCCTAGAGCCCAAAGCCTAGAGCCCAAACAAATGAAACAGTCCAAGCAGCTCATCCAGACCCTCCGCGAAACCCCCAAGGACGCCGACGTCATCAGCCAGCAGCTGATGATGCGGGCCGGCATGATCCAGAAGCAGGCCGCCGGCGTCTATTCCTACTTCCCCCTGGCCCTCCGCAGCATCCGCAAGTTCGAGACCATCGTCCGCGAGGAGCTGGCCAAGGACGGCTGCCAGGAAGTGCTCATGCCCATGGTGCAGCCCGCCGAGCTCTGGCAGGAGAGCGGTCGCTGGACCTTCTACGGCAAGGAGCTTCTGCGCTTCAAGGACCGCAAGGACGCGGATTTCTGCCTCGGCCCCACCCACGAGGAGGTCATCACCGACATGGTCCGCCGCAGCGTGCGCAGCTACAAGCAGCTGCCCATGAACCTCTTCCAGGTGCAGAGCAAGTTCCGCGACGAGATCCGCCCCCGCTTCGGCCTAATGCGCGGCCGCGAGTTCGTGATGAAGGACGGCTATTCCTTCCACGCCACGGACGCCGACTGCGACCGCGAGTACTGGGCCATGTTCAACGCCTACAAGCGGATCTTCAGCCGACTGGGCGTGAAGTTCCGCCCCGTGGAGGCCGACAGCGGCGCCATCGGCGGCTCCTTCACCCACGAGTTCCACGTGCTGGCCGGGTCCGGCGAGGACGCCATCCTCAGTTGCGATTCCTGCGACTACACCTCCAACGTGGAGAAGACCGAGGCTCCGGCGCTGCCCGTGGCCGACCACGGCGCCGCCTTCCCCCTGAAGCGCGACCACTTCGCCACCCCCGGCGTGGTGGGCCAGGTGGAGCAGGCCGCCGGCATGAAGGACGCCGGCCACGACGGCATGCCGATCACCCAGACCAGCAAGTTCTATCTTTTCCGCGCCTTGTTCGCGGATGAGACCACCAAGCTGGTGGGTGCTGTCCTGCGCGGCGATCACGAAGTGAACCCCGTGAAAGTTAAGAACCTCGTGGGCGCCCTGGACATCGAGCTGTTCCCCCTGGAGGAGGCCGAAGCCTTCACCGGCGCCAAGTCCGGCTTCATGGGCCCCGTGGACCTCAAGAACGTCCAGATGGTCGTGGACCTCTCCCTGAAGGGGGCCGTGAACCTCACCTGCGGTGCCAATAAGACGGATTACCACCACTTCGGCCTGGATCCCGCCCGCGACCTGCCCGGCGCCACCTTCGCCGACATCCGCATGGCCCTGGAGCACGACACCTGCACTCGCTGCGGGAAGGGGACGTACCAGGCTTACCGCGGTATCGAGGTGGGCCAGGTCTTCAAACTCGGCATCAAGTACTCCAAGGCCATGGGCTGCACCTTCCTGGATGAGAACGGCAAGGACCAGCCCATGATCATGGGCTGCTACGGCATCGGCGTGACCCGCACCGTGGCCGCCGTCATCGAGCAGAACTACGACGAGGACGGCATCATCTGGCCCTGGCCCGTGGCCCCCTACCAGATCCATCTGCTGAACCTGGACCCGGGCAATGCCGACGTGAACCTCGTCGCCAACCGCCTGGAGACGGAGCTGGAAGCCGCCGGTTTCGAGGTGCTCCACGACGACCGGGAGGGCATGAGCCCCGGGGCCAAGTTCAAGGACGCCGACCTGCTGGGCTTCCCCCTCCGACTCATGGTCGGGTCGAAGGGCCTGAAGGACGGTGTCGTGGAACTCCGCGACCGCCGCACCAAGCAGGTGGTCAAGGTCGCGCCCGACGCTGTGCTCGGCGCCGTGCGCACGGCCAAGGACCGCATCATGGAAGGTCTCGAGACCGCGGGAGGTCGCTGATGGCGGAAGGACGGGTTCATCTCACCACCTTCATCGAGGGCGTGCTCGTCCACGGGAAGGAGATGCCCTTCGTCCTGCTCGTCCCCACGCCCCACAGCCCCCACCGGGGCCTGCTCATGCCGGCCCAGATCCCCTGGGCGCCGGGCTTCCTGCCCACCGCCCTGCTCAATGCGCAGATCGACGCGGCCTGGGGCATCAAGTTCCGGTTCGTGGACCCGAGCACCCTGCCCGTGGTCTTCGACGAGCGCACCAGCCGCCTCTCCACCCCCTGGCTCCTGAGGCTGGAAGGGCTGGAGGGGCAGCAGCGCCTGTATCTCACCCACCTCCTCCGAACCAAGGCCCCCGACGCCGAGTTGCCCACCCCACCCCCCGGCGGCCAGTGGGTGAGCGAGAAGGCCCTGCCCAGCATCGACCTTTTGCCGGGCGTCCGGCGCCTCTGCGAGGCGGCGCTGAAGCAGGTGCGGGAGTCTTAGTCCGGAGGCCTGAGCAAAGAAAAGGGCGGCGCATGCGCCGCCCTTTTCTTTGACTTCCAGCCTGGAATTACATCTGCTCGAAGGCGTTGAAGAAGTAGCTCACTTCGAACTTGGCGCTCTCGGGGGCGTCGGAGCCGTGGGTGGCGTTGCGGCCGATGTTGGCACCGAAGCGCTTGCGGAGGGTGCCGGCGTCGGCCTTCTCAGGGTTGGTGGCGCCCATCAGCTCGCGCCAGCGCAGGATGGCGTTCTCGCCCTCGAGCACCATGATGGCCACGGGGCCCTCGGTCATGAAGTCCTCGAGCTCCTTGTAGAAGCCCTTGGTCACGTGCTCGTGGTAGAAGCCCTTGCAGATGGCGGGGGTCAGCTGGGTCATCTTCAGGCCCACGATCTTCAGGCCGCTCTGCTCGATGGCGGTGATGATCTCGCCAAGGTGGCCGTCCTTCACGGAATCGGGCTTGGCGATGGCAAAGGTACGTTCGACGGCCATGGAATCCTCCAAAAGATCAATGTTCCAGTGTGCCTGAGAGAGCCATTCCCAGCAAGGAAAAGGGTTGTAACGGTGGACACGCGGGGCAAGTGTGCTGGGAAATCCCCGCCGGGCCAGCTACAATCAAGGGTTTACGCGACTGGAAGCCCCCAATGCTCGACGATCTCCTCAAGAAAGTCTTCGGTTCCAAGAACGAGCGCGAGCTGAAGCGGCTCTGGGCCAAGGTCCAGACCATCAATGCCCTCGAGCCCCGGATCTCGGCCCTCTCCGACGAGGAGCTCAAGGCCATGACCCCCGCCCTCAAGGCGAAGCTGGAAGCCGGCGCCACGCTGGATGACATCCTGCCCGAGGCCTTCGCCGTGTGCCGCGAGGCCAGCAAGCGCGTGCTGCGCATGCGCCACTTCGACGTGCAGCTGGTGGGTGGCATGGTCCTCCACGAGGGCAAGGTCTCCGAGATGCGCACCGGTGAAGGCAAGACCCTGACCGCCACGCTGCCCCTCTACCTCAACGCCCTGGCGGGCCTCGGCGCCCACCTCGTCACCGTCAACGACTACCTGGCCCGCCGCGACGCGGAGTGGATGGGTCGCCTCTACACCTGGCTCGGCCTCAGTGTCGGAATCATCCAGCACGGGCTGGATGACCAGGAGCGCCGCGAGGCCTACGCCTGCGACATCACCTACGCCACCAACAACGAGCTGGGTTTCGACTACCTGCGCGACAACATGAAGTGGGATCTGCAGGATTTCACTCAGCGCGGCTTTAACTTCGCCATTGTGGACGAGGTGGACAGCATCCTCATCGACGAGGCCCGCACCCCCCTGATCATCGCGGGCTCTTCCGAAGAGGACACTTCCAAGTACTTCCGCATCGATCAGATCATTCCCCGTCTGGAGGTGGAGACCCACTTCAAGATCGAGGAAAAGGACCGCCAGATCATGCTCACGGACGCGGGCATCGCCCAGGCCGAGGAGCTGCTGGGCGTGCCCAACCTCTACGATCCCTCCGCCATCGAGACCCTCCACGGCCTCAGCCAGGCCCTGCTGGCCCACCACCTCTACAAGCGCGATGTGGACTACATGGTGCGTCCCAAGGAGGATGGGCGCGGCATGGAAGTGGTCATCGTCGACGAGTTCACGGGCCGCCTCATGCCCGGCCGCCGCTGGTCCAACGGCCTCCACCAGGCCATCGAGGCCAAGGAGGGCGTGGAGGTCAACGCCGAGAACCAGACGCTGGCCACCGTCACTTTCCAGAACTTCTTCCGCATGTACAAGAAGCTGGGCGGCATGACGGGCACCGCCGAGACGGAAGCCAAGGAGCTCTGGGAGATCTACAAGCTGGACGTGGTGATCATCCCCACCAACCGGCCCATGATCCGCAAGGACTTCGCGGATACGGTCTACGCCACCCAGAAGGGCAAGACCAAAGCCATCGTGGCCGAGATCAAGGACCTCCATACCAAGGGGCAGCCCATCCTCGTGGGCACCGCCAGCATCGAGAGCAGCGAGAAGCTGAGCGAGGAGCTGAAGAAGGCGGGTATCCGCCACGTCGTCCTCAATGCCAAGCACCATGAGAAGGAAGCCGACATCGTGGCCCAGGCGGGCCGCAAGGGCGCGGTGACCATCGCCACCAACATGGCCGGCCGCGGCACGGACATCCTCCTTGGCGGCAACCCCGAGGGCATGGCCAAGCACGAAGCCGCCAAGCGGGAGATCGCCGTCTACACCGAAGACGGCATCGAGACCCCCGAGTACATCGCCCTCATCGAAGAGATGAAGCGCGCCACCGAGGCCGAAAAGCAGGAAGTGATCGCCGCAGGTGGCCTCCACATCCTCGGCACCGAGCGCCACGAGAGCCGCCGCATCGACAATCAGCTGCGCGGCCGCGCCGGCCGCCAGGGCGACCCCGGCTCCAGCCGCTTCTTCCTGAGCCTGGAAGACGACCTCATGCGCGTCTTC
This sequence comes from Holophagaceae bacterium, assembly GCA_035254125.1. Lineage (GTDB taxonomy): Bacteria > Acidobacteriota > Holophagae > Holophagales > Holophagaceae > JAFDVN01. The sequence goes on along the minus strand of DATFAX010000081.1, from coordinate 11,199 downwards.
GGCGGCGACCGCATCAAGGGCCTCATGTCCATGATGGGCATGAACGACGAGGAGCCCATCGAGAGCGGCATGGTCAGCAAGTCCATCGAAAAGAGCCAGAAGCGGGTGGAGACCCACCACTTCGAGGTGCGCAAGCACCTGCTCGAGTACGACGACGTGATGAACAAGCAGCGCATCTTCTTCTACAACCTGCGTACCGAGATCCTGAAGGGCAACACCAAGGACTACGTGCTGCAGGTAGCGGCGGAGATCGCCGAGGGCCTCTGCAACGACTTCCTCCCCGTGAAGGGCGAGCGCGATGAAGCCGCCTTCAAGGAGCGCGTGGAGCAGCTCTACGCCCTCTCGGGCGACAAGGTGGAGGCCGTCGTCCAGCTGCACGGCGAGGCCTGCGCCAAGGCGCTCACCGAGCTGGTGCAAAGCTCCTACCAGGACAAGGAGGAGCGCCTCGGCTCCGCCGACGTCCTGCGTTGGCACGAACGCGTCGCCATCCTGCAGATCATCGACGCCGCCTGGAAGCGCCACCTCCTCGTGATGGACCACCTGAAGGAGGCCATCGGCTTCCGCGGCTACGGCCAGAAGGATCCCCTCGTGGAGTACAAGCGCGAGAGCTACGAGTACTTCGAGCAGATGCGCTTCGGCTACGAAGACGAGATCGTGTCCTACCTCTACCGCGTGGAACCCCAGGTCAGCACCTACGTGCCCGACGAGGAGTTCTTCCGCGAGCCCGCGCACATCATGGAGCTGGGTCCCGATGAGCAGGGCAACCTGGTCAGCGAGGGTGGGGAGCCCGTGCAGCGGGTCCTCCGCTTCACCGCCGGGGGCCTGGACGACGAGGACGAGAGCCTCTACCGCCGCTAGGCTCCGGAGCTCGAGATGGCCGTCCGCATCCTCCTTGAGGATTCCCACCTGAAGCCCAGCCCCCGCCTCCTGGTGGGGGTGGCGCTGCTCGCCTCCCTGGTGACCACGGGACTCTGGGGTGCGCTCGGGCGCTGGGCCCTCGTGGCCTGGGTGGCGGCGCTGCCCCTGCTCGGGGTGGCCCTCCGGTACGTGGCCGGTTCCTGGGTCCGCATCAGCGCCCACCGGGGGCTGAGCTGGTGCCTGAAGACGCCCTTCGGTACCCGCCTGGGCACCGTGGAGCTGCTGCCCGCCGACATCGCCGAGCTGCGTCTGGAGGCCAGTCTCGCCGCGCGCATGCTGGGCCTGTGGGACCTCCAGATCGTGAAGCGGGACGGCACCGTCCTCCCGAAGTTCCGCTTTTTCGCCGGCATGGATCGGCAGGCGGAGATCCTGCACGGGTACCTGGAGCAGCTGGGTCGGTCCTGACAGACATCGCGGTAGAGCCCCCGATGATTCTTCGTTAGCCTGTCCGTATGGAACTCGTGGTCGTCACAGGGCTTTCGGGGGCAGGTCGCCGGTCGGTGCTGGGCGCCCTGGAGGACAGCGGCTTCACGGCCCTGGACAATGTCCCGGCGCGCCTGCTGGAGCCCCTCATCGAGCTGGAGGATCGCCTCTACCCCGGCCGGACCCGGCTCGCCGTGGGCATGGACAGCCGCCACGAAGATTTCGGCCGGGAGTTCGAGCCCATGCTCCGGAGCTTCGAGGACCGGAGCCAGCCCGTGCACGTGATCTTCGTGGAGGCGGACGACGAGGTCCTGCTCCGGCGCTTCTCGGAGACGCGCCGGGTGCATCACCTGGCCGGTGAGGGCGGTTCCGTTTCCGAGGCCATCCGCCGCGAGCGGCAGCTGCTCGCCCCCATCCGGGCCCGGGCCACGGCGGTGCTCAACACCTCGCGCCTCACCCTCTCGGACATGCGCCAGCGCATCCACGATTTGCTGCCCGGGCTGCCGGGGCGGGACACCAAGGTGCGGCTCGTCTCCTTCGGCTTCAAGTTCGGCGTGCCCCTGGAGGCGGACGTGGTGCTGGATGCCCGGTTCCTACCCAACCCCCACTACGTGCCCGAGCTGAAGCCCATGAACGGCCGGGATGAGCCCGTGCAGAAGTTCCTGCTGGCCTCGGACGACTTCAAGGCCTTCCTCGACAAGACCGAGGACTGGCTCCGCTGGAGTCTGCCCCTCGTCCAGCAGGAAGGCCGCGCCTATCACACCATCGCCATCGGCTGCACGGGCGGCCAGCACCGCAGCGTGGCCCTGGCCGAGATCCTCGGCAAGCGGCTGAAGCAGGACTTTCCGAACCTCACCGTGCGGCACCGGGAGCAGGCGAGCTGATCCAAGCCACCCCGAAGGCCCGGAAAGGGAGGAAAGCCACGATGGAGAGCGCTTCCTCCGTCGTGGCTTCCGCTTGGGCCGTGCCTTCGTGGTGATCCTTCAGCCTTGCGGGTGTTCCCGGTAGATGACGTTTCGCTTCGCCAGCTCGGCCTTCATGAAGTCCCAGCACCCCGCCTCCAGGCCCAGGTATTCGGGGGGGCAGATGCCCTTGCGGGTGAACTTACCCGCGGCGAAGAGGCGCACGGCGGCGGTGCAGGTGAAGCCCGTGGTGCGGGCCATGCTCGTGGTCTTGGTCGCGGGGTCGTAGTAATCCAGCACCTCCACCACGCGGCGCACGGGCCGTCCGGCCTTCTCGCCCTCCACGGTGACGCGCATGACGGTGAGGTCGGCCTCGCCCTCCTGGAACTTCCAGAGGGGGAAGAGCAGGGCGGTGGTGAGCTCCAGGGGCACCACCTGCCGGCCGTTCACGGTGATGGGCTCCTTGGAGAAGAAGCCGCTCTCGCGCATCATCCGCATCTTCTCGATGTGGCCGGGGTAGCGCAGGGTCTTCTCCTTCATGTCCGGTACGCCGGGGAAGGTCTTGATGACGCTGCGCAGGCCGTCGGTGTTGAAGGATTCCAGGGTGCCCACGCCGGCGAAGTCCAGCAGCTCGGGCTCGGAGAGGGCGGGGAAGGTGACGGTCTTCCCGTCCTTCACGTAGCGGGCGGGGCGCGTGTACTCCTCGATGACGTCGATGGGGCTGAAGCCGGCCTTGTACTCATAGGGCCAGGTGCGCACCACGGGCAGGCCGCCCACGAGGCACTCGAACTTCGTGACCTTGTCGATCTGCCGTGCCGTGTCGCCCAGGATGATGTTGCCGCAGCCCGGGGCCACGCCCACATCCACGATGGCCGTGAGGTTCCGGGCCTTGGCGAGGGCGTCCAGCTCGAAGCAGTCCTCGTCGAAGAAGCTGATGTCGATGAGGGTCTTGCCCGCTTCCAGCACCGCCTTGGCCGTGGCGAAGCCCATGAACCCGGGCACGGCGCCCACGACGATATCGGCGTCGGCCACGGCGGCCTTAACGCCCTCGGGGGATCCGAGGTCGGCAGGGCGGGTGGCCAGGCCCCAGACCTTCACGCGGGCCAGGGCCTCCTCCGAGCGGTCGGCGACCGTGACCTTGAAATCCGGGGCGAGGTCCCGGGCCATCACGGCGCCGACACGGCCGGCCCCCAGAACGACGACGTGGGTCATGGAAGGCTCCTTCGGATCAGGCGGCTTCGGGTTTGTGGGAGGTGAGCAGGTAGAGCGGCAGCCCCAGCGCCACCAGTGCCAGGCCCGGCCAGGTGTAGCTGGGCTTGTAGACGAAGAGGGCGCCCATGATGGCCAGGGCCCCGATGAGGTAGAGCAGGGGCACGAGGGGGTAGGCGAAGACCTTTACGGGGCGGTCGGCCTCGGGCCGGCGCAGGCGGAGGAGGATGACGCCGGCCACGGTGAGCACGTAGAAGAGCAGGGCGGCGAAGATCACGAAGTCCAGCAGCTGCCCGTAGGTGCCTGTGAGCGTGAGGAGGCAGGTCCACACGGCCTGGATGCCGATGCCGAAGGCGGGCACGCCGTTGCCGTTGAGCTTGGCAGCTTGGGGCACGAAGAGGCCGTCCGCGGCCATGGTCTGGTAGACGCGCGCGCCGGCCAGCACGAGGCCGTTCACGCAGCCGAACATGGACACGAGGATGGCACCGGCCATGAGCAGGCCGCCGCGGGGGCCCAGGATGGCCTGCAGGGCGGCGCTGCCCACGCGGTCGCTGGGTGCGTTGGCGATGGCCGTGGGGCCCAGCACCTTGAGGTAGATGACGTTGGCCAGGAAGTAGAGACCGCAGACCATGCCCGTGCCCACCAGCAGGGAGAGGGGGATGGTGCGCTTGGGCTCCTTCACCTCGGCGGCGATGAAGGTGATGCTGTTCCAGGCGTCGGCGCTGAAGAGGCTGCCCGTCTGCACCACGAGGAGGGCGGCGAGGAAGCCCAGCTGGGGCGTATCCGCAGGCGGCACGAAGGCGCGGGCATCCACCGGGGCGTGGGGTGTGAGGAGGAGACCCAGGAGGATCAGGGCCGCCAGGGAACCGATCTTGGCCACCGTGAAGAGGTTCTGGATGCGGGCGCCCAGCCTCACGCCGTAGAGGTTCACGATGGAGAGCAGCACCACGATGGCGATGCCCGAGAGGCGGCTGGGCGTGAGGCCCAGGTGGTAAGGGCCCACGGAGATGGCGTGCGTGATCTGCCACACGGGCACGTCCAGATGGGGGCCGATCCAGGTGGCGTCGTTCACGGCGGGGAAGAAGCTCCCCAGGTACTTGCCGAAGCCCACGGCCACGGCGGCGATGGTGCCGCACTCGATGATGGCGAAGAAGGTCCACCCGTAGAGGAAGCCCGTGAGGGGGCCGTAGATCTCCCGGAGGTAGGTGTACTGGCCCCCGGCGTGGGGGAACATGCCTGCGAGCTCGCCGTAGCTGAGGGCGCCCAGCACCGTCAGCACGCCCGTGAGCGCCCAGCCCCAGAGGAGGAAGGAGCCCGTGTGCCCCGATCGGATCATGTCGGCGGCGACGATGAAGACGCCACTGCCGATCATGGAGCCTGCGATGAGCATGATGGCCGAGAACAACCCGACGTGACGTTGGTAGGTGGCGTTCATGCTCAAGACTCCAGGGAAAGCAGGCGGGGCTGGGTCGGACCTGCCTCGCGTATCGCCGCAGGCGATACCGAGAAGACGCCGCTGCCGATCATGGAGCCTGCGATGAGCATGATGGCCGAGAAGAGGCCGACGTGGCGCTGGTAGCCGCTGTTCATGGGTGCCCCGGAATTCGTCGTTTAGGAATGGATCAAGCTACCACGGGGCCGCCCCGTCGGAGCAGGCGGTAGGCGGGAATGCCGAGCAGCACGAGCACGAGGCCCGGCAGGGAGAAGGAGGGTCGGTGGCGGAGCAGGGAGAGGAGGATGGCCCCGCTGCCCACCACGTAGATGAGGGTGAGGATCGTCGGGGCCCGGTAACCCTCGGTGGCGGCCGTCTTCCGGCGGAGCACCAGGGAACCCGCCGCCGTGGCCGCGTAGAAGAGCAGGGCGCTGAAGATGATGTAGTCCAAGAGCTGGCTGTAGGACCCCGTGAGGGTGAGCACGCAGGCCCAGGCGGCCATGATGCGCATGGAGGCCATGGGGACGCCGTGGTCGTTGAGCTTGGAGGCCCCCCGGAAGAAGAGGCCGTCGTCGGCCATGGCCTGGTAGACCCGGGCCGAGGTGAGGGTGCCGCCGTTCATCCAGCCCACCATGGACATGAGGATGGCGCCGGCCATGAGCAGCTCGGCGTGGCCGCCCAGGAGGGCGCCCAGGGCCGTGGAAGCCACCCGGTCGCCGGGAGCGTGGGCGATGCCCGCGGGGCCCAGGACCTTCAGGTAGCCCACGTTGGCAAGGAGGTAGAGGACGAACACGAGGGAGGTGCCCAGGGCCATGGCCCGGGGCAAGGTTCGGCGGGGCTCGCGGATCTCGCCGCCCACCATGGCCAGGTACTGCCAGCCGTCGCCGCTGAAGAGGCAGCCCACCTGAGCCACGAGCAGGGCGGCCAGCAAGGGCAGGCTGTCGGGCTCCGCGGGCAGGGGCGCCATGGTGGGCGCGGCATGGGGCCGGAGCACGAGCCCGAGCACGATGAGGGCGCCCAGGGCGAGCAGCTTGGCCATGGAGAAGGCGTTCTGCACCCAGGCGCCCAGCTTCACCCCGTGGGCGTGGATGCCCATGAACACCAGGATGAGCGCGATGCCTGCGGCGCGGGCGGGGGTGAGGCCCAGGGCGTAGGGGCCCAGGGCGAAGCCGGGCGCGAAGGCGGGGAAGGGGTGCCAGGCGGCCATGTTGAAGGGGCCCACCCACCAGGTGGCGTCGTTCACCGCCGGGAAGAAGGTCCCCAGGTAGCGCCCGAATCCCACGGCCACGGCGGCGATGGAGCCGCACTCGATGACGAGGAAGCTCGTCCACCCACAGAGGAAGCCCGCCAGGGGGCCGAAGGCCTCCCGCAGGTACACGTAGTAACCGCCCGCCTTGGCGTGCACGGAGCCCAGCTCCGCGAAGCTGAGCGCCCCGCTGATGGAGAGCAGGCCCGCGAGGGCCCAGGAGAGCATGAGGAAGCCGGGCGTACGCCCCGTGCGCATGATCTCCGCGGACACGAGGAAGATGCCGCTGCCGATCATGGAGCCCGCCACGAGCATGGTGGCGGAGAACAGGCCGATGTCTCGGCGATAGCCGGGTGCGCTCATGGGTGCCTTGGGAAGTAGCGCCAGCATACCTGAAAGCCCGGGTTCGGTATTCGCACCAAAGCCAGGCCCGCATTGACTTTTGGCCCTTGGGCGGGACCATGGAGCCCATCCCCGTCCGACCCCGGAGCCTTCATGATCCGATCCCTGTCGCCCCTCCTCCTGGCGTTGCCCCTGGCCGCCCAGGGCATGGCCATCCGGGCGGGGCGCCTCGTGGACGTCGTCCGGGGGCGGGTGCTCGTGGACCGCCTCATCCTGATCAAGGAGGGGCGCGTCGTCGCCATCGAGGAGGGCAAGGCGCCGGCGCCCGTCGGCATCCAGGTGGTGGACCTCTCGGGGTACACCGTGCTTCCCGGCCTCATCGACTGCCACACCCACCTCATCGGCGAGATCCAGGGCGCCAGCGCCGCCGCGCCCCTGGAACACACCTCGGCCCAGGATCTCGTGGCGGGCATCCGTCATGCGCGCCGCACCCTGGAGGCGGGCTTCACCACCGTAAGGGACGTGGGCACCCTCCGGGTCTTCACGGACCTGACCCTGCGGGACGCCATCGCCGAGGGCGTGGTGGAGGGCCCCCGCATGGCCGCGTGCGGCACCTACATCACGACCTCCACGGGCAGCGGCGACGTGGCCGGGATCGCACCGGACGTGATCCTGCCCCGGGACATGCGGGCCGGCGTGGCCGACTCCGAAGGCGAAGTCCGCCGACGTGTGCGGGAACTTCTCAACGGCGGCGCCGACTTCATCAAGATCATGGCCACGGGCGCCGTGTTCACGAAGGGCACCCAGCCGGGCGTGCCCGAGTTCAGCGAGGCGGAACTGCGGGCCGCCGTGCAGGAGGCCGCCAAGTACGGCGCGAAGGTCACCGCCCACGCCCACGGGGCCGAAGGCATCAAGAACGCCCTGCGGGCCGGCGTCCCGTGCATCGAACACGCTTCCCTCATCGACGACGAGGGGATCCGGCTCGCCAAGGAGAAGGGCGCCTTCCTCAGCATGGACATCTACAACGGCGACTACAGCGACAAGGTGGGCCGCGAGCAGCACTGGCCCGAGGAGTACCTCCGCAAGAACCTGGAGACGACGGAGGTGCAGCGCCAGGGCTTCCGGAAGGCCGTGGCCGCGGGCGTCAAGGTGGTCTTCGGCACCGACGCGGGCATCTTCCCCCACGGGGAGAACGGGAAGCAGTTCACGTACATGGTGAAGTACGGAATGACCCCCATGCAGGTCCTCCAGGCCGCCACCGTGCGGGCCGCGGAGAACCTGGGCTGGGAGGATCGCGTGGGGAGCCTGGAGCCGGGCCGCTTCGCGGACCTGGTGGCCGTGAAGGGGGATCCCCTCACCGATATCCGGCTGCTGGAGCGGATCCCCGTCGTGGTGAAGGGTGGCCGCATCGTCAAGCAGGAGCCCTGATGGAGCCCTACGCCTTCGAGCCCGACCTGGCCCGCGCCGCGACCCTGCCCGCCTCCTGGTACCACGGGGAGGAGGCCCATCGGCTCGACCTGCGCCGCATCTTCGGCCGCACATGGCAGTTCGTGGGGCACGCGGACCAGCTGGCGAAGCCCGGCGACTACCTCACCACGACCGTGGGCGAGGAGGACGTGCTGGTGGTGCGGGCGGAGGACGGCCTACTCCGGGCCTTCTCCAACATCTGCCGCCACCGGGCCGGGGCCGTGGCCCTGGGCTGCGGGCACCGGAAGAAGTTCCAGTGCCAATACCACGGCTGGCTCTACGACCTGGAGGGTCGGCTCCTCAAGGCCCCGGAGTTCGAGGGGGTGCGGGACTTCGACCTCGGCAGCTGCCGCCAGCCCGGTTTCCGGGTGGCCACCTGGGGCGCCTGGGTCTTCGTCAACCTCGCGCCGGAGGGGCCTTCCCTGTCGGAGTGGCTGGGCGGCATCCCGGAGGAGACGAAGGCCCGCGGCCTGGAGCACATGCGCCCCTTCCGCACCCACGACTTCCACGTGGCCTGCAACTGGAAGGTCTACGTGGACAACTACCTGGAGGGCTACCACATCCCCGTCGCCCACCCGGGGCTCTTCGGCCAGATCGACTACAAGGGCTACCGCACGGAGACGGCCCGGTGGCACAGCCGGCAGTTCGCCCCCGTCAAAGGCGCCAGCCCCCTCTACGAGCGCGGCCTCGCGGAAGGGCAGGCCCCGGAGGCCCTGTACTACTGGGTCTTCCCCAACCTGATGCTGAACATCTATCCGGACCACGTACAGGTGAACGTGATCCTGCCCGACGGCCCCGAGGCTTGCACCACGCGCTTCCTGTGGTTCTATCCGGACCCCGGGAAGCCCGGCCTGGAAGCCCACTGGGAGGAGAACTTCGCCTTCAGCCGGGAGGTGCAGGACGAGGACATCCTCCTCTGCGAGACCGTCCAGAAACACCTGCGTAGCGCCCACTACCGCCAGGGGCGCTTCAGCCCCCAGCGGGAGAACGGGGTGCACCACTTCCATGGGCTGGTGGCGGAGTATCTCCACTGAGCGCCTGATAACCTGAGGTGATGGCGAAGTCCCGCACCTCCATCCGGCTCCTCCTGGCCACCCTCGTCCTGCTGCTGCCCCCCCTCTGGGGCTGGTGGGCGGTGAAGGGGCAGGGGCCCTTGGCCACGGACGCCACGGTGCTCGTGAAGCGGGGCGCCACCCTGGATGAGATGGCGAACCAGCTGGAGAAGGACGGCGTGGTCCGCAGCGCCTCCCTCTTCAAGCTCTGGGCCCGGGCCCGCAAGCTGCAGCTCATCCGCGGCGAGTACGCCTTCACCCCGGGCGTCTCCATGGGGGAGGTCACCCGCAAGCTGAAGCGGGGCGAGGTGCACTGGACCAATGTCGTCGTGGTGGAGGGCATGCATGCGTGGTCCCTCCAGAAGCGCCTCAAGGACTGGGTGCCCGAGCCGGTCTTCTGGCAGCTGTGGAAGAGCCCCAGCCTCGCCAAGACCGCCGGGTTCCCGGAAGCGACCAGCCTCGAAGGGCTCGTGGCGCCGGCCACGTACCGCCTGAACCACGCCCTGGAGCCCGAAGAGATCATGCTCATGCTCGTGGAGGCCTTCCGGGAGCAGGTCCGCCCGAAGCTCGAAGGCGGCCTGCTGGAGCCCTACGACACCCTCAAGCTGGCCAGCATCGTGGAGCGGGAAACCCGCCTGCCCGAAGAGAAGGCGAAGGTCGCCGGCGTGTATGCCCTGCGGCTGAAGAAGGGGATGCTCCTGCAGGCGGATCCCACCAGCCAGTACGCCCGATGGATGAAGGGGGATCTCCGCTTCACGGCGCCCGTCCACGAGGACATCGTGGCGCCGCACCCCTTCAACACCTACACCACCAAGGGCCTGCCCCCCACGCCCATCGCCATCCCCAGCCCCGCCTCCATCGCGGGCGCCTTGGAGCCGGACATCGGCAAGGATCTCTTCTTCGTGGCCACGGGGAAGGGGGGCCACGCCTTCGGGGCCTCGCTGGGCCAGCACAACAAGAACATCAACGCCTATCGCAAGGAACTGAAACGGCAGAAGTCCGCCCTCAAGGCGGGGCACTGATGGCCAAGGTTCGATTGGACCAGCTCCTCGTGCAGCGCGGCCTGTGCGAGACGCGGGCCCGGGCCCAGGCCCGCATCCTCGCCGGGGACGTGCTGGTGGAGGGCCATCCCGTCACCAAGGCGGGCCATGGCGTACCCGAGGAGGCGGAGATCCGCCTGCGGGGCGAGGCGCTGCCCTTCGTGAGCCGCGCGGGCCTCAAGCTGGCGGGCGCCCTGGACCGCTGGCCCATCGATCCCGCAGGCCGCACGTGCTTCGACGCCGGCAGCAGCACCGGCGGCTTCACGGACTGCCTCCTGCAGCGGGGCGCCGCCCGGGTCTATGCCGTGGACGTGGGCACCAACCAGCTCCACTGGAAGCTGCGCAGCGACAGCCGCGTCGTCAGCATGGAGCAGACCAACCTCCGCACCTGGGAGCCGGGGATGATCCCGGAGCGGTGCAGCCTCCTGGTGGCGGACCTCAGCTTCATCTCCCTCAAGCTCGCCATCCCCCCGGTGCTCGCCAGCCTCACGGAGGACGCCGATGCCGTGCTCCTCGTGAAGCCCCAGTTCGAGGCCGGGCGGGGCGACGTGGGCGAGGGCGGCATCGTGCGGGATCCCGCCATCCACCGCCGGGTGGTGGCGGAGATCTGGGCCTTCTTCGAGGGCACGGCGCTCAAGCCGCAGGAGCTGGCGGAGAGCCCCATCAAAGGCGGGGAGGGGAACACGGAGTTCCTGCTGCGCCTGAGGATGGGCGGGCCGGCTTCCGAGGCGCTCGCGCCCTTCCTGGCGGCCTGGACCTAGGCCGGGGGCGCCTCCGCGGGCTTCGCCCGGCGGAAGAGGGACCCCAGGGCGCCCACGAGGCTGCCGATTCCGGCCAGTCCGCTCAGCGCCCCTTCCACGCCGCCCCGGAGGGCTGCGCCCAGGGCCGCCAGGTCCCGGGCCAGGGTCTGCAGGTGATCCACGGTGCCCTGGGCGCCGGTCGCCAGGGCCTCAAGGCGCTCCCGGGTGGCGCGGACATCCTCCTGGATGTGGTGGAGGTCCTCCTTGGCGCCGTCCAGGAAGCGCTCGGCGCTTGCGGCGGTGCGGTGCAGTTGTCCGATCAAGGGGATGAGGGCCACGGTGAGGGCGACGACGGCGGCGGCGAGGACGTAGGTGAGGAGGGGGGGCATGGCAGCTCCAGGGGTAGGGGAGGCGGGGCCTCAGCGGGG
>DATFAX010000080.1:0-11599 GCA_035254125.1 Holophagaceae bacterium | reverse complement strand
AGGTAGATGCCGCTGGTCACCATGGTGGCCGCGTGGATGAGGGCGCTGACGGGGGTCGGGCCCGCCATGGCGTCCGGCAGCCAGAGGTACAGGGGCAGCTGGGCGCTCTTGCCCGTGGCGCCCACGAAGAGCATCAGGGTGGCGAAGGTGAGGAAGCCGAAGCCCACCTCGGGGGCCAGATGACCGGCCTGGGTGAGGATCCCGCTCACGGTGAGGGTCCCGAAGGCGGCGAAGAGGGCCATCATGCCGATGGCCACGCCCAGGTCACCCACGCGGTTGGTGAGGAAGGCCTTGAGGCCCGCCGCCGGGGCGAAGTCCGTCTCGAAGTAGTAGCCGATGAGAAGGTAGGAGCAGAGGCCCACGCCCTCCCAGCCCACGAACATCAGCACCAGGCTGTCGCCCAGCACCAGCAGGAGCATGAAGAAGACGAAGAGGTTCAGGTAGGCGAAGTAGCGGTAGTATCCCTCCTCCTCGTGCATGTAGCCCACGGAGTAGAGGTGGATGAGGAGGCCGATGCCCGTGATGACGAGCATCATGGTGCCGCTGAGGGGATCCACGGTGAAGCCAAAGGGCACCGTGAGGGAGCCCGTCTGCATCCAGGTGAAGAAGGTCAGGTCCAGGCGGTGGCCCGGGGCGCCCTTCATGGCCAGGAAGAGCTGCACGCCCAAGAGGAAACTGACGAGCACGGAGCCCACGGCCACGGCGGTGACGAATCCCTTGCCGGCCTTCTTGCCGACGAGCAGGTTCACCAGGAAGCCCAGGAGGGGGAGGACGGGAATGAGCCAGGCGGGGGTCATCGGTTCCTCACTGCTTCAGGCTCGAGGCCTTGTCGGCATCGGTGGTGGCGCGGTGGCGGTGGAGGCCGATGACGAGGGCCAGGCCCACGGCGGCTTCGCACGCGGCGACGGCGATGATGAAGAGGTAGGACACCGTCCCCTGGACGTCGCTGCCGTGCCAGCGGGCGAAGGCCAACAGGGCCACGTTCGCCGCGTTGAGCATCAGCTCGATGCCCATGAACTGGAGGAGCAGCGTGCGCCGCAGGAGCACGGTGGCGAGGCCGATGAGGAACAGGAGGAAGGCGACCAGCAGGTAGCCTTGGAGGGATCCGGCGAGCAGGTTCATCGGCGCTCCCTAGAGGTTCTTTTTGACCAGGGCGACGGCCCCGATCATGGTGGCCAGCAGGAGGAAACCCGCCACTTCGAAGCCGAGCATGTGCTGGCTGAAGAGCATGTCCCCGAGGCTGTGCAGGTTCGTGGCGGGCCCGCTCACGGGCCGGGCCGCGAGGGCGGCCAAGGCGGGGCTGGCATTGAGGAGACGGTAGGCGCCGAGGCCCAGCACGGCCACCAGGGCCACGGAGCCCCAGCGCTGCACGGGCCGGGAGGTCTCCGCGGGCTCCTCTTCATGGCTGTTGAGCAGCATGATCACGAAGAGCACGAGGATCAGGATGGCACCGGCGTAGACGATGATCTGCAGCGCGGCGGCCACGGGGTTGCCCAGGAGCACGAAGAGGCCGGAGACCCCGAGGAAGCTGAGGGCCATGCAGAGGCCCGCCTCGATGGCGTTCTTCTGAAGCAGGAGGGCGATGGCGCCGGCGAGGGCGAGGATGGCGAAGGCGAGGAACATCTCCGGTCTCCTACAGGGCGCCCGACGCGACGTTGGCGCGGCGGCTGGGGGTGGCGGGGCTTTCCTCGGCCTGCGTGAGGCGGGCCTTGCCGTCGGCCTCCGCGTAGGTGTTGATGAGGTCCCACTTCCCGAAATTCATGGAGAGGCGGTCGTAGGCGGCCAGCTCGTAGTTGTTGCGGAGCCAGATGGCGTCCTTGGGGCAGGCTTCCTCGCACATGCCGCAGTAGATGCAGCGGAGCATGTCGATCTTGAAGGTGGCGGGGCGCTTCTCCTCGAAGCCCTGGGTGAAGTTCAGCTCGCTGAACTCCTCCGCCTCGATGCTGATGCAACGGGCCGGGCAGGCCTCCTGGCACATGAAGCAGGCCACGCACTTGATGGCGCCATCCTCGAAGCGCTTCAGCTCGTGGAGGCCACGGTAGCCCTTGGGCATCTCCTTCTTCATGTCCGGGTACTGGATCGTGTACCGCTTGGACGTGGGGGTGAGGAGCTGCTTGATGAAGTGCTTGAAGGTGACCGCCATGCCCATGGCGACGCTCACCACGTACAGGCGCTCCCACCAGGACAGTTCGACTTTCTTGACGAGGACGCCCATGGTCAGCCCCTCCGGTAGATGATGTAGGCGAGGCCGAGCATGTTCGCCATGGAGATGGGCAGCAGCTTCTTCCAGCCCAGGCTCATGAGCTGGTCGTAGCGGAAGCGCGGCAGGGTCCAGCGGACCCAGATGAAGACGAGGGACAGGAAGATCACCTTCGTGAGGAACACGAGGAAGGTGACGATCACGGGGATCTGACTCTGATCCGCGATGAAGGGGAGGCGCCAGCCCCCGAGGTACATGGTGGTGATGAGGGCGGAGGCCCCCAGGATGTGCCCGTACTCGGCCAGGCCGATGAGGGCGAACTTCATGGACCCGTACTCGATGTGGAAGCCCGCCACGATCTCGCTCTCACCCTCGGCGAAGTCGAAGGGCAAACGGTTCGCTTCGGCGAACATGCAGACGAAGAAGACGAGGAAGCCCAGGGGCTGCCGCCAGATGAACCAACCGTGGGCCTGCTCGGCCACGATCTGGTGGGGGTCATAACCGCCCGTGGCCATGAAGATGGCGATCACCGCCAGGGAGAGGCCCACCTCGTAGCTGACCATCTGCGCGGAGGCGCGCATGCCGCCGAGGATGGCCCACTTGTTGTTGCTGGACCAGGCCGCGACCATGATGCCGTACACGGCCATGGCGCCCACGGCCATGGGGAAGAGCATCCCCATGCCGTTGCCGGGATCCACGAGGCTGAAGTGGTAGGTGGCGCCGCCGCTGACGAAGCTGCGGCCCATGGGGATCACGGCGAAGCCCAGCATGGCGGGGACGAAGGCCAGGGCCGGGGCCAGCCAGAAGAGGCGCTTGTTCACGTGGGGCGGCACGAGGTCTTCCTTGAAGAAGAACTTCACGCCGTCCGCCAGGGCCTGCACGAGGCCCAGGATGCGGATCTTGCCGAAGAGCGCGGCCCGGTTGGGGCCGATGCGGTCCTGGATCATGGCGCTGCCGCGGCGTTCCGCCCAGGTGAGCGGCGGCGCGATGCCCATGATCAGCCCGAAGGCGAGAAGGACCTTCACCCCGATCCAGGCGGTGGCGGGGGAGGTGTGCAGCAGGCTGGCAAGGGTTTCCATGGGCCGTCCCGGGAAGACAGACAAGATCGTCGGCAGACGAAAGGCAGGGCTTGCGCCGGAGTCCAACCCATTGAATCTAACAGCCCATGTGACTTGGATCTAGGCGACGGAGGTCATAGGAGCCCTCCCTCGGCCGCTCCGCCCCCGGGGGTCCCGATCCCGCATTTCACCCAGGGGGAACCCCCATTGCCAGATCCCGGCGTGCGGGCCGCCCCCGGGGTGCTCCCAGGAAGGGGCCCAATGCCGATAGGGTGGAGGCAGGAGGCGGCATGGCCCACCCGTTTCGAGCGTTCCTGGCAGGTTGTGCCCTGGGTCTCCTTTCCCCCGCCCTCCGGGCCGGCGGCGAGTCCACCCCCGCCCACAAGCGGACAGCCCTGAACCTGCGGTCCGCCGAGGCCCTGGTCCTGGACCAGCGCACCGGGGAGGTGCTTTACGACAAACAGGGCGAGACCCTGGCCCCCATGGCCTCCATCACCAAGCTCATGACGGCCATGGTGGTCCTCGATGCCAACTTGGACCTGAAGGAGGAGCTCCGCATCGAGAAGGCGGACGTGGACACCCTCCGGCACAGCAAGTCCCGCCTGCCCGTGGGGACCCGCCTCACCCGGGGCGAGGCCCTGCTCCTGGCCCTGCTGGCCTCGGAGAACCGCGCCGCCCATGCCCTGGGCCGCACCTACCCCGGAGGCCTGACCGCCTGCGTGGCCGCGATGAATGCCAAGGCCCAGGCCCTGGGCCTCAAGCGGACCCGTTACGAGGATCCCACGGGGCTCGACGGCGGCAACGTGGCCACGGCCCGGGAGCTGGCCACCATCGTGGACACGGCCCACCGCTACCCCGTGATCCGGGACTTCAGCACCCGCGGCGAGGCCGAGATCGGCTCCGGTCGGCGCCGCATCGCCTTCCTCAACACCAACGGCCTCACCCGCAATCACCGCTGGACCATCGGTCTGTCCAAGACGGGCTACCTGGAGGAGGCCGGCAAGTGCCTCGTGATGCAGACAAACTTGGCGGGGCGCGCGCTCGTCATCGTGTTGCTGGACTCCTGGGGCAAGTACACCCGCCTGGGCGACGCCGCCCGCATCCGCCAGTGGCTGGAGGGGCCGGCCCCGGCGGCGGTGAGGACCAGCCGCCGGAAGCGTCGGGGCTAGGCCCTCCTCAGGCTTTGGCCTCCACCTTGGCCCAGCTGTCCTTCAGGCCCACCGTGCGGTTGAAGACCAGGGCCCCGGGCTTCGAGTCCGCATCCACGGCGAAGTAGCCGCTGCGCTCGAACTGGAAGCGGTCGCCCAGGACGGCCTCGGCGAGGCTCGGCTCCAGGGCCGCCTGCACCACCTCCAGGGAGGTGGGGTTCAGGGTCTGGCGCCAGTCGCCGCCCTCGGGCACGTCCATGGGGTCGTCCACGCTGAAGAGGCGATCGTAGAGGCGCACCTCGGCGCGCACGGCGTGGGCGGCGCTCACCCAGTGGAGGGTGCCCTTCACCTTGCGGCCGTCCGGAGCCTCGCCGCCCAGGGTGGCGGGGTCCCAGGTGCAGCGCAATTCGATGACCTCGCCGGTGGCGTCCTTCACCACCTCCTCGCAGCGGAGGTAGCAGGCGCCGCGGAGGCGCACTTCGGCACCCGGCGCCAGACGGAACCACTTCTTGGCCGGGACTTCCATGAAGTCCTCGCGGTCCACGAAGAGGTCCCGGCCGAAGGGCACCTTGCGGGTGCCCCGGGCGGCGTCCGGGTGGTTGGGCAGCTCGATCCAGTGCAGCTCGCCCTCCGGCATGTTGGTGATGGTCACCTTGAGGGGGCGGACGACGGCCATGCGGCGGTCGCAGCGGGCCTCCAGATCCTCCCGGATGCTCAGGTCCAGCAAGCCCATGTCCACGGTGGCGTCGCGGCGGGCCACGCCCACGCGCTCGGCGAAGGCCCGCACGGCCTCGGGGGTCACCCCCCGGCGGCGCAGGCCCGAGATGGTGGGCATGCGGGGGTCATCCCAGCCCGCCACGTGGCCCTCCTCCACCAGCAGGAGGAGGCGGCGCTTGCTCATCATCGTCGTGGTCACGGCGAGCCGGGCGAACTCGTACTGCTGCGGCAGGGGCCGCTTGAAGAAGCGCTCCTCGGGGTCCTGCGCCAGGAACCAGTCGTAGAGGGGGCGGTGATCCTCGAACTCCAGGGTGCAGATGGAGTGGGTGATGCCCTCGATGGCATCCTCCAGCGGGTGGGCGTAGTCGTACATCGGGTAGATGCACCAGGTGTCGGCCGTGCGGTGGTGCGCTGCGTGGCGGATGCGGTACATGAGCGGATCCCGCAGGTTCATGTTCCCGGCGTTCACGTCGATCTTGGCGCGCAGCACCTTGGCCCCATCCGGGAACTCGCCGGCCTTCATGCGGCGGAAGAGGTCCAGGTTCTCCTCGACACTGCGGTCCCGGTAGGGGCTCGGGCGACCGGCCACATGGAAGTTGCCCCGGTACTCGCGGATCTCCGCCTCCGTGAGGTCGCAGACGTAGGCCTTGCCCTGGGTGATCAGGTACTCGGCGTAGTCGTACATGGTCTGGAAGTAGTCGGAGGCGAAGAGCAGCTCCTTCCACTGGAAACCCAGCCAGCGCACATCGGCCTGGATGGAGTCCACGTACTCCTGTTCTTCCTTCGTCGGGTTCGTGTCGTCGAAGCGCAGGTTGGTGCCGCCCCCGTACTTCAACCCCAGCCCGAAGTTGAGGCAGATGCTCTTGGCGTGGCCGATGTGCAGGTAGCCATTGGGCTCGGGTGGGAAGCGCGTGAGCACCCGCCCGCCGTGCTTACCGGACGCGAGGTCCTCCTCGATGATCTCCTCGAGGAAGTTCAGGGACTTGGATTCAGGCGAGTCTTGGAGCATGGGCTTCCGTTCGGTCCGAAGGCCCCTCAACCCGGTCATCCGCAGGGACCTTTGAATTCTCCAGGATGCCCAGAGAATCCGGCCATTCCAAGCCAGGGCACCTTCCCGGGGATCCAAGAGGCCCCGGAGTGTGGTAATTGTAAGGTACATCGATCCCCGAGTCAGACCGTTCGAATCCCGGGTATCCATCTCGGAGCGATCTCCATGCGCATTCAGACGCTGCTGGCCCTGGTGGTCCTGGTCTCCCTCGCCGGATGTGGAGGTGGCGGGGCCTCGGACACTCCGGTTCCTGGTCCCACCGACCTCCAGTGGGAAGACGACCCCGGCCCGAACCGCTATGCCCTGATCTGGAAGGCCCCGCCTGCGGGCACCTTTGATGGCTACGACCTGGAAATCAAGGTGGGGACCCAGGCCTTCCAGCGGGCGAACAGCACCCTCATCCCCCCCTCCGCCATCCGCATTCATCTCGATGTGAGCAACAGTCCCGAACTGACCCCGTTCCAGATCCGGATGAATGCCGAGCGCGGCGGGCATGCGAGCGCCTATTCCAACACCATTGACCTCAAGCGGAGACTCAACCCCCCACTCTATGCGCAGGGTTCCTACGATTGGACCCGCACGGGCCTGGCCCTCTCCTGGGCTCCGAACACCAGCATGGCCGATCAAGTCCTCATCGAACGGGTCGAAACCGATGCCTACGGATTCTCGATCGGAGACTGGGCTCCCCTCACCACGCTGGACGCCCCCGCATCGACCTACCTGGATACCACCGCCGCCCTGGGCACCTGGTACCTGTACCGGGTAATCAATCGCAAAGGTGCCGATGCCAGCGCGGCGAGCTTCACCCCCGCCCCGATCACCACCCGCCCCCCTGCGCCCTCCGATCCGATGGCCACCTTCGACCCCGCCACCCAATCCATCTCGCTCACCTGGGTCAAGCACTTCGACTTCAATGATGGAACCCGGATCGAGCGCGCGGTGTGCACGTCCTATGGAAGCCCCACCGGACCCTGGATCACCCTTCCCGCTCCGGCCCCCACAGCCCAGGCCGCTGTGGATGCGGCCATCGCCGTGAACACGTACTACACCTATCGGGTGGTCAACTTGAAAGGTGGTGCTGCCAGCGACCCCAGCCCCAATTCCACCCCGGTGTTCGCGGGAGTGGTGGCTCCTTCCTGGGCGAGTTCGTTCTGGTGGAACACCCTGAACCTCGCCAAGGTCTCCTGGGGTAATGGGGCCGCCTACGACGCGGTCACCGTGCAGCGTGCCGTCTGCGACGACGGCGGCACCCCCTTGGCTCCTTGGCTGGACCTCGCCACCCTCCCGGGAGACGCCACCACCTTCGAGGATGCCTCCCCCCAGGAATTCACGTCCTACCGCTACCGCATCCTGGGTCGAAAGGGGATCACCTCAAGCTTCGCTACCCTTTCCACCCAAACTGTATCCACGGGAATGGGCACCCCCACGGGTCTGACAGCCACAGGGGAGCCGGAGGGTACCCGATTGAGCTGGCGGAATCACGGTTCCACCGCCTTGCGCCTAGTCGCCAAACGAAAGCTGCAGACCGCCTTCTCCGAATGGATCGACCTGGCAGTCCTCCCCCCCGATAGCTCCACCTTTGTGGATCCGAAGCCCCGCCTGGGGATGTACCTCTACCAGGTGGTGGCCGAAAGCGCGGCGGGAGCTGCGGCCAGCGACCCGGTGCTGTTCAACATCCCGAATCCCGATGATGCCTTGGCCCTCAGTGTTTCCCGGCTGGAACAGGCCAATGCGAATTTCACGCGCGATGCCGCACTGACCCCCCAGGGATTCTGGGGAATGGTCCGCGACTACCCCTGGTTCTGGATGATGGAATCCTCGGCATGGCCCCGGTTTGAATCCACCGATGCGCCGCTCAGTCCGGCGATCCGAGGACACTTGCTGCACTTGGACCCCCAGGGGAACCCCCACCTGGTGTATCTACTTCGAACCTCGTCAGTGCCCGCCCAGAACCTCCTCCGCCACGCCTGGTGGAACGGCACCACCTGGGACGTGGAAGATCTGGCCACCGCACCGGAATCCAACGCACCCGTCTACTGCTGGGAGCTCGATAGTACGGGAACCCCCCACGTCCTTCTTATGGAGGGCATGGGCATGTTCGGATCCATCGGAGGCCTCACCTACGTCCACAAGGTGGGGGGCACCTGGGCCCGAGAGCCCCTGCAGGGATTGCAGGTGGACACCGGATTCAACGACTTCCACCTGAGCCTGGACGCCCGGGACACTCCACACATCCTCCTGGGCACCTCCATGAACCCAAGTACCCTGGATCCCCTCCTCGAATGCACCCAGAACGACCAGGGCCAATGGGTTGCCTCGCCCTTGCCCACCGGGATCGGACTCGCAGCCCTCCTGGAGGCCTTCTGGACTGATGATGGCAATGCCCGATTGATCTATGTGTCTGGCGCTTCCAACACCTATTCCGGCGGCACCGTCATGGACCTCCAAAAGGTGGGGGGAACCTGGCAACCGCCGATTGAGATCACCTCCAACACGGTTTCCACGGCCGGGTCCTCAGCCAAGTCGGCCGATGGATCCCGGCTCATCTTCCTCCTGCAGACCGACCTGGGCCCCAAGGCCTTCCATTGGGATTCGCGCGGCTGGCATGAGACCTTGGTGATCCGGCCGGGAGATATCGCAGATGGGGCCCCTGTCCTGTTCCAAGTGGGCTTCGACTCAGGGAACAAGGTGCATATCCTCGCCAGGAATCGCTATACCGATGACGGTTTCACCGATTATCACGAGTGAACCCAGGCTCAGGGCCTCCCCAGCGTTGAGGACAACCAGGGGGAGGCTACTGCTCCCCCCCCACATGCAGGTTCCACCACAGGCACTCCTCCACCCCGGAGATGGTGTACCCCTTGCCGAGCTCCGTGATGCGCTGGACCTGGACGCCCAGGGGCGTGTGGTGGCCGGTGGTGACCTCGGTGGGGCTGGTGCGCACGCCAAAGAGGAACTCGTAGTCCGCGAGCCCCAGGCGCCGCACCACGTTCTGGAGGGCTTCGCGGTGGTCCAGTCCCTCAGGGATGCCGTTGATGATGCGCACCTCGTCGCCCACCACCAGCGTGGGGGCATAGGTTTCATCCTTCTGTTCCTCCACCACCGTGAGGGTGAGGTGGGTGAACTCTTCGAGCTCCATCACAGCCACTTCCCCAGCCGCGCAGCCACTTCTTCACGACCCACCAGGTAGAGCGTCTCGAAGATCATGGGGCTCACGGGCTTGCCGCAGAGGGCCACACGCAGGGCCTGCGCCACGTCCTTGAGCTTGAGGCCGTGCTTCTCCATGATCCCGTCGAAGGCGGCCTTCAGCCCATCGTGGCCGTAGTCCTCCAGGGCGAGGACGTCCCGAAGGGCGGGCTTCACGGCGTCGGTGATGAACTTGGCGGCGGCAGCCTCGTCGAAGGTCTCCGGGCGCTCGAAGGCGAAGCGCAGGGCCTCGGCCATCTCCACAAGGCTCTTGCCCTTCTGGGTGGCCGTGATGGCGGTGGCCTTCCAGGCGTCGGACTTGGTAGCCCAAGCCTCGGGCAGGAAGGGACGGAGGTGGGGCTCCAGCTCCTGCCATGAGGCGCGCTGGATGAGCTTCTGGTTCATCCAGGAGAGCTTGTCCATGTCGAAGCGGGCGGCGCTCTTCTGCACGTCGTGCAGGTCGAAGAGGCGGATCATGTCGGCGTCCGTGAGGATCTCCTCCTCGGCGGTTTCCGCAGCCTTGCCGTCCTCCTTGGGCGTCCAGGAGAGGCGGGCCAGGGCGAGGCGCACAGCCGAAGGCAGGAAGCCCATGGCCTGGTACTCGGTGATGCTGGTGGCGCCGTGGCGCTTGCTGAGCTTGGCCCCGTCTTTGCCGAGGATCATGGGCACGTGGGCGAAGGAGGGCAGCTCGTAGCCAAAGGCGGCGAAGAGGGGGATCTGCTTGGGCGTGTTGTTCACATGGTCGTCGCCGCGGATGACGTGGCTCACCTCCATGTGGGTGTCGTCCACCACCACGCAGAAGTTGTAGGTGGGCACGCCGATCTCGCCTGCGGCGTCGGCGGAGCGAGCAATGATCCAGTCGTCCAGGCTCTCCGCAGGAAAGCGGATCTCGCCCTTGATGAGGTCGGTGAGCACGATGTCGCCGGCATCCAAGATCGGCGAATCACCGAGGGGCATGCGGAAGCGGATGGCAGCGGGCTGGGAGGCGTCATGCCCCTTGGCCGCGCAGCCCTTCCCCGCGTCCAGGCCCCGGTTGTACTGGAAGACCTTGCCGACGGCCTCCACGGCGGTTCGGCGGGCCTCGAGCTCCTCCTTGGAGCAGCGGCAGCGGTAGGCCAGATCCTTGTCCAGGAGCTCCTGCACCTTGGCGCGGTAGAGGTCCATGCGCTGCATCTGGCGATAGGGGCCATGGGGGCCGATCCACCGGGCGGGATCGCCCACCACGGGGCCCTCGTCCCACTCGAGGCCGCACCAGGCCATGCCCTCTTCGATGATGCGGATATTGTCGTCGGTGCTGCGACTGAGGTCCGTGTCCTCGATGCGCAGGATGAAGCGGCCGCCGTGTTTCTTCGCGAAGAGCCAGCAGAACAACGCCGTGCGCACCCCCCCGATGTGGAGCATGCCGGTGGGCGAGGGAGCGAAGCGGGTGACGACGGGGCGGCTCATGGGCATTCCAAGCGAATGCTCCAGTATGCCCGCTCCGGGCCGGGGCTTCCGCCCCCAGTCTCGGAGCTCACCAGGACCGCGCGACGCGCGCTCCTGGACCTCTGGGCAGCCTCCAGCCTTATTTCAGATACAGCTTCAGCTTGATTTCCACCGGGGTGTCCCCGCTGAAGAGGCTCTTGTCGAGGACCACGGGCACCTCCACCACGGAGGAGTGGGGCATGTGGTGCACGGTGGGCGCCTTGCCGGAGACCTTCTCGGGCAGTTCCTCGATCTCCTCGAGCATGTCCGGGACACCCAGCTCCTCGACCTCCAGGGGCTTGGTCATGGGCGAGGGGGCCGCGGGGGGAGCCACGGGCGGCGGGGGGGCCTTGGGCGCGAGGGCCGCGGGCATGGGGGTCTCCACCACACCGCCGCCGTACTTGTCCGCCAGGCTCTTGAGCACCAGCTTCGCCACGCCGCTCAGGGTCTCCTTCACCCCCTCGCCCTTCATGGCGCAGGCCTCGAAGGTGGGGGCGCTAAAGCGGTTGATCTCCTGGTTCAGGGTGGCCACGGGCAGGGCGTTGGGGGTATCCCGCTTGTTCCACTGGATGACGTGGGGCGTCTTGGACAGGTCGGCGCCCTGGTCCTTCAGGTTGTCGATGAGGTTCTGGAAGCTCTCCTTGTTGGATTCCAGGGCGGGGGCCTGGGAATCCGCCACGAACACCACGGCGTCGGCGCCGCGCAGCACCAGCTTGCGGGTGGCGTCGTAGAAGACCTGGCCGGGCACCGTGTAGAGCTGGATGCGGGTCTTCATGCC
>DATFAX010000079.1:0-25941 GCA_035254125.1 Holophagaceae bacterium | reverse complement strand
TCGACGGGGTTGAAGGCCTGGATCTCCCGCTCGCGGTCCACGATGAGGCGCACGGCCACGCTCTGCACCCGGCCGGCGCTGAGGCCGCGGCGCACCTTGTCCCAGAGGACCTTGGACACCTTGTAGCCCACGAGGCGGTCCAGCACGCGCCGGGCCCGCTGGGCGTCCACCAGATCCCGTTTGATCTGGGTGGGGGCGGCCATGGCCTTCTGGATGCCGTTGGGGGTGATCTCATTGAAGAGGACCCGGTGCACGGGCAGGGTCTTGGGGGGCTTGATGGCCTCCAGCAGGTGCCAGGAGATGGCCTCCCCTTCGCGGTCAGGGTCCGTGGCGAGGTAGAGCTCGTCGGCCTCCTTGGCGGCGGCCTTCAACTCCTTGACCACCTTCTCTTTATCCTTCGAGATCTCGTAGCGCTCCTGGAAGCCGCCCTCGATGTCTATGACCTCCACCTTCTCGTCGCCCACGAGCATGGTTTCGTTCTTCGGGAGGTCCCGGATGTGCCCCACGGAGGCCAGCACCTTGTACCCCTTGCCGAGGTACTTGGTGATGGTTTTGGCCTTGGAGGGGCTTTCGACGATGACGAGCTTCACGGGGGGACTCCGGTTCCGGGGGGGAACGAATGGCAATGGGTCGGATCATGGACCCCCCTCCCGGGGCCTTGTCAAGTCGGGGGGGTGCCGCCAACCATCCTTATAAGGGGGCGAGCGCCGGCCGAAGCGGCCCGGGAGGCGGCATACTGAAGCCTCTTGTCTGGCTTTAAATTCCCTGGGGAAGGTGTGATCGGTCTTTCTTCCAAGCCTCGTCCCCTGCTGGTGGTCGCCCACCCCGGTCATGAACTGAGGGTGCACGGGTGGCTGGAGCGGGCCCGCCCCCGGGTGGCGGTGCTCACGGACGGCTCCGGGGGCGCGGCCGTGTCCCGACTGGAGGCCTCCCGGGCCCTGGTGGCCCAGGCCGGGGCCGAGCCCACCGCCCTCTTCGGCGTGGCGCCGGACCGGGCCTTCTACGGGGCCATCCTGGAGGGGGACGTGGCCTTCTTCGCGGGGCTGGTGGATCGCCTGCGGGCCCTCGTCGCCGCGGAACGGCCCACGGTGCTCGTGTCCGACGCCGCCGAGGGCTTCAACCCCACCCACGACCTCTGCCACGCCCTCACGGCCCTGGTGGCCCGGCTCACGAACCTGCCCCACCTGGACTTCCCCCTGGAGGGGCCCCCGGACACCCCCGGCGCCGCCCTGCGCTTGGAGCTGGACGCCGAAGCCCACGCCCGCAAGCTGGCCCGGGCCCGGGCCTACTCGGCCCTGGCCAAGGACCTGCAGGAGGCCCTGGACCAGCACGGGGCGGCGGCCTTCGCCGTGGAGTGCCTGCACGAGGCCCGGCCGGGGCCGGCGGGGAAGCCCTATTACGAGACCTACGGGGAGCGCATGGTGGCCGCGGGCCGCTACGCCACGGTGCTGCGCCGCGCGGAGCACGTGGCGCCCCTCCTGGGCCGGGTGGCGGCCGCCGTGCTGGAGCCGGCCGGGGTTTCCTAGATGCGCATCCTCCTCACCAACCGCGTCCTCGAAGGGCGCACCGGCACGGAGACCCACCTGCGGGACCTGGCCCTGGGCCTGAAGGCCCGGGGCCACGAAGTGGCGGTGGCGGCGCCGCGGCTGGGCGAGCTGGCCCGGGCCCTGGCGGCTGAGGGCATCCCAGGGGTGGCGGATCCCTTCGACCTGCCCTGGACCCCGGACCTCATCCACGGCCACCACGCCGAGGAAACCCTCACGGCGCTGGCCGCCTGCCCCGGCGTGCCGGGGCTGTTCGTGGTGCACGATGCCGGGGCCTGGCACGACGCGCCGCCCCGCCACCCGCGCCTGCTCCGGTACTACGCCGTGGACGAGGCCTGCGCCGACCGGATCCGGGAGGCGGGCCTGCCCGTGGCGGGCCTCCTGCCCAACGCCGTGGACCTGGCCCGCTTCCGGCCCCGGGGCCCCCTGCCGGCGCAGCCCCGCCGCGCGCTCGTGTTCAGCAACTACGCGAAGCCGGGCAACCACCTGAAGGTCATCCGGGCCGCCTGCCGCGCGGCGGGCCTGCCCCTGGACGTGGTGGGGGAGGGCGTGGGCCGCTTCGCCGAAGCGCCCGAGGCCCTGCTGGGGGACTACGACCTGGTGTTCGGCAAGGCCCGCTGCGCCCTGGAGGCCATGGCCACGGGCTGCGCCGTGATCCTGTGCGACTTCGCGGGCTTCGGCGGCCTGGTCACGTCGGAGCGCGTGGCGGCCCTGCGCCCCCTCAACTTCGGGCGCCGGGCCCTGGCGGCGCCCATCGAGGGGCCCGCGCTGCTCGCGGCCATCCGCGCCTACGAGGCCGCCGACGCGGCCCGGGTGGCCGCCTGGGCCCGGGAGGAGGCCAGCCTGGAGCGCCTGCTGGATCGCGTGGAGGCGGCCCACAAGGAGCTGCGGGAAGCCGCCGCGGCCCAGCCGACCCCGGACCCGCGCGCGGAGGCCCGGGCCCTGGTGACCCAGCTGCAGGCCCAGGCGCGGGCGGCCGGGGCCCGGCGGGATCGGGAACTCCTGCGCCAGCTGGGCCAGCTGCGGAAGACGCTCTGGGCCGGGGGCCTCGTGGCCGTGGGGCTCGCCCTGGCCCTGGCCCTGGATGCGGCGCCCTGGCTGGCGCTCGCCGGGGGCCTGGGCCTGGCCTTCGTGGGCTCGCGGGTGGTGCGCCGCTTCCACCGACTGCGGCCGAAGGGTTAGCCCAGCAGGTCGGCCGGGCGGTGCGCCGCGTGGGCGGCGCCCTCCGCCAGCAGCGCGTCGGGGCCCGGCGAGCCGGGGACCACCCAGAGCTCTTTGCCGAGGTCCAGGGCCAGCTGGGCGGTGACCAGGGAGCCGGAACGCACGTCGGCCTCCACCACCAGCACGCCCTGCACCCAGGCGGCCAGCAGGAGGTTGCGCCGGGGGAAGTGCCAGGGCTTGGGCCCCACCTCGGGGGGGAAGGGCGTGAGGAGGCCGCCCCCGGCGGCCAGGAGGCGATCGGCCAGGGCGCGGTGCTCCGCGGGGTAGAGGTGGTGCAGGCCCGAGCCCAGCACGGCCCAGGTGGGGCCCGCTTCCAGGGCGCCCAGGTGCGCGGCGGCGTCGATGCCCCGGGCGAGGCCCGAGACCACGGCCACGCCGGCTTCCGTCAGGGCCTTCCCGAAGGCGTGGGCGCGCTTCAGGCCCGCGGCCGACGCCTTGCGGGCCCCGACGAGGCCCAGGGCGGGCGCCGCGGGCGGCACCGTGCCCCGCACCCACAGGGCCAGGGGGTAGGGCAGGGGGGCGAGGAGGCGGTCGGCCTCGGGGTCGCCCGGGAGGAGGAGCCGGGCGCCGGGGACCTCGTACTCCGCCCGGCGTTCCCAGAGGGCCTCCACGTCCGGGGGCAGGAAGAGGGCCTCGCCCCGCTCCAGCCGGGCCCAGGCCGCGGCCTTCTCCGACTCCCGCCAGGGGAGCACGGCGAAGGCCAGGGCCCAGGGGGCGTGGGGATGCATCTCGCAAGGATGAAGGAGGAAGGGGGAAGGATGAAGGGGGCGGGTGCGTTCTTTCGCCTTGTGTGCCGGGCCCTTCCTGCTAAACTGGCTCTCTTTGGTATTGCCGTCCCGAGAGGTCCCCATGTCCCGTCAGTGCGAAATTTGCGGTAAGAAGCCCCAGTTCGGGAACAACGTCTCCCACTCCAACAACGTGACCAAGCGTCGTTGGAACCCCAACATCCAGCCCGTCCGGGCCCTGGTGAACGGCGCCGCCAAGAAGCTGCGCGTCTGCACCTCCTGCATCCAGGCCGGGAAGGTCGTCAAGGCCCCCCGCGGCCTCGGCAAGGTTCCCGCCCAGGCCTAAGGCCGGTCGAAGCATCCGAAAGGCGGCCCTTGGGCCGCCTTTCGTTGCGTAGGATGAACCCATGCTCCTCGGACTCGACACCACCTCCAACTGGTTGCACCTGGCCCTGGTGGCCCGGCACGGGGTGTGGACGCACCGCGAGGCGCTGATCAAGGGGCAGGGCACCTCGGAGGTGCTGGTGCCGGCCTTGGAGGGGCTGCTGGCCCAGGCGGGCTTCGCCCCCCGGGAGCTCTCGGGCGTGGCGGCCTGCGTGGGCCCGGGCGGCTTCGCGGCCCTGCGCGTGGGCGTGGCCTTCGCCGAGGGGCTCGCCCTCACGGGGCTGCCCACCTGGGGCTTCACGGCCTTCGAGCTGCGGGCCCGCACGCTGCGCGAGGCGGGGGTGACGGGCGCCGTGGCGCTGGTGCTGGATGGCCAGCGGGGCGATGCCTTCCTGCAGCTCTGGGATGCAGATGGCCCCCTGGCCGCACCCAAGTGCCTGCCCCTGGCCCAGCTCGCCGCCGCCGTGGGCGACCACCCCTGGTTCGCGCCGGAGGCCTTCGTGGAGAAGGCCGAAGGTGCCCTGGGACGGCCCCCCGTGGCCCTCGCGCCGGAAGCCGTGCTGGCGGGCCTCGCGGCCCTCACCCGGGACTGCGGCACCCGCGAGCCCGAGGCGCCCCTGCACCCCCTCTACCTGCGCGCCACGGATGCGGAAGTGAACTTCCCCCAGGCCGCCGCGCACCTCGCGGAGGAGCACCGCCTGGGCCGCCTCCGGTGATCCGCCGCCTGGAGCCGGGCCTGCCCCTGCCCGCCTGGCTCACGGCCTTGGATGCCGCCACCTTCGGCGAAGCCTGGGGGCCCCTGGCCCGCCACGAGGGGATGTGGGTGCTGGGGGACGCGGCCTTCGCGCGGTGGTCGCTGGTGCCGGTCGTGCATGAGGGCGAGCTGCTGCGCATCGCCGTGGATCCCGCGCGCCGGGGCCGGGGCCTGGGCCGGGAGCTGCTGAAGGGCGCCATGGCGGAGCTGCGTGCCCAGGGCATCCGGGAGCTGCACCTGGAGGTGCGGGCGGGCAACGCCGCCGCCCGGGCCCTCTACGCCGCCTGCGGGTGGCGGGAGGAGGGCCTGCGCGCCCAGTACTACGCCGATGGCGAGGACGCGGTGCTGTACGGCTGGCAGGGGTGAACCGGAACCCTTCGGCGGTTCGCAGGCGGCATCCTGGGGGCATGGTCCTTCTCTCCCCCCGCCTTCGTCCCGCCGCGTGGCTGCTGCTCCTGCCGGCCCTCGCCGCGCAGACGCCCCCCGAGTGGTCCCAGCCCTTCCCCGCCCACCGCATCGCCGGCCCCGTGGCCTACGTGGGCACGGCGGAGCTGGGCTGCTACCTGATCCGCGGCTCCCAGGGCCACATCCTGCTGAACACGGGCCTCGCGGATTCGCCGCCGCTGATCCTCGCGAGCCTGAATGCCTTGGGCGTGGATCCCCGATCCATCAAGGTGATGCTCACGAACCAGGCCCACTACGACCATGTGGGCGGCTTCGCGGAGCTGCAGCGCCTCACGGGTGCGCAGGTGTGGGCCACCGCCGCGGATGCCCCGCTGCTGCGGGATGGCGGCGCCAGCGATCCTTCCCACTTCACGGGGTACGCCCCCGTGAAGGTGGATCGGGTGCTGAAGGATGGCGAGCGCCTCACCCTGGGCGACCTCGACCTCACGGTGTTCGAAACGCCAGGGCACTCCCCCGGCAGCGCGAGCTACCAGCTCACGTTCCAGGAGGGCGGGCGCTCCCGGACGCTGCTCTTCGCCAACCTGCCCACGGTGGTGATGAGCCTGGACCCCCCGGCCTATCCGGGGATCGTGGCGGATCTGCAGCGGAGCTTCGCGCGGCTCAAGGCCCTGCATCCAGATTTTTGGGTGGCCGCCCACGCCTCCCAGTTCGATCTGGAGGCCAAGCACCGGGCGGGCCGCTACGCGGATCCCAAGGGCTACGCCGAGGCCGTGGCCCAGGCGGAAGCGGCCTTCGAAGCCAAGCGGCAGGCGGGGCGCGGGCGCTAGGGCCGACCTGCCAGCTCGAGGACCGCCCCGGCGAAGGCCTCCGGCGCTTCCTGGGGCAGGTTGTGGCCCACGCCCGGGAGCACCTGCCAGGCATAGGGGCCGGTGAAGCGCGGATCGGGCCCGCCGGGGGGCGGCGTCACGGTGTCGGCGCCGCCGTGGAGGGTCAAGGTCGGCACGGCGATCGGGGGGAGGGTGGCGATCTGCGCCTCGGTGGCGGCGAAGCAGGGGTCGCCCGGGGTGAGCCCGAAGCGGTGGCGGTAGGAATGGAGGACGACCTCGACGAAGTCGGGATTGTCGAAGGCTTCCGCCGTGCGATCGAAGGTGGCGGGCGGGAAGGCCCAGGTGGGGGACCAGGTTTCCCACAGGCGGCGGCACAGCGCGCGCCGGTGGGCCGTGAGCCCCGCGCGGCCCCGCTCCCCGTGGAAGTAGTACTGGTACCAGTAGCGCTGTTCGACCTCGGGCGGTGCGGGACGCATGGCCCCGGCGATGTCCTGGAGGCTGTAGCCATCGCACACGAGTCCCCGCACGCGCTCCGGCCAGAGGGCCGCCACGATGGCGGCGGCGCGACCGCCCCAGTCATATCCGGCCAGCACGGCCTCCTCGATCTGGAGGGCCTCCATCAGGGCCAGGAGATCGTGGGCCAGCGCGGCTTGCTGCCCCGAGCGGGGCGTGTCCGCCTGCCGGAAGCGGGTGGCCCCGAAGCCGCGGAGGAAAGGGGTGATGACCCGGCAGCCGGCGTCCGCCAGGCGGCGACTCACCGCGTCGTAGGCGTGGAGGTCGTACGGGAATCCATGGAGCAGGACCACCGGGATCCCCTGGAGGGGGCCTTCCTCCCGATAGGCCACCTGGAGGGCACCGGCTGGGAGGGTTCGCAGGGGACACGCGAGGGACACGGGGGGCTCCGCCATGCCCGCAGTTTGGGGTGGTTCCCCGGGGGCGCCAAGCCGGGGGGCCGCAGCGCCCACCCCGGCCTGCCAACCGGGCTAACCTGGAGCCGTGTCCTCCACGCCCAAACGCCCCGATGAACTGACCCGCCTCTACTGGGTGGTGGCGTTGCTGGCGCTCATCACCCTGGCCTTCCTGGGCTACAAGGCCATCAGTCCGCAGATCGGCACGGGCACCGGCGAGGGCCCCTCGCGCTGGGCCCTGCCCGCCGTGGGCCTCGTCAACGCGTTGGCCATCAGCATCCTGCTCTTCATCGTGGCGCGCTCCCTGGTGAAGCTCTGGTTCGAGCGGCGCAGCGGCATCCTGGGCGCGCGCCTGCGCACCCGCCTCGTGGTGGCCCTCTTCGCCATCGGCGTGATCCCGAGCCTGCTGCTCTTCCTCGTGGGCCGGAACTTCATCGCCAAGAACGTGGAGCGCTGGTTCAGCCCCGAGACCGAGGAGGTGATCACCCTGGGCAAGCGCCTGGCGGACCAGACCCGCGAGGGCCTGAAGGCCCGCCTGGACTTCGGCGTGGCCCGTGTGCTGGCCAGCGCCTCCGCGGAGCCCGAGCGCCTGCGGGAGGAGAGCGGGGCGGACCTCGTGGCGCGGCTCGTGAAGGAGGGCTTCGAGGCCGGCGGCACGCCCCTGGGCGAAGCCTCCCTGGCGGAATCCCTCACCCTGCCGACCTTCACGGCCCGCCCCGCCGACGGGGACCAGCTCACCGTGGCGGAGGGCCTGTGGCACCTGCGGGTGGTGAAGCGCGGGGATGGCGCGTGGCTCGTGGGCCTCTTCTCGCCCCAGGCCCAGGTGGAGGCCCTCCACCTGGTGGACCTGCGCCATCGGGAATCCGTGGAGAGCCGGCGCATCCGGCAGTCCCTGGAGACGGTGCCCCAGAGCACCTTCGGCTTCCTCACGGTGCTCACGCTCTTCTTCGCCGTGTGGACGGGCCTCACCCTGAGCAAGAGCCTCAGCGAGCCCATCCGCGCCCTGGCCAAGGCGGCCCAGCGCGTGGGCGGCGGCGATCTGGAAGTGCACCTGCAGGAGGTGGGCACCGATGAGCTCGCCTTCCTCGCCCGCAGCTTCAACGGCATGACCAAGGATCTGAAGACGAGCCGGGAGGCGCTGGTGGCCCAGACGGGCCGGCTGGACCAGCAGCGGGCCTACCTGGACCAGCTCCTGGCGGCGCTGCCCGTGGGCGTGCTCAGCTGGCGCGCCGACGGCGAGCTGCGGGTGGTGAACGCGGCGGCGCAGGGCTGGCTGGGCCTCACGGAGGAGGACGTGGCCGGGGGATGGGCGAAGCTCAGGGCCTCCACGCGCCTGGGCCGCCTGCCGGACATGCTGGAGGGCGTGCGCACCCGGGGCGTGGCGGCCACGGAGGAGCTGCGCTTGGGCGGCGAGGGCGAAGGCCGGCCCATCCGCGTGATGATCCTGCCCCTGCAGGTGGGCGGGCAGCTGGCCCTGCTGGAGGACCTCTCGCTCCTGGCCCAGGCGGAGAAGCGCGCCGCGTGGCAGGAGGTGGCGCGCCGCATGGCCCACGAGGTGAAGAACCCGCTGACCCCCATCCAGCTCACGGCCCAGCGCCTGCTGCGCCGGGAGCGCGAGGGCAAGCTGGACCCCGAGAGCGTGCGCGAGGGCGCGGAGACCATCCTCGCCGAGGTGGGCAGCCTGGCCCGCCTCGTGGACAGCTTCAGCCGCTTCGCGCGCCTGCCCCAGCCGCAGTTCGCGCCCGTGGATGCGCGGGAGCTGGTGCTGCAGGTGGCGGCCCTCTACAAGCCGAACCACCCCGGCATCACCTGGGAGGTGTCAGTGCCGGACCGGCCGCTCAGGGCCGACTGGGATGGCGACATGGTGAAGCGGGCCCTCATCAACTACGTGGACAACGCCCTGGGCGCCCAGGAGGGCGAGGGCGGCGAGGCCCGCGGCACCGTGCGCATCGCCCTGGAGGCCCGGGCCGATCAGGCCATCCTCCGGGTGGAGGATGCGGGCCCCGGCGTGGCCCCGGAGAACCGGGACCGCCTCTTCGAGCCGGCCTTCACCACGAAGCGGAAGGGCTCGGGCCTGGGCCTCGCCATCGTGCGCCGCATCGCCCAGGATCACGGGGGCGAGGTGGGCTACGCCCCGCTGGAGCCGGGCAGCCGCTTCGAGCTGCGGCTGCCCTTGAGCGCCGGTCGCCCGGTCTGAGGGCCGACCCTCGCACCGCTAGGGACACGGCAATATTGACAGCGTAAGCCGATGGCCTAGGCTGGGAGGCACGTCCCCGGAGCTTCCATGTCCCTGCCTTTCCGCGCCCTGCGGCTGATTCCCTTCTGCCTGGCGGTCCTGTCCGCCCGGAATCCCGCGCCCCCGAAGGCGGCGCCGGCGCCCCTGGTCCCCCGCCTGGCGGCCCCCCAGCCCGTCTTCATGCAGCCCACCTGCAGCTGGCGCGCTTCGGGCGGGGGCTGGGTGACCGTCACGTGCCAGACCTGGAACAGCTGCACCATGACCAAGTACGACAGCAACGGCAACGTGGTGGCCCAGATGGAGATCACCCCGGACATCTGCTCATGAGCGCCGCCCGCGCCCTCCTCGGCCTCCTGGTCCTCCTGGCCCCCCTGGCGGGGCAGGACCGGAAGGTGTCGGTGACGCGGCAGCTCTGGGATGGTCCCACCCTGTACACCTGGTCCGTGGCGGGGGGCGGCGTGGAGGCCCGGGGGCCCGGGAATCCGAAGGTCCAGGGCACCCCCCGGCCGGTGGTGCACGACCTGCCCGCGGGCCAGCGGCTGCTGAGCGTGGTGGGGGGCGAGGCCTGGACCGTGGCCCTGGAGGGCGAGCCCCGGCAGCCCGTGATCCGCCGCTCGGCGGATTGGAAGCGGTGGGAGCGCCTGGGCGAGATCCCCCTCCCCGAGGCCCGCATCCGCGGCCTCTTCCCCCTGCGGGACGATCGCTTCCTCGTGCTCCAGGGGATCACCCCCTTCCTGAAGGAGGGCCGCGCCTCCTTCCTCGCCATCCTGCGGCTCCACGAGGGCCGCTTCCAGGTGGAGGCGCTGGTGGATCCGGGTGTGGACCTGGCGGCGGCCCTGCCCAAGGGGGTCGACCCCGCCGCCTGGGAGCCCACACCCCGGCCCGGCTACGACGAAGCCTTCTGGGAAGTGGCCACCAACTACCTGGAGGTGGTGGGCGGTCAGCCCTGCCTCTGCATGGCCTCCCTGGGCAAGGTGGCCTTCTTCTCCCCGGAGCGGGGGTACCTGAAGAAGGTGGTGACCCTCTACCCGGCCGTGGACGAGCTGCTGCCCAAGGGTGGTCGGGTCGCCTGGCCCCTGCTCCTCATGCGGCCCCTGCCCTCGGGGGGTCTCATGGTGGCCGCCCGCAGCGAGGATGCCGTGCGCAGCGCTCGGCGCATCTTCCCGGACGCCAAGGCCGTGGATGGATCGCCCGAGGCTTCGGAGGAAGCGCGCCTCGAGGCCCAGCGCCAGGCGCAGGAGCGCGTGCGCGCCCAGGTATGGGAGTCCTTCCCGGAAGTGCTCTGGTACACCCTCGATCCCGAGGAATCCACCTTCCGCAGCGCCGCGCCCCCGCCGGGCCTGCCGGAGAAGCTGCGCTCCCTGGATGCCTTCCGGGACTTCGACTTCCGCACGGATCCCAAGGGCCACCTGGTGGCCGGGGGATTGGGCCCCGGCGGGGCCTAGGAGGCCAAGCGCCTAGGGACGCTCGCGCGGCGCCGGGTTCCGCAGCAGGCGCAGGCAGAGGCCCGGCAGCGCGAGGGCGAGGAAGGCGGCCGTCGTGGCGACCAGCAGCCGCGCGAGCATCAGTAGCGCAGCACGCTGAACACGGGCAGGCCCACGAGCTTCTCACGGCCCGTGAGGCCCGCCAGCTCGATGAAGAGGGTGAGGCCCACGGGGGTGGCGCCGGTGGCCTCCACGAGGCGACGTGCCGCGGCGGCGGTGCCGCCGGTGGCGAGCACGTCGTCCACGATGAGCACGCGGTCCCCGGCCCGGAAGGCGTCCCGGTGGATCTCCAGGGCGTCGGTGCCGTATTCCAGGCCATATTCCTCGCGGTGGCGCTCCCGGGGCAGCTTGCCGGGCTTGCGGGCGGGCACGAAGCCCAGGCCCATGCGCTGGGCCATGGCCGCGCCGAAGATGAAGCCCCGGCTCTCGATGCCCATGATGTGCGTGGCCTGCAGGGTGCTCACGGGGCGGGTCATGGCCTCCACGGCCTGCTGGAAGGCGTGGGGATCGGAGAGCAGGGGCGTGATGTCGCGGAACATGATCCCGGGCTTGGGGAAGTCGGGTACGGCCTGCACGTAATCGGTGAACAACATCCGGAAACGCTCCTATCGCCTGATCTCGAAGGGGTGAGGTAGGGATTCTGTCCCGGAAGAGGGCACCCAGTCCAGCGTGGTGACCTCTGACGGGGGCGGCGCCGTCTCCAGGGCCCGCTTCATGGCATCCATGCGGTCCTCCGAGCCCTCGGCCATGCCGAGCACGCTGCCGTCCACGCCGTTCCGCACCCAGCCCGACAGCCCGAGCGAATCGGCCTGGCTCTGGACGAAGTATCGGAACCCGACGCCCTGGACGTGGCCCCGGATGGTGAAGCGGACGCGCATGCATCCCCCTGATCAGTGCTGTGGTTATCGGCAGCTTAGCGCCGCGGGCCAAGAATGGGGGCACAAGGGTGGGGCGAGTCCAGGTTTGGGAATGGCGGCCCCACCTTCAGGGCGGGCACGGTGACTGGGGCTTCCGAGGGTTCGGGAGCGACCCATGCGACCGGGATTCGAACCGCGCTCGGCCGCGCCGATCGCCGGTCCCGCTCCCGGCCCTCCACTGGAGGGCCTCCGCGGTCCCATTCGGAGGTCCGATCCCTCTCGCGCCGCTCCCCGGGTGATCCCGGTTCTTTGGGCCCTCGCGGGCATGAGCTCGGTGGCTCGGGGGGGATCCGAACCGCATCCGGCTTCGCCGGCTGCCGGTCTCGCTCCCGACAGCCCACGGGGCTGTCTCCGCGATCCTCCACCTATCGGACGCTCGCGCGTCCTCCCAGTCGCCTACGGCTCCTGGAGGCGGAGCCTCCTCGGAGGTCCGAACCCTCTCGCGCCGCTCCCCAGGTGGATACGAAAAAGGGATCCGCGGGGATCCCTTTTTGCTGGGGTGAAAATGGGTCGGCGCGAGAGGGAGGCTCCAGCTCCAGGAGCCGCAGGCGACTGGGAGGACGCGGGAGCGTCCGATAGCTGGAGGGAACCCCGACCCGAAGGGGCGGAGGTTCGAATCCGGGGCTTAGGCCGTAACGCAAATCAGGGACCCCGAAGGATCCCTGATTCGTGGGGTGTTGATTGGTCGGCGCGAGAGGATTCGAACCTCCGACCCCTACCACCCCAAGGTAGTGCGCTACCAGGCTGCGCCACGCGCCGAAGCATTCACCTTATCGCGGGCGGGGCCTCGGGTCAAGGAAGGATGGGCGGGGAGGCGAGCCGGTCGCGGAGGCGTTTGAGGGCCTGGAGGACGGGTTTGAGGTCCTGGCTGGCGCGGATGACCCGGGGGATGCGCTCCTTGACCCGGGCGGGGAGGAGGTCGGTTTCATCGAGGCCCAGGTCCAGGGGGCGCTCCAAGGTGCCGGTGCGGAGGAGCTGGCGGCAGTCGGCGACGGTGAGGCCCTCCTTCAGCCAGTCGCGGATCTTGATCAGGGTCTCAAATTGGTCCAGGTGGTAGTAGCGGAGGTTGCCCTGGCTGCGGCGCGGCTTGATGTCGGGGACGATCGTCTCCCAATAGCGCAGTTCCTTGGGGGTGACGCCCAGGCGCTCTGCGCACTCGCCGATCTTGAACCAGCGCTTCTCCACTAGGGCCTCACGCGTGTTCGCGGGGCTCAAGGCCCAGCTGCTTGAGGCGCTTGTAGAGGTTGGAGCGGTCCATGCCCACGCGCTCGGCCACCCGGGTCATGTTGCCGTTGCTGCGTTTGAGCTCCCGCTGGATGAACTGGGCCTCGAACCACTCCCGGGCCTCCTTGAGGCTGGCGAAGTCGGGGAAGGAGAAGGGATCGGTCTCGGGGAGCAGGCGCACGGAGAGGGGGCCCAGGTCCCGAACGCCGAGGTCCGACCCGCGGCCGAGGATGACCGCGCGCTCCATGAGGTTGCGCAGTTCGCGCACGTTGCCCGGCCAGTCGTGGCGCAGGAGGGCGTCCACGGCGTCCGGAGCCAGGCGCTTGGCGGGGCGGCCGTATTGCTTGGCGATGCGCTCCACGAAGGCCAGGGCCAGGGGCACGATGTCCTCGGGGCGCTCCCGCAGGGGCGGCACCCGCAGGGGCACGACGGCCAGGCGGAAGTAGAGGTCCTCACGGAATCGGCCGGCGCGGATCTCCTCCTCGAGGTTCTTGTTGGTGGCGGCCAGCACCCGGCAGTCCACGGCCACGGCGCCACCGCCGCCCACGGGCTCCACGCGGCCCTCCTGCAGGGCCCGCAGCACCTTGGCCTGGGTCTTGAGGGACATGTCGCCCACTTCGTCCAGAAAGAGGGTGCCCCCGTGGGCTTCGCGGAACTTGCCCTTGGCGTCGCGCACGGCGCCCGTGAAGGCGCCCTTCACGTGGCCGAAGAGTTCGCTCTCGATGAGCTCCTCGGGGATGGCGGCGCAGTTCACCTCCACGAAGGGGGTGTCGGCGCGGAGGCTCTGTTCGTGGATGAGCCGGGCGATCTCCTCCTTGCCGCTGCCGTTCTCGCCGGAGAGGAGCACGCGGCCGTCCGTGGGGGCCACGAGCTTCACGTCAGCCAGGAGCCGCTTCATGGAGGGGCTCTCGGCGAGGAAGAAGCGCCCCGCTCCCACCTCGGCCTGGAGGCGCTGGTTCTCCTGCTCCAGGCGGCCCTGCTTGAGGGCGTTGCGGAGCACGAGGAGGAGGCGGTCGAGGTCGATGGGCTTCTCGAGGAAGTCGAAGGCGCCGAGCTTGGTGGCCTGCAGGGCCGTGTCGATGTTGGCGTGGCCGCTGATCATCACCACGGGGAGGTCGGGGTGCGTGGCCTTGGCCTGCTTGAGCGTCTCCAGGCCATCCAGACCCGGGAGCCACACATCCAGCAGCATGCCGTGCACGGCGTCGCCATCGGGCCCCTGCAGCACCTCGAGGGCCTGTTCGCCGCTCTCGGCCTTGAGCACGGCGTAGCCCTCGTCCTTCAGGGCCTCGCCCAGGGACTTCCGGATGCCCGGTTCGTCATCCACCAGCAGGATCGTGAGGGGGGTTCCCATGGGGACAGGATAGCGGGCTCTGGGGTGGAGGCTGGAGACTGGAGGCTGGAGGCAATGCGAACTCCGACCCACCTGGGCCGTATCCTTCATGGGCCGGCGCCTGCTTGCCCTCCGGTCCCCGGTCTCCAGCCTCCTAAAGATCCTCGGTGGGCAGCGGCAGCACGAGGGAGAAGGCGCTACCCCGGCCCAGCTGGCTCTCCACCTCCAGGCGTCCGCCCTGGGCTTCCAGGAGGGAGCGGACGATGGAGAGGCCCAGGCCCCAGCCCGAGGCGGAGTCGAGGTTGGAAGCCTGCTGGAAGGGCTGGAGGATGGCCTCCACGGCTTCGGGGGGGATGCCCCGGCCCGTGTCCCACACGGTGAGGCGCCACTCCCGACGGGCCATGTCCAGGGCGCTGCGCACCCCCACGCGGCCGCCGGAGGGGGTGAACTTGAGGCTGTTCTCGAAGAGGTTGAAGAGGGCCTGCTGCAGCGCCCCCGGATCCACGCGGAGGGGTTGGAAGGCGCTCGCCTCATCGGGCTCGAACTGCAGGTCCAGATCCCGGGCCTCGGCCTTGATGCGGAGCACGCCTTCGAGACCGCCGAGCAGCTCCCGGGGGGTGGTGTATTCCAGCTGGAGGGACTCGAGCATGGCCTCGCTGCGCCGCTGATTCAGGAGGCCGCGCAGGAGGCCCTCGATGCGGTGGGATTCGTGGTCGAGCACGCCCAAGGGGCCCTCCAGCCCGCTCTCCGCGGGCAGGCCGTCCCGCACGCGATCCGCGGCGAGCATGATGCTCGTGAGCGGGGAGCGGAGGTCGTGGGCCAGGGTGTCCAGCAGGCGGACGCGGCTCTCCAGGGTGCGGCGGATCTGATCGTGGGCCTGCTCCAGGGCCCGGTTCTGGCGGGCGATGGCGAGGGTTCGGTCCTCCACGGCGGCTTCGAGGGCGCGGGCTTCGCGGGCCAGGGCGTTGTAGCGCAGCACGAAGATGCCCACGAGGGCCCCCAGGAAGGCGAGGCCGAAGAGGGCGCGGGCGATCCAGCGCTGATGCCAGGCGGGGGTGATCCGCAGCTGGATGGGCGCCGCATCCACCCAGGTGAGGCCATCCAGGGAGGAACGGGCCTGAAGCTGGTAGGTCCCGGGGGAGAGGCCCCGGAACTGGGTGTGGCCGTCGGCGGGCAGTTCCTGGTAATCGGCCTCCAGCCCCGCGAGGCGGACCTGCATGCGGGGGCGCAGCGGCAGGGCGCCGTGGGGCACGTCCAGGGCCACCTCGAGGCTGGAGGCGCCGGGGGGCACGACGATGGGCTCCCGTCCGGTGGCATGGCCCTCGGGCCAGGAGACCTCCACCAGCTCCGGAGCGGGCAGCACTTCCGGCGGCAGGGGGGTGTTCAGGTCGAGGATGCTCACGCCGCCGACCATGCCGATCCAGAGCCGGTTGCGGCGATCCAGGTGGGCCGCGCCGGAGTTGGTCTCGTTGGAGAGGAGGCCCACGGCCTCGGTGAGGTGGATGCGCCGCCCCTCGTGGAGGAGGGTGACGCCGCGGCCATGGCCGATGGCCACGCCCCGGTCGTGGAGGTCGGTGATGAAGCTGATGGCGTCATCAGGCAGGCCCTGCTCGAAGCCGGCGGCCTTCCACTGCCCCTGATCCAGGACCCAGAGGCCCCGGGAGGCGCCGGCCCAGAGGCGCCCCTGGGCGTCCGAGGCCAGGGCGCTGATCACCTGGCCCGTGAGGGGGCTCGCGGTATGGATGGGGGTGAAGGTGCCGCCCTCGAAGCGGGCGAGCCCCCGGGAGAGCCCCACGAGCAGGTGACCCTGGTGGGAGAGGACGGCGCCGATGGGAGCGGAGCCCAGCTGGCTGGGGACCCGGTGGTGGCCCAGGAGGTTGCCCCGGGAATCCAGCTCGAAGAGGCCGCGCTCGGAGCCACCGAAGAGGTGCCCGTTGTGCCAGGTGAGGGAGGTGATGCCCGAGCGGCGCAGGTCGGGGTTGCCCCTGAGGGCCTCCACCCGTCCGTTCCGCCAGCGGCCCAGGCCCACGTCGGTGCCGACGAAGGCGCCCCCGGCGCCATCCGACACCAGGGACCAGGTGGAGGTGGCCGGCAGGCCCTCC
Source organism: Holophagaceae bacterium (assembly GCA_035254125.1). GTDB lineage: Bacteria > Acidobacteriota > Holophagae > Holophagales > Holophagaceae > JAFDVN01. The sequence continues at coordinate 9,880 of DATFAX010000079.1, read as the reverse complement.
TTCCGGGCCCAGTGGCCCACCACCTTGTCGTCCCTCACCTCATAGACACCCTGGCTGCCCGCCAGCAGCAAGTGATCCGGCCCCAGCTCGAGGATGGACATGATGGCCCCGAGCGTGGCGCCGAAGCGCTGCAGGTCCAGGCTCAGGGACCCGAGGTTGGGCCGGGAGAGGGCCACGAGGCCGCTGCCGTCCGTGCCCACCCAGATGATCCCGCGGGGATCTTCCAGGGCCAGGTTCACCTTGTCGTGGGGGAGCCCCTTCCCGGGGACGTACTGGCGGGTAACGCCGTCAGGGGCCTCGATGAGGAGGCCGTCGTCCCCCAGGGAGAGGATCCGCCCGCCCTGGGCCCGGAAATGGAGGTTGGTGAGGCGCACCCCCTTGGCGAGGGGGGGCAGGGCATCCGCGAACCACTGGCCCCGCTCCGCCCGATAGACGGCGTCGGGGTAGAGGATGTGCATCTGGCCCCTGGCATCCGCCCTCAGGTAGAGGATGTCCTCGGTGCGGCGCCCCGGCGGGGGGAGGCGCTTCTCGAAGGATTTGCCGTCCCAGAACCCCATGACCGTGCGCCCCACGAGCCAGAGGCGCTCCCGGCCGTCCAGGCCGAGGGCGAAGATGGGCTGGTCGTCCATGGGGGCGGGCAGGGGGATGCGGGTGAGTTCGCCGTTCCTCACGATCCAGAGGCCCTTCACGGTGCCGGCCGCCACGCCCCCGCCCGGGGCCGGGCCCAGGTCGAAGCACCCGATGGGGCCCTGGCCCTCCTGGGTGGGGAAGTTGCGCACGCGGTTGCCCCGGATGGCGCTGAGGCCCTCATCCCGGCTGGCGACGATGAGGGTCCCATCCGAATCCTCCCAGATGGCGGACACCTGGCGGGCCATGAGGCCCTGGGCGGCCCCGAAGGCCTGGAACCCGGTGGCGCCCAGCCGGGCCACGCCGCCCGCATTGGTGCCCACCCACAGGAAGCCCCGGGTATCCCGGTGGAGCGCGGTGACCTGGCTCTGGGGCAGGCCCTCCCGCAGGCTGAGCTGGCGGAAGGCGGGGACGATCTGCGCGGGGGCGGGCTGGCCCATCCCCAGGGCCAGCAGGATCCCGAGGGCCCACGCACCGAACCCCCTCCGGGGCGGGCGGCGGGTAGCAGGGGGCTGGATGGCCGGGGGCGTCATCGGAGTGAAGGTTTCATCGGTCCCTCCAGCCTGCCCTGTAATCTGGGGGTTGGGGAACCCGTGCTCGTCGATGCCCACTGCCATCTCACCGGCTCCTACGCGGAAGGCGTGGCGGCGGAAGCCCTGCTCGCCCGGGCCCGGGCCGAAGGGGTGGAAGGCTTCATCGCCGTGGGCACGGATCTGGAGGACAGCCGGGCCGTGCTGGCCCTGGCCACGGCCACCCCCGGCGTGCAGGCCTCCCTGGGCGTGCATCCCCACGAGGCGAAGACCTGGAGCTCCGAGGTGGCGGCCGAACTGGAGGTCCTCTGTGCCGATCCGGCCGTGCGCTTCGTGGGCGAGACGGGCCTGGACTTCCACTACGACCTGAGCCCCCGGGAGGCGCAGGAAGCCGCCTTCCGGGCCCAGATCCGCCTGGCGAAGCGCGTGGGCAAGCCCCTGATGATCCACACCCGCTCCGCCCCGGCCGAGACCCTGCGCGTGCTGGCGGAGGAGGGCGCCTCCGCGGGGATCATCCACTGCTTCAGCGAGGATCGGGCCTTCGCCGAAGGGGCCCTGGACCTGGGCTTCCATCTGAGCTTCTCCGGGATCCTCACCTTCAAGAAGGCCGAGGCCATTCGCGAGGTGGCCGCCTGGGCCCCCCTGGACCGGATCCTCGTGGAGACCGACGCCCCCTTCCTGGCCCCCGTGCCCTACCGGGGCAAGCCCAACGAGCCCGGGTTCGTGCGCTTCACGGCCCAGGCCCTGGCGGAGCTGCGGGGGCTGGATCCCCGGCGCCTGGCCGAGATCACCACCCGGAACCTGGAGGCCCTGTGCGGCTGGGCGCCCTGATCCTCCTGGTCGCCTCCCTCCGGGCCGGGGGCCCGGAGATCACGGGGCCCCAGGTCTCGCGCACCCTGCCCTGGGAGCGGGTGCCCCGCCTGCCCTGGCAGCCCCTGGACCGCCTGCCCCAGGTGGAGCCCGTCCTGTTGCAACCCTCGTCCGGGCCCCTCCGGGTGCGCCTCCAGGCGGATGGCACCCTCTGGCTCATCGAGGGGAAGGGGCTGCGCCGGCTGCTCACGGGACTGCCCGGCCGGCCCATCCGCGTCTGGCGGGATGGGGGCATCCCCCTGCCCACGGCCACGGGGGAGTGGACCTTCCCCGAGGACTCCCCCCTGACCCTGGGCCTGGGGGGCCTGGCCTGGGAGTCGGAGGACCTGCGACCCAGCCTCCGGGGGCTCCTCTGGATCCTGGAGGATGGAGAAAGCCACCTCACCGTGCTGCATCCCGCCACAGGGCGCCTGGCCTACCTGCCCCTCCCCCCGGGGGAAAGCCATGACCTGACCTTCGGTCGGGACCGCCTCCTCGTGGCCACGGGCGGGCGTCCGCCCGCCTGGAGCCTGCCCTGGGTGGCGATGCTGCCCACCTTCATCCACCTGGGCTCCCGGGAGAAACTCCCGCCCCGGGGGGGCGCGTTGACCCCTTTCTAGGTTTTGGCACACCCATGGCTTGAAGGGCTGAACGGAATCATCTTCAAGGGAGCCTTCCGGACTCCGGCGGCACCCTCCCAGGGAGGAACCCATGCGCGACCACCTTCGAATCCCCGCCCTTCTCGCCCTCACCCTGCCGGGGATCGTGTGCCCCGCCCCGGCCCATGCCCAGGATCGCGACCAAGCGCCTGACGACGACACCTACCAGGGCGAAGCGCCCGAGCGGTACGCCCGCGTGCGAGCCCTGGAAGGCGAGGTCCGCATCCGCAAGGGCGACCTCGATGAGGAGCTGAGCCGGGGCACCCCCATCGGCGAAGGCGACGTGGTGGAGAGCAAGGGGCGCGGCGTCGTGCAGCTGCTGGACGGCACCCGCATCGCCTTCGGCGGTGCCACCCGTTTCACCGTGGCGGCCCTCTTCAAGGATGCCAAGGGTGAGCGGCAGGTGCTGCTGCGCCTCGACCAGGGCCGCCTCCGCGTGACCCTGGGCGGGGAGAGCGAGGCGAAGTTCCGCATCGACACCCCCAGCGGCCAGGTGACCTGCTTCGACAAGGGTACTTTCTCCGTGGAGATCGAGCGGGACCACACCCTGCGGGTGAAGGTGCACGCCGGTCGGGTGACCGTGCGCAACGAACGGGACGAGGCCCGCATCGGCGGTGGGGAGCGCCTCACCGCCTACGGGCCCCAGGACCGCTTGGATCGTGTGCGTGACTTCAACACCTACGAGGAGGACGAGTTCGACCGCTGGTCGGACCGCAGCACGGTGGTGCGCCGCGGTGAGAGCTGGGACCGCGTCCCTGCCGAACTGCGCCACTACTCCGACGACCTGGACGGCAACGGCGAGTGGGTGCACAGCGACGAGTACGGCTGGGTGTGGAAGCCCGCCGTCACCGACGACGAGTGGCGCCCCTACTGGCGCGGCCGGTGGGCGGCCTACCCGGGCGGCATGACCTGGGTGAGCGACGAGCCCTGGGGCTACGTCACCTACCACCATGGCCGCTGGTCCTGGGGTGCGGGCCTCGGCTGGTACTGGATCCCCGGTGTCTACTACAGTCCCGCCTGGGTGGCCTGGCGCTACAACGACGGCTACTGCGGTTGGGCGCCCCTGAACTACTACAACGCCCCCTGCGACTGGGGCTACGGCGCCTGGCACGGCTACGGCTGCTGGAACGTGGTCAGCGTGAACTACATCAACGTCTACAACGTGGGCGGGCGCTGCTACCGGGATCGCACTGTCATCGGTGCCTTCCACCCCACCGGCACCTCGGGCTGGGGCGGGGGCCGCTCCACCACGCCCCCCTGGACCCGCACCCCCCTCATGGCGCGGCCCACGGAGCTCCGGGACCCCCGGGCCTTCCAGCAGGTCTTCCACCGCGACGAGGCCCGGACCCGTCTGGCCGCCTACGACCAGCAGGCCCGCGCCACCACCGGCCGGAGCATCATCCGCCGGGATCCCTCCCCCGCCAATCCCGCCGGCAACACCGGCGGGGTGCCTTCGGGCCGGGCGGGCGCCCCCAACGGACCCCAGGGCCGCGTGCCCTTCGAGAACCGCACCCAGGGCGGGGGCGAGGATCGCACCCGCGGGTGGCTGAAGCCCCTGGACCGCGGCCGCGACACCGCGCCCCGCCCCACGGATCGCGCCATCGAGCGGCCCGTGGACCGGCCCCGGGACACGACGCCCCGCGACACGGCCCCCCGTCCCTTGGATCGCCCCATCGAGCGGCCGGTGGACCGGCCCCGGGACACCACGCCCCGCGACACGAACCCCCGCCCCTCGGAGCGCCGCATCGAGCGGCCCGTGGACCGTCCCCGGGATCTGGACCGGGAGCCCGGCCGGGATCGCAGGATGGAGGACCGCCCCCGGATGGAGGATCGCCCCCGGCGCGAGGAGAGCCGACCCATGCCCCGCGAGGAAAGCCGCCCGGCGCCCCGTGAGGAGAGCCGACCCGCCCCCCGGCAGGAGAGCCACCCCGCCCCCTCGAGTAGGCCCGATCCCCCGAGGCGGGAAGGCCGGGGTCGGCAGTAATCCCCGCCTTTCCAGGCTTCAGGGCCCGGCTTCGGCCGGGCCCTCTGCTTTACTGGAAGGTGGAGGTCGTCGTGCCCGAAGGAAAACAGGTCCAGCAGATGTTCACGGGCATCGCCGCCCGGTACGACCTGCTCAACCATGTGCTCTCGGGGGGCATCGACTTCTACTGGTGGTGGCGCATGGCCCGCCTCAGCGGCGCCGCCCCGGGCAAGCGCATGCTGGACGTGGCCGCGGGCACCGGCGATTCCTCCGTGGCCCTGGCCAAGCGGGGCGCCGAGGTGGTGAGCACCGACTTCACCCACGCCATGCTCGCCTTCGGCCCCGCCAAGTTCCGGAAGAAGGGCTTGAACCGCCTCATCTGGGCCAGCTCCGACGCCGACGCCCAGAAGCTGCCCTTCAAGGATGGGACCTTTGATGGCATCACCATCTGCTATGGCATCCGCAACGTGGAGGCCCGTCCCCTGGCCTACGCGGAGTTCCTGCGGGTGCTGCGTTCCGGTGGGCAGCTCACCCTCCTCGAGTTCAGCACCCCCGTGGTGCCGGGTCTGCGGGGCCTCTACACCTGGTACAGCCTCAAGGTGCTGCCCCGCATCGGCGGCTGGCTCAGTGGCGATCGCAGCGCCTACGAGTACCTCCCCGACAGCATCCGCAAGTTCCCCGACCAGAAGGCCCTCGCCGCCGAACTGGAGGCCGCGGGCTTCCAGCACGTGGCCTGGAAGAACCTCACCGGCGGCATCGTGGCCCTGCATACGGGCCGGAAAGCGTAGGATCTAATCATGGCCAATCCCAAACTCCCCATCCCCACGGACCTCCTCAAGACGGTCTCCACCGCCAAGCCCGCCGAGCACGAGGCCGGGCAGCCCGGGGCGAAGAACGTCTCCAAGGCCCCCGCCCCCAAAGTGAAGGCCAGCACGAAGCCCGTGAAGAGCACCATGACCCAGAGCCGCAGCACGAACCGCGGCAAGTAGGCCGAGCCCCGCTAGAACAGGCTCACGCCCTCCATCTCCGGGGGCTGGGTGAGACCCATGAGCTTGAGCAGGGTGGGCGCCACGTCCGCCAGGGTGCCGCCGCTGCGCAGCTGCTTCTGCTCGAAGCCCGGGGCCACGATGAGGCCCGGCACGGGGTTCAGGGTGTGGGCGGTGTGGGGGTTGCCCGCCTCGTCGCGCATGCACTCGCAGTTGCCGTGGTCGGCGGTGAGGAGCAGCGCGCCGCCCTTGGCCAGGGTGGCGGCGGCGATCTGGGCGATGCAGGCGTCCAGCACCTGGCAGGCGGTGGTGGTGGCGGCCAGGTCGCCCGTGTGGCCCACCATGTCGCCGTTGGCCAGGTTGCACACGAGGAGCCGGTAGTCCCCGCTGTGGATGGCCTTCACGAGGCCGCCGGTCACTTCCGCCGCGCTCATCTCCGGCTGCAGGTCGTAGGTGGCCACCTTGGGGCTGGGCACCAGGTTCCGGTCCTCGCCGGGGAAGAGGTCCTCGCGGCCTCCGTTGAGGAAGAAGGTCACGTGGGGGTACTTCTCTGTCTCCGCGGTGCGGAACTGCTTGCCGCCGGCCGCCGCCACCACCTCGCCCAGGATGTTCGTGAGGGCCTGGGGCGGGAAGGCCGTGGAGACGAAGGGCGTCAGGGCGGCGTCGTACTGGGTGAGGGTGAGCAGCTTCACGGCGGGGCGGTGCTTCGCCTGGAAGCCGTCGAAGGCGGGGTTCACCAGGGCGTGGCTGAACTGGCGGGCCCGGTCGGCCCGGAAGTTGAAGAAGAAGACCCCGTCGCTATCGGCGATGGGCTGGAAGGCCGCCAGCTTCGTGGGCTTCACGAACTCATCGGTCTCGCCACGGGCGTAGGCGGCCTGCAGGCCCGTGAGGGCGTCGGCGGCCTCGAAGGGGGCCTCGCCGTCCACCAGGAGCTTCCAGGCGGCCTCCACGCGCTCCCAGCGCTTGTCGCGGTCCATGGCGTAGTAGCGGCCCTGGAGGCTGCCGATCGTCACCAGGGGGCAGGCGCGGAGCTGGAAGGCCAGCCACTGCAGGAAGCCGTCGGCGCATTTCTGGGCCGTGTCGCGGCCATCCAGGAAGGCGTGGATGGTGGTGGGCACGCCCGCCTCCTGGGCCCACTGGGCGAAGGCGACCAGGTGGTTCTGGTGGCTGTGCACGCCGCCATCAGAGACGAGCCCCAGCAGGTGCAGGCGCTTGCCCGAGGCCTTCAACTCCGCCAGCAGCGCCCCGATGGCGGCGTTGCCGCGCAGCGTGTTCTCCCGGATGGCCTTGTCGATGCGCGTGAGGTCCTGCCACACCACCCGGCCCGCGCCCATGGTCATGTGGCCCACTTCGGAATTGCCCATCTGCCCCGGCGGCAGACCCACGGCCTCGCCGCTCGTCTCCAGCTGCGTGCAGGCGTAGGTCGCCCGCAGCTCGTTGAGGTGCGCCATCCCCGCCCGCAGCGTCGCATCAAACGCATTGCGCGGCCCGTCGCCGAAGCCATCGAGGATGAGGAGGGTCACGGGGCCGTTGATCATGTCGGGTTCCGGGAGAGAAGCCTGGATCGCGAATGACGCGAATGGGGCGAATGACGCGAATAAAAGCTATTCGGGGGCTTTGTGGACGAGGCGTTCCCATTCCATCTTGGGGTGGGTTCCGAAGTTGAAGAGGATTCCAACCATCAGGCCGGAGGCCCGCAGATAGTTTAAGAGCTGGGCCCGTTCGCTGGCTGTAATGGCGGGGATGGCCTTCAGTTCCAGTATGAGTTCCCCGGCGACGATGAAGTCTGCGGTGAAGCGCTTTTCCAGGATCTGGCCCCGATAAGCGATTCGAAGGGGCACTTCGCGCTCGAATGGGATGCCCAGGGCCTTCAATTCGATGGCCAGGGCTTCCGCATAAACGGATTCCAAGAATCCAGCTCCGAGGTGGTTGTGCACCGGCAAGGCCGCCCCTACGACCCTGAAGACCTCCTCGCGAAGGGCAAGCTCACCCACGGTCTTTATTCGCGTCAATTCGCCCCATTCGCGTCATTCGCGATCCCATCAGGGAACCAGTTCCCCGTGCGGATGGCACAACAGGAACATCACGGCCATGCGCACCGGCACGCCGTTGGTGACCTGGTCCAGCACGAGGCTGTTGGGGCCGTCAGCGACGTCGGAGGTGATTTCCAGTCCGCGGTTGATGGGGCCGGGGTGCATGACGGCGACGTCCTTCTTGGCGCGCTTCATCCGCGTGGGGTTGAGCTGGAAGAACCTGGAGTACTCGCCCTGGCCGGGGATGTAGGCGCCGGTGCCGCGCTCGAACTGGGCGCGGAGCATCATAATGGCGTCCTGCTCGGGGAGCACGGCGTCGAAGTCGTGGCTGATCTCGATGCTGGGCCAGGTGGCCTTGAGCTCCTGGGGCACCAGCGTCGGGGGGCCCACGAGGGTGACCTTGGCGCCCATCTTGGTGAGGAGCCACATGTTGGAACGGACGACGCGACTGTGGCGGATGTCGCCCACGATGGCCACCTTGAGGCCCTCCAGCTTGCCGAAGCGCTTGCGCAGGGTGTAGGCGTCGAGCAGGGCCTGGGTGGGGTGCTCGTGGGCGCCATCCCCGGCGTTCACGATGCTCGCCTTCATGTGCCGACTCAGCAGGGCGTGGGCGCCGGGGGCGCTGTGCCGCATGACGATGAGGTCCGGGCGCATGGCCTCCAGGTTCATGGCCGTGTCGATGAGGGTCTCGCCCTTGGCCAGGCTGCTGGTGTCGGCGTCGAAGTTGATGATCTCGGCGCTGAGGCGCTTCTGGGCGATCTCGAAGCTGTTGCGGGTGCGGGTGCTGTTCTCAAAGAACAGGTTCACCACGAGCTTCTTGCGCAGGGCCGGCACGATCTTGATGTCGGAGCGCTCGCACACCTCCTCGAAGGTGCGGGCCTGATCCAGCAGGGCCGTGATGTCGCGGGGCTCCAGGGGCTCGATGCCCAGGAGGTGCTTGTGGGGGAAGACGTAGCGCTCGGTGCTCATGGGGAACCTTCAGAACCTGTTCGGGGACGTGATCAGCCGCGGGTCTCGAGGAAGACGCCATCCTCCCCGTCCAGTTCCTTCACCTTGACGGAGACGCGCTGGGCCCCGGTCACGGGCAGGGTGACGGCGGTGAAGTCCGCCTGGATGGGGAGTTCCCGGCCGCCCCGGTCCACCAGCACGGCGAGGCGCACGGTCTTGGGGCGGCCGTGGTCCAGCAGGGCGTCCAGGGCGGCCCGGATGGTGCGGCCCGTGAAGAGCACGTCGTCCACCAGCAGGATGGTGCGGTCCTTCAGGGTGAAGGGGATCTCCGTGGGGCGCACGATGGGCACGCCCACGAGCTCGGTGAGGTCATCGCGGTAGAGGGTGATGTCCAGGGCCCCCACGGGGATCTCCCGGCCCAGGGCCTTGGAGAGGGCGGCGCCGAGGCGCTCGGCCAGGGGCAGCCCCCGGCTGCGGATGCCCAGGAGCACCAGGTTGTCCTGCCCCAGGCGCTGGGCCACCTCCCCGGCCAGCCGCTGGAGGGCGGCCTCCATCTGGGCAGGGTCGAGCTGGCAGGGGCCGGTCATGGAGCCTCCGGAAGGGGTGCGGGCGAGGGTCAGTCTACCAAGGCCCCTGGGGGCCTGTCCCGCACCGATGCTGGGATGGCAGGGGTTGGGATCCCCTTGGGGGGTGACGCTGGCCGGGGATGGGCAAAAACACCATTTTTCAAGTCCCGCCCAGGGATGGACGATGCCCGGATCGAGGAATCGCATGACCCAGAACCGCCGAAATTTCCGGAGAGTGCCGCTCGATGCCTCGGTCAGCTTCCGGGAGCTGAGCTTCCACAAGAGCGGCGAGGCCGAGATGGCCCATTACAAGGACGTTTCGGGAGGGGGCCTCCTCCTGGAGAGCGCCCATGCCGTGCCCCTCGGCACCCTTCTCAAGCTGGAGATCAAGGTCCCCGGCTGGGGCAAGCACCAGGAGCGCTTCGGCTCCGCGGCCGAGAACGACCTGCGGCCCCTGGTGGCCCTGGGTGAGGTGGTGCGGGTCGAAAAGATGGATTCCGGGCAATTTGAGCTCGGAGTGAAGTTCTGCAACGTGTATCCCGATGACCTTGCATCCCTGATGCGATTCGTGGACGCCCTGTCCGCCCAAACCGAAGCCTAGAATTAGCTTTTCCGGAGGTTCCCTTGAAGATCCTGGTGGTTGACGACTCCTCGACCATGCGTCGCATCATCATCAACACCCTGGGCCGCATCGGCTACAGCGACGTCGTCGAGGCCGA
>DATFAX010000078.1:0-40925 GCA_035254125.1 Holophagaceae bacterium | reverse complement strand
GAGCGCGGTCCAATCCGGAAGTTCCTCCACGGTGCGGGGCAGTTCCACGAGCACCACGGTGCTGCCCGCGCGCTTGAACTCAGGGGACACCACCTCATCGGCCTTCACGGCGGCGACGGCGAAGGCGATGAGGGTGGGCGGCACATCCAGATCCTTGAAGGTGCCGCTCATGCTGTCCTTGCCGCCGATGGCGGGCGTCTCCAGCGCCATCTCCGCGTGCAGCGCGCCCAGCAGGGCCGCCGTGGGCTGGCCCCAGCGGGCGGGATCCTGCAGCAGCTTGCCGAAGTACTCCTGCAGCGTGAAGCGCAGCATGCGGCGATCCGCGCCGATGGCCACCAGCTTGGCGGCGGCCTGCACATGGGCCCACACGGCCCCGTGGAACGGGCTCCAGCGGCTGATGGCGGGGAAGAAGGCATGGCTCATGGCCGAGGCCGTGCGGGTCTCACCCCCCAGCACGGGAAACTTGGCCACCATGGTGTCGCTGGGGGTGCGGCGGCGGCGGCCGCCATAGGGCAACAGCACCGTGGCCGCGCCGATGGTGCTGTCGAACTTCTCCACGAGGCCCCGCTGGGAGCAGCTGTTCAAGTCCTGCAGCGAAGCCGTCCAGGCGGCGGCGAGGTCGCCGTCCACGGCCTTGGCCGCGAAGGGCGTGACGGCCGCCGGAGCGGTGATGCGGGCCGTGGCGGTCTGGGGGGCGCCATTGCTGTCGAGAAATTCCCGGGAGAGGTCCACGAGGCGCTGGCCGCGCCAGGTCATGCGCAGACGCTTCTCTTCGGTGACCGTGGCCACCACGGTGGCCTCCAGGTTCTCGGCGTCGGCGAAGGCGAGCACGGCGTCCCGGTCTTCCGCGGCCACCACCACGGCCATGCGCTCCTGGCTCTCGGCGATGGCGAGCTCGGTGCCGTTGAGGCCGTCGTACTTCTTGGGCACCACGTCCAGGTTGATGTCGAGGCCATCCGCCAGCTCGCCGATGGCGACGCTCACGCCGCCGGCGCCGAAGTCGTTGCACTTCTTCACGAGCTTGCAGAACTCGGGGTTGCGGAAGAGCCGCTGGAGCTTGCGCTCCATGGGGGCGTCGCCCTTCTGCACCTCGGCACCGCTCTTCTCGAGGCTCTCCTCGGTGTGGGACTTGGAGCTGCCCGTGGCGCCGCCGACGCCATCGCGTCCCGTACGTCCACCCACCAGCACGATGATGTCGCCGGGCAGGGGCTCCTCGCGGCGCACCTGGGCTCGGGGGGCGGCGCCCACCACGGCGCCAATCTCCATGCGCTTGGCCACGTAGCCGGGATCGTAGATCTCCATGACCTGGCCCGTGGTGAGACCGATCTGATTGCCGTAGGAGGCGAAGCCGTTGGCGGCCTCGGTGGTGATCTTCCGCTGGGGCAGCTTGCCCGGCAGCGTGTCCTTCACGGCCTGGCGGGGGTCCGCGCAACCGGTGACGCGCATGGACTGGTACACGTAGCTGCGGCCGCTGAGGGGGTCTCGAATGGCGCCGCCCAGGCAGGTGGCCGCGCCGCCGAAGGGCTCGATCTCCGTGGGGTGGTTGTGGGTCTCGTTCTTGAACATGAACAGCCACTCCTCCTTCCCTCCCGGGGCGGCGGTGTTGTCCACGTCCACGATCACGGAGCAGGCGTTGATCTCGCTGCTGATCTCCTGGTCGTCGAGCTTGCCCTGCTGGCGCAGCACGCGGGCCGGCAGGAGGGCCATGTCCATGAGGCACTCGGGCTTCTGGGCGAGACGTTCCCCGAAGGCCTGCTTGCGCAGGGCCTGGTAGTCGGCCCAGGTGCGGGTGATGGGCTCCGTGAAGGGGCCGGATTCCACGGTGACGCTCTGCAGGTGGGTGAGGAAGGTGGTGTGGCGGCAGTGGTCGGACCAGTAGGTGTCGAGCATCCGCAGCTCGGTCTCGCTGGGATCCCGCCGTTCTTCATCGCGGAAGTACTTCTGCGTGTGCTGGAGGTCGGCGAGGCTCATGGCCATGCCCAGCTGGGCCTGGAAGCCCAGCAGCGCCGCGTCGTCGGCGGTGCGGAAGCCCGACATCACGGGCACATCATCCGGCGGCGGCGCCGCGGGCGTGAGGGTGGCGGGCTTGGCGGATGCCGCCTCGCGGCTGTCCACGGGGTTCACCAGGTAGGCCTTGATGCGCGCCACGTCCTCGGCGGGTACGGCCCCCTGGAGGACGAAGACCTTGGCAGCGGCCACGGCGGGGCGCTGGCCGTGCAGGAGGAGCTGGAGGCACTGGGCGGCGCTGTCGGCCCGCTGGTCGTACTGGCCGGGGAGGTACTCCACGGCGAAGGCCTGTTCACCGGCGCCGAGGGGCAACGTCTCCTCGAAGACGTCATCCAGGGGGGCCTCGGCGAAGACGGTCCAGGTGGCGGCGGCGAGGGCGGCAGGCTCCAGGCCCTGCACGTCGTAGCGGATGACGAGGCGCAGGTCCTCCAGGGTCTTCACGCCCAGGTTGTCCCGCAGGTCGTGGAGGATGTGCCGGGCCTCCACCGCGAAGGCGGATTTCTTCTGGACGAACAGACGGCGGATCTCGGCCATGGCCCCCTCGATTGGAGACCGTCGCGCCACCGACGTGCAGCGCCCCGGGCCCCCTTCCAGGGTAACCCGGGGGCCCTGCCCTGTCAGGCGTCGAGGCGCATTCCCATGGGCAAAAAGCCCCGTGGTCCTTGAGCCTTGACAGATCGAAGCCCCGGGGGTGCCGGGGCTTCGGATTCAGGGCTTCGGGGGTGCTGGCGGGGCGGGCGGCGCGGGTGGAGCCGGTGGCGCGGCGGGAGGGGCCGGCGGCGGAGGCGGCGGGGTGGTGCGTGCGCCGGCCTTGGGGGCCCGGGGTACCGGGGGCACAGGCGGCTTGGGGGGCTTGGGCGGCGCGGGCGGAGGCGGCGGCGCGCAGTCCTCGTCCTGGGGCTCGAGGGACTCCTCCAGGTGGTCCAGCTGGCGCTCCAGAGCCTCCTGGCGGCGCTCGAAGGCCTGTTCCTGTAGCTGGGCGGCCTCCTGGGCGAGCTTCGCGGAATCCGACTGGGCCTTGGCCAGTTCCTGCTGCAACTGGGCGGCCTTGCCCCCGAGGCGATGCTGCTCGGATTCCAGGGCCTGGCGCAAGGACTCGGTGCGGGCCCGCATGACCTCCATCTCGGCCCGGCGGGACTCCTGCTCGGCCCGAGCTTCCTCGACCTGGGCGCGGGCGTCCTCCTCCGCGGCCCGTTTCTGTTCCTCCTTCAGCCATTGGCGCACCTTGTCATCCACGGGCTTGGCGACGCCGTTCTCAGAGTAGGCCTCCTGGACCTTGCCGTTGCGATCTGTCCACGTCTTGTATTCCCGGCGCTGCCCCTCATCGGAGATGACGAGGGTGGTGGTGTCCGAGCTGGACTGGGACGCGGCCTGGGCCTTGGGGGCGGGCTTGGGCTGCTGGCGCGCGTCCAGGCGGGAGGCCGCGAAGATGCCGCCGGCGCAGATGAGGGTGAGGAGGGCGGCCCGGGCGGGGAAGCGGGGCGGCGGCTCCGGACTGAGGAGACGTTTGATGCGGTTCATGAGTGAACCTCCGTTGGCCGCGAGGGCCAACATGCGGGGTTGGGAGTGGAGGCCCTCGAGTGTGGCGAGGGCCTCGGCCAGGGCGATGGCGTCCCCACACAGGGCCACCGCGAGATCGTCACAGGCATGTTCGCGCTCGATGCGCACGCGGCGACCGAGCCACCACACGCCGGGATGGAAGAAGAGCAGGGATTCGATGAAGGACTGCAGGCCGTTCCAGATCCAGTCCAGCCGCTTCACGTGCGCAAGTTCGTGGAGGAGCACGGCCTCCAGGTGGGCGGGCGGGAGGTTCGTGAGGAGGGAGGCCGGGATCCAGATGACGGGGCGCCAGGCCCGCGCGCTGCAGGGGATCCCCAGGGTCTCGGTGAGGCGGACTTCGAAGGGCCGTCGGAGGCCCATGCGCTCCGCCAAGGCCTCGACACGATCCAGCCACACCACCGGCAAGGTTGCGTGGTCCTGCTTCAGCAGACCGCGCACCACCCACCAGCCCCCCGCGAGCCGGGCCAACATGAGGCTCAGGCCCGCGGCCCAGGCCCAGGGCAGCCATTCCGCGTGGAGGCCCGACAACACGTGCGCCGATTGGATGAGGAGGCGGGGGGGAGCCGGGACTTCCCCCAGCAGGGGCGCCTCCCCACCCGGGGCACCCCCTCCCAGCAGCAGGAAGAAGGTGACCATGGGGGCCAAGGCCATGAGGACGAGGAAGACCATGCCAACGGTGTGGCGGGCGGCCGCCGAGGCCCGGGCCAGCAGGCCCAGGGCCACGGCCGCGGCCAGGGCCAACACGGCCCCCTGCCAGAGGGCGTGGAGCAGGGCCTGGCCCAGGGCCTCGGCCGGGCTCACGGCTGGGCTCCCTTGGCCTTCTTGGCCTCGGCGATCATCCGGCCGATGGCGTCCAGTTCCTCGGAGGAGGCACCCTCCCCATCGATGGCCCGCTGCACCAATTGCAGGGCCGAGCCGCCGAAGGCGCGCTGCATGAGGTCCCGCAGGAGGCTGGCCTGCACCACGGGCTCCGGGTGCAGGGCGGCATAGCGGTGGCTGCGCTCGGACTCATCGCGCGCCAGCAGCCCCTTGTCCGCCATGATCGTCATCATCTTCAACACGGTCGTATACGCCGTGTCCTTGGTTCGGCTGAGGGCCTCGTGGACTTCCCGCACCGTGCAGGGGCCCTGGGCCCAGAGGACCCTCAGGATGGCCAGTTCACCTTCGGTGGGACGGGGGTCGGTCACGGGGCGCTCCAATTACTAATCAATTAGTACTACTTCGTTAGGAGCTGTCAAGGCCCTCTCTTTGGGCCGGGCTGGGCCCGGGTGGATCAAATCGGTGGGTGCAGAACAGCCAAGACCCTAAAGGGACCGCAACCGCTCGGCGGCGGCCTCCAGGGTGCTCCCCTCCTTGGCGAAGCAGAAGCGGATGAGAGGGCGATCCAGGGGGCGCTCGCAGAAGGCCGAGACGGGGATCGCGGCCACGCCGGCCTCGGCCACGAGCCACTGGCAGAAGGCGCGGTCGTCCGTGGCGCGGATCCGGTCGAAGGCCGCCACCTGGAAGTAGGCGCCCTTCACGGGAAGGAGGTCGAAGCGGGAGCCGGCCAGCAATTCCCGGAAGCGGTCCCGCTTGGCCTGGTAGAAGGCGGGCAGCTCCGCCACATGGTCGGGGTGGTCCGCCAGCATCTTCGCCAGGGCCACCTGGGCGGGATGGAAGGTGCAGAAGGTGAGGAACTGGTGCACCTTCCGGAATTCCGCCGTGAGGGCGGGTGGCGCGATGCAGCTGCCCACCTTCCAGCCCGTGCAGTGGAAGGTCTTGCCGAAGGAGCCGATGACGAAGCTGCGCGCGGCCAGCTCAGCATGTCGGAGCACGCTCTGGTGGGGCTGCCCATCGAAGGTGAGGTGCTCATAGACCTCGTCGGAGAGCACGAGGACGGGGGTGTCGCGCGTGAGTTCGGCCAAGGCCTCCAGATCCGCCGCCGTGAACACCGAGCCAGTGGGATTGTGCGGGCTGTTCACGAGAATCATCCGGGTGCGGGGCGTGAAGGCCGCCTTCACGCGCTCCCAGTCCACGCTGAAGTCCCGGGGATCCAGGGGCACGTGCACGGGCACACCGCCCTGCAGTCGCACGGCCGGGTCGTAGCTGTCGTAGCAGGGATCCAGGAGGATCACCTCATCCCCCGGAGACACCACCGCCGCCAGCGCCGCGAAGAGGGCTTCCGTGCCGCCCGAGGTGACAGTGACCTCCGTCTCCGGGTCCACGGCGCGGCCGTAGTACCTGAGCGCCTTGGCCGCCACCTGCTCCCGCAGGGCCAGCAGCCCCGGCATGGGCGCGTATTGGTTCGCCCCGGTGGCCATGGCCTCCGTCAGCGCCTCGCGCAGGGCCTGCGGCCCCTCGAAGTCCGGGAACCCCTGCCCCAGGTTCACGGCCCCGTGCTTCGCCGCCAGCTGGCTCATCACGGTGAAGATGGTCGTGCCGACGTGGGGGAGCTTGGAGACAAGGTTCATCAGGCACCTTCCAAGGGCATGGGTGGGATCGCGAATGGCGCGAATAGGGCCAATGACGCGAATGGAGAAGCAGCCTTTATTCGCGTTATTCGCTCCATTCGCGTCATTCGCGATCCAAATGGATCAGCACTCCGGCAGACCGACGCTCAGGTCGATGGGCGCTTCGAGGACGTTGACGGCGAGGCCGCCGCGGGCGGTCTCTTTGTACTTGGCCTTCATGTCCGCGCCGGTGTCGCGCATGGTGCGGATGACCTTGTCGAGGCTCACGAAGTGCTGGCCATCGCCGCGCAGGGCCATGCGGGCGGCGTGGATGGCCTTCACGGAGGCCATGGCGTTGCGCTCGATGCAGGGCACCTGCACGAGGCCGCCGATGGGGTCGCAGGTGAGGCCCAGGTTGTGCTCCATGCCGATCTCGGCGGCGTTCTCCACCTGTTCCGGGGTTCCCCCCATGACCTCGCAGAGGGCGCCGGCGGCCATGGAACAGGCGCTGCCCACCTCCCCCTGGCAGCCCACCTCAGCGCCGCTGATGGAGGCGTTCTCCTTGTAGAGCACCCCGATGGCGGCGGCGGTGAGGAGGAAGCGCTGCACGCCATCGTCGTCGGCCCCGGGCACGAAGCGGCGGTAGTAGTGCAGCACCGCCGGGATGATGCCCGCGGCGCCGTTGGTGGGGGCGGTCACGATGCGGCCGCCGGCGGCGTTCTCCTCGTTCACCGCCAGGGCGTAGAGGCTCACCCAATCCATGGCCGTGAGGGGATCCCGCAGGCCCGCCTCGGGATTGGCCAGCAGCTGGTTGAAGAGGTCCGGGGCCCGGCGCTTCACCTTCAGCCCCCCGGGCAGGATGCCCTCCGTGCGGCAGCCCCGGTTGACGCAGGCCTGCATGACCTCCCAGATCTTCATGAGGCCGGCCCGGGTTTCGGCCTCGGGTCGCCAGACTGCCTCGTTGGCGAGCATCACGTCGCTGATGCGCAGGCCACGCTCCCGGCAGAGGGCCAGCAGTTCGTTGCCGTTGTGGAAGGGATGGGGCTGGGGCCGCTCATCCACCTTCACGGGGTCCGTGCCGGCGGCGGCCCCTTCGTCCACCACGAAGCCACCCCCCACGCTGTAGTAGGTCCGGGCCCGAAGTTCGTAGCCGTTTTCCCCATAGGCCACGAAGCGCAGCCCGTTGGCATGGAAGGGCAGTGTCTTCCGCTCGAACTTCAGATGGTCCTTCTCGACGAAGGGAACTTCCCGCTCGCCGAGCAGGTTGAGTTTCTGCCCGAAGCGCACCTCCGCGAGAAAGCGCTCCACCTCCTCCACAGGCACCGTCTCCGGGGTGTGGCCCAGCAGCCCCAGGATCACGGCCTTGTCGGAACCGTGGCCTTTGCCCGTGGCGGAGAGGGAGCCATAGAGGTCCGACCGCACCGCCGTGACCATGGGCAGGAGCCCGTCCGCCTTCAGGCCCTCCAGGAACATCCGGGCGGCCCGCATGGGGCCGACCGTGTGGCTGGAGCTGGGACCGATGCCGATCTTGAAGATGTCGAAGACGCTGATGGCCATGTCCCATTGTAGACCCCGGGTAGGGTCCCGCCCGACCCCGCCGGGGGCCTCCGGGGAAAATATTTGAGGCTTCGCAGATTCCCAGGGGCTGAATCCGATGAACGGTTCAGCATGTGAAAGGACCATGGGCCATCGCCCCGGCCATCCTGGCGCTCAATCCACGCGGTAGTGACACCCCCGCGATTCCGGGTTGAGGAGCGCCGCTTTGACGATCAACCGGGCGCAGATCATGGCGCTGCGCAGCTCCACCTGCGCGCGGGTGAGGGGCGTCTCGCGGTAGAAGGCCTCGATGCGGTGGAAGAGATAGCCGAAGTCGCTGTAGGCGCGCTCCAGGCGATCCCGCTTGCGGAGGATGCCCGCGTAGTTCCAGAGGGTGCTGCGGATGAGGTTCCAGTCCTGCTCGATGAGCAGGGGATCCACGGGCTCGCCGTCCACGGGGCTCTTCCAGTCCTTGAAGGGGGGTGGCGCGGGGAGGTCCGCCAGTTCGGCCGTGGCGGCCTCTGCCGCGCGGTGACCCCAGAGGAGGCCCTCCAGCAAGCTCGTGGAGGCGAGGCGATTGGCCCCGTGCAGGCCCGTGCAGGCCACTTCGCCCACGGCGAAGAGGCCGGGCAGGCTGGTGCGTCCCTCGAGGTCCACCAGCACGCCCCCGCAGAAGTAGTGGGCCGCGGGCACCACGGGGATGGGCTCCTCCGTGGGCTCGATGCCCTCGGCGCGACAGGCGGCGAGGATGGCGGGGAAGCGCTCCTCCAGATCCAACTTGGCGGCCACCGGCTTCAGATCCAAGTAGACGCAGGCCTCCTGCGTAGCCCCCAGCTCCTGGAAGATGCTGCGGCTTACCACATCCCGGGGGGCCAGCTCCAACTGCTCCGAAGCGTAGCGGGTCATGAAGCGCTCCCCCCGCTTGTTGATGAGGTGGGCGCCCTCGCCGCGCAGGGCCTCCGTGAGCAACTGGCGGGGCTTGCCGGGAATGTAAAGGGCCGTGGGATGGAACTGCACGAACTCGCAGTTCACGATGCGGGCGTTGGCCCGGAAGGCGGCGGCGAGACCATCCCCCGTGGCGCTGGGCGGGTTCGTGGTGTGCAGGAAGAGGTAGCCCAGGCCGCCCGTGGCGAGCACGGTGCGACCCGCGCGACAGGCCTCCACCGCCCCGGTGGCGGGATCCAGCAGGTAGGCGCCATGCACGGTGATGGGGTCGTAGAGCCGCACGGGGTCCGCGGCATGGTGGGGGCTCGTGAGCAGGTCCACGAGGCAGAGGCCTTCGCGCACGGTGATGCGCGGATGGGCCTTCACCGCCTCGGTCATGGCCGTCTGGATGGCGGCGCCGGTGGCGTCCTTGGCGTGGTAGATGCGCCGGGCGCTGTGGGCCGCTTCCGCCGTGGGGGCGGGCTGGCCGGCAGCATCGAGGTCAAAGGGCACGCCCAGCCGCTCCCAGAGGAAGCTGCGGCAGAGTTTGGGGCCCTGCTCGGCCAGGAGTTGAACGGCCTCGGGGCGGCAGAGACCCGCGCCGGCGGCGAGGATGTCGGAAGCCAGCAACGCGGGGCTGTCGCCCTCGTCCTCGCCGGGGAGGCCGATGATGCCGCCTTGGGCCCAGGCGGTGTTGGTCTCGCCCAGGGAGTCCTTGCACACCAGGGTGACGGTGGCCCCCAGGTCCGCCGCCCTCAGGGCCGCCGTGCAGCCCGCGATGCCACCGCCCAGGACGAGGATGTCCGTATCACGCCGCATCAGAGCTCCAGGGTCCAGAAGGGGCGGTCGAGGGCCCACAGGGGCTCCACTGCCGCGCCTTCATCCTGCACCAAACCGAGGCGGGTGCGGGTCACCTCCACGGCCAGGCTCGCATCCAGGGGGCCCCAGGGCGTGGCCAGGCGACCATCCTCCGGCAGTTTGGCCAGGGCCTCCTCCCACACGGCCGACATGCCGGCGGCGTTATGGAGCTGAAGGTGATGGTAGCCCGCCGTGAGCAGGATGAGGCCCTGCAGGCCCTGCTTGAGGGCGCCCGTGGCCTGCAGCCACAGGGGCTCCAGCGCGTCGTGGCACTCGTGGTAGAGGGCGTGGTTGAAGAGGCTCACGCCGGCGGCGAAGAGGTAGCGTTCGCCCGTGGGGAGGGGCGAGAGGGCCGCGAGCTGCCAGCCGCAGCGCAGGGAGACCAGGGGCCCGAAGGCGCCCCAGGTGGGGGAGGGACGCCACCCCGTGGTGCCGGCTTCCGCCGTGTCGGGATGGGCCGGGAGGTGGGCCGCCCAGGCGGCTGCGGGATCCTCCACCCCCACGGCGCGGAGCATCCGGGCCGTGTGATTGAAGAGCTCCGATTCCGGCAGGCCCTCGGGATGCAGCTGGCGCAGGCGGGGTGCGCCCAGCACCGTGGGCCAGGCGAGGTCCGCGCGGTGGGCGGGGTTCTCCAGGGCCGCCTCCAGGCGGGCCCGGAGGAACCGCTGCACGTCCAGCGGCAGGATGGGCTGGCGCTGCCAGAAGGGGGTGTCGATGTGTCCGTTGCCGCACTCGCTCATGCCGTCACCACCACCCTCAGTTCCTGCCCGCCGAAGGCGTTCTTCCTCAGACCCGCCATCTCGATCCCCTCGATCTTCGCCTTGGCCACCTTCTTCGGATCCCCTTCCCCGTGCTCGAGGATCCAGCGGGCCAGCTTGCCCCGGTAGATCTTGGACCAGTGGCTGATGGCCTTGCCCTTCGAATCCACGATCTCCGCAGTGTGGCGGGGGCGCTCCCAGCCCTTGAGGAAGTCCGCGTGTTCATTGGGCAGGAGGGCCCAGACCGCGCCCTCGGGCAATGCCTCCAGAAGCGGGGGCAGGGCCTTCTGCCAGTGCGCCTTAAGGCCGGGAAGGCCGGACAGCTTGAGCTTGTAGGGCGGCACGGGTTCGTCTCCGCGCACGAGGCCGCGCAGGTTGGAGAGCACCCAGACCCGCTTCCAAGCCGCTTTGGGCAAGGTCGCCGCGTCCAGGGCCCCGAAGGCCACCCCCGAGTAGCGCTGCAGGGCCGGCAGCTGGGGCACGGGACCGTGCAGGGCCAGGGCCTCGGCCTTGGCCTTCTCCAGCAGGGCCTCCTTGACGTCGAAGGCCTTGCGCTGGGCCGCCTCGGGAGCGTGCACCACCAGCTCGTGAAGCTTCTCGCGCACCCACCGCTGGGCGGGGGTCTCGGGCAGCACGCCCGGCTTGCCGCCGGGGGCCTTGTCTTCAGAGGGGGCGAGGAGGATGAGGGGCTTCACGGGGCGGTCGGTTCCAGCCCTTCAGGGTATCGCTCCCGTGCCTCCGCGTCCTCCACCCAGGCCTCGAGGGTGGTGAGGCGGAAGGCGCTCCAGGTCTGCTTCAGGCGATCCCCGAGCCCCAGGGTGCCGGCCCCGTGGGCGAAGGCGTGCCCGAAGGTGGCGACGGGCAGCTTGGGCTGGGCGGCGTCCAACTCCCAGGGGTGCAGCACCAGGGGCGTGCCCAGGTCCGCCTGGGCCCGGGGCGCGAGCACCGCCTGCACGAGGGCCGGGGGAAAGCAGCGCTGCCCCCATCCCCAGAGGGGAATGCCCATGAACACCCCGGGCGGCAGCTCCCAGACCCCGTTGGACAGGCGGTGGGCCCTCCGGGCCCGACGGGGGTCCCCGATCACCTTCAGGGGCGCCCGGCTGGAATCGAAGCGGAAGCCCAGGGCGGGGAGTTCCTCCCACCACCCCTCAGCCTCGCCCCGCAGGCTCCATTCCACGGCGCGGTAGCCCTCCACGGCCTGGCCCGTGAGCTCCTGCAGCAGGGCGCGGGTGCGCGCGAGCTCCTCGCGCCAGCGGGCCGGCCCCAGCTCGAAGGCGCGCACATGGTGGAAGCCGTGGACGCCGATGGCATGGCCTGCGGCGGCGATGCGCTTCACCAGCTCCGGATGGCGGACAGCCTGCTCGCCCAGGCAGAACCAGGTGGCCTGCGCCCCCGTCTCCGCGCAAAGCGCCAAGGTCGCCTCCGTGGCCCGCACCAGGCGGTCCTCGAAAGCCTCCAGGGCCCCGGGAACGTCATAGGGCGCGCAGCAGAGCTGGAACCAGTCCTCCCAATCGATGGAGAGGGGGAGCCTCACGTGAAGTTGCGCTCGCTCAGCGTGATGAACTCCAGCGCGAAGTCATCCAACTCCACCTGCCAGTTCTTGAGCTGCCCCTGGAAGAAGTTGTAGGCCATGAGAGCGGGAATGGCGGCGATGAGGCCGATGGCGGTGGCGATGAGGCTCTCGGCGATGCCGGGGGCCACGGTCGCCAAGTTGGCGTTCCCCGTGGCGCCGATGCCCTTGAAGGCCACGATGATGCCCCACACGGTGCCCAGGAGGCCCACGAAGGGGCTCACGCTGGCGATGGTGGCCAGGATGCCCAGGGACCGTTCCATGCGGCCCATCTCCACGACGGAGGCCCGCTGCAGGCTGCGCTCCACCGCTTCCATGCTCTTGAGGTGGGCCTTGCCATCCCCGGGGTTCCGGAGCTGGTAGGTGACCTCGGAATAGCCGGCCACGAAGAGGCCCAGCAGGGGGCTGGCGGCCCAGGTCTCGGCCTGGTGACGAAGGTCGCGCCAGTCGGTGGCTTTCTTGAAGGCCAGGCGGAACTGGTCCGACATGGTGCGGCAGCGGGTTAGCAGGAGGGCCTTGCGGACGATCACGACCCAACTGGAGAGGGAGAAGACCACCAGCAGGCCCATGACGGCCTTGGAGACGGGGCTCGCGTGGAGGATCGCGTCCCAGAGGTTCAGTTCCGTTCCCGCCAGGGCGAGGGTCCAAGCCATGCGGCCTCCGAAGGTTCCCGGGAATGATACCAAGGGCCCGGCCACGGACGGGCGTTCGGCCTCAACGGCGGGTCCGGGTAGACTGGTGGTTTGTCTTGGGGGTCCCAGATGAAGGTTCTCGTCATCGGTTCCGGCTACGTGGGCCTCGTGGCGGCCGCCTGCTTCGCCGAGGGCGGCAACGAGGTGCTGGGCGTGGACGTGGATGCCGCCAAGGTGGCCCGCCTCCGCCAGGGCGAGAGCCCCATCTTCGAACCCGGACTGGACGACCTCTTCCGCAAGCACCTGGCCTCGGGCCGCCTGAAATTCACCACGGACTTGAAGGAGGGTATCGCCGACGCCGACGCCGCCTTCATCTGCGTGGGCACCCCCCAGGGCGACGACGGCAGCGCCGACCTGCGCTTCGTGCTGGCCGTGGGCTCCCAGATCGGTGAGGCCATGGCCCTGCGGCCCGACTCGGCCAAGCCCCTCGTCATCGTGGACAAGAGCACCGTGCCTGTGGGCACGGCAGCCCGCGTGCATGCGGAGGTCGCCGCGAAGACCGCCAAGGCCTTTGAGGTGGTCAGCAACCCCGAGTTCCTGCGCGAAGGCAGTGCCATCGAGGACTTCCTCAAGCCCGACCGCGTGGTCGTGGGGTGCAGGACCGACCATGCCGAGGCCGTCATGAAGGCCCTCTACGCCCCCTTCCTGGAAGCGTCGAAGGGCAAGTGGTTCCGCATGGACCCCGCGTCCGCCGAGCTCACCAAGTACGCCGCCAACGCCATGCTGGCCCTGCGCATCAGCTTCATCAACGAGATCGCCAACCTGGCCGAGGCCGTGGGGGCCGACGTGGACCACGTGAAGGTGGCCATCGGTGCGGACCACCGCATCGGACCCGCCTTCCTGAATCCCGGTCCCGGATTCGGCGGCTCCTGCTTCCCCAAGGACCTGCAGGCGCTGCTCAAAACGGGCCGGGAACATGGCCAGCCCCTGAAGACCCTGGCCGCCACGGTGGAGGCCAATCGCCACCAGAAGCAGGTGCTCCTCCGCAAGCTCAAGGCCCACTACCACGTGAAGGCCGGCGTGCCCGCCCCCCTCAAGGGGATGCGCTTCGCCCTGTGGGGCCTGGCCTTCAAGGCCAACACGGATGACATCCGG
Organism: Holophagaceae bacterium; assembly: GCA_035254125.1. GTDB lineage: Bacteria > Acidobacteriota > Holophagae > Holophagales > Holophagaceae > JAFDVN01. Next base: position 27,496 of record DATFAX010000078.1, on the reverse strand, counting down.
GAGTCCATGTCCCTGGAGCTCATCGAGGGCCTGCGCCAGTTGGGCGCCGAGGTGGTGGCCCACGACTACGCCGCCATGGAGGCCGTGAAGGCCAAGGTGGGCGACAAGTGCGCCTTCGCCGAAAGCCCCGAGGCCGCCGCTCAGGGCGCCGACGCCGTGCTCATCGCCACGGAATGGGCCCAGTACAAGGCCGTGAACCTCGATGCCCTGGGCGTGAAGGCCAAGGTCATGTTCGATGGCCGGAACCTCTTCCGTCCCGAGGCCATGCAAGCCAAGGGGTGGTCCTACCACTCCCTGGGTCGGCCCACGGCCTGAGCCGGGCGCACCGACCTCCGGTCAACCCGGACCCCCCAACCCGGGTCCAATGACCTAGAATGATCCTGGGCCGCAACGCCCCCTTCCCTCCCGCCTCCCGGAGATTCCCATGGGTAACCTCGGCCTCACCGAACTGCTCCTCATCGGCCTCGTGCTGCTGCTCTTCTTCGGCCCCTCCCGCCTGCCCGAGCTGGGCAAGAGCCTGGGCAAGGGCATCCAGGAGTTCAAGAAGGCCAGCCGCGAGCTGACGGACTCCGTGAAGGACGACGTCACCTCCGAGAAGAAGTAGCCTTCCCCGATCCCAGGACGGCTCCCCCCCGGGGCCGTCCTAACTCTGTCAGGCGATCATGGACGAGCCGGAATCCCCCTCCCACCAGATGACCTTCTGGGAGCACCTCAACGAGCTCCGCTTCCGCATCATGCGGGTGCTCATGGGGGTGGTCGTGGCGTTCGCCGTGACCTACGCTTACCGGTTCAAGATCTGGCATTGGGCTCAGCTTCCCTTCCTGGATGCCATGTCGCGGCAGCTGAAGACCCCTGCGGACCAGCTCCAACCCTGGGCCTTCACGAGCCTAACGGAGCCCTTCTTCAGTCTCATGCGCCTGAGCCTCTGGGCCGCCGCCTTCCTGGCCGCTCCCTGGGTCTTCTACCAGCTCTGGGCCTTCATCCGGCCGGGTCTCCACGATCGGGAGCGCCGCTTCGCCATCCCCTTCGTCCTCGTCACGAGCTTCTGCTTCATTTTCGGCTGCGCGTTCGCCTACAAGTACGCCTTCCAGTTCCTGGGGGACATCCTCTTCCAGGAGGCCCGGGACGCCGGCCTCCGGGCCAACCTCCACATCGAGGACTACCTGGACCTGTTCCTCGGCACCACCCTCATGACCGGGGCCATGTTCGAGCTGCCGGTCCTTTTCTTCTTCCTGGGCAAGCTCAAGCTCATCACCGCCCAGATGATGCTCAAGTACTGGCGCCACGCCACCGTGGCCATCGTGGTCTTCAGCGCCTTCTTCACCCCGGGCGACGTGCTGGCCACCACCATCTTCTTCAGCGTGATCCTGCTGGGACTCTACTTCATCAGCGTCTTCGTCGTCTGGATCGCCCAGCCCAAGCAGCCGAAGGAAGAACGCGAATAGCGCGAATAAGTAAGCGAATCGCGCGAATGAAACCCCTCATTCGCGCGATTCGCGCTTTTATTCGCGTCATTCGCGATCCAGCTTTTCCTATCGCAGCGAGCGCAGTCGATCCCACCCGTCGAGGTAGACCTGGAACCCCGGATCCTCGGCGGCCTTTTGGGTGATGAGGGCGCGGATGGAGGCCTCCTCCGCCTCCATCTGCTCGGGCGTGAGGTGGCCGGAGAGGGTCTGGGCTCGGAGCCACACGAGGAAGGTCGTGAGGGCGTCGAACTGATTGTAACGGACGATGCCTTCCACATCCCCGGCCTGCCAGAGGTCGATGACGCTGGCGCCGTCGGTGCCCAGCTTGCCCGGGATACCGCAGGCGGTGGCCAGTTCGTGAAGGGTGGAACCCGCCTTGCCGAAGCCGCCCGTGGTCTCCCGCAGGTCGATGTGCTGGGCGCCATAGCGGTCGAAGAAGTCGGCCTTGTCCCAGCGGTCCGCACCGCGGCCCAGGCCGGGGATGGAGAGGCCATGGGTCATGGCCCGCTGCACGAGGATGGGCAGATCCGCCTCGCGGCTGTTGAAGCCCACCAGCTGGGGTTTCTTGTCGCCCATGGCCGTGAGGAAGCGGCGGAGGAGCTCGTCCTCGGCCATGGCGCCGGGGCGATCCGGCAGGGCCATGAGCTTGTGGCTCACCTCCCCGCCCTTCACGGTGCGCACGACGGCGGCGATGGAGACGAGGCGGCAGAGGATGGTCTTCAGGTAGGGCCGGGGATTGGCTTCCGTGGCGCCGCCGTAGGCCCACATGCGGTCCAGCACCTCGGCGTCGGGCATCTCCCGGGGCAGGCCCAGCACGCGGCGACCGGTGGCGGGGTCGGGCACCCACTCCGCGTCGAAAGCCCAGATGAGGTAGTGCGGCGGTCGCAGCATCTCTGGGCCTCAGTTCCCGATGCCCCACTTGCCTGCCCCTCCGAGGGCGCAGGCCAGGGTGGCCAGGAGGCGGAAGAGCCGCTCGGGCTGCGAGAGGGCACCGGCGCCGTGGAGCCAGCCGTGCACGAGGGGCCAACCCAGCAGCACCGCCAGGGCCCCCGCCGTGAGGGGCAGCCAGAGGCCCACCAGGACGAAGACACCGGCGATCATCACCCCCAGCTCCAGGCCCCAATGGCCGGCGTTGGCGAAGGTGATGGCCCCGTGGGCGTTCCGGAGGGCCGTAAAGCCCTGGAGGATGGCGGCCCCGCCCACGGCGAGGCGGAGGAGGAGCATGGCCCAGGCGGTTCGGTTCGAGGAGGACATGGGCCACAGATAATCACAGAAAGGATGAAGGATGAAGTCGGAAGGATGAATTCCCTTCATCCTTCATCACGCATCCTTCATCCTTTCAGAGATGTTCGATGTGATCGCCTTCGACGCCGACGACACCCTCTGGCACTGCGAGCGGGATTTCCAGGCCGTGCACGAGTCCTTCCTCGGGCTCCTGTCCGGTTACCACCCCCGGGATTGGATCGAGGCGCGGCTCCTGGAAACGGAGCGCCGCAACCTGGGCACCTTCGGCTACGGCGTGAAGGGCTTCGTGCTCTCCATGATCGAGACGGCCGTGGAACTCACCGAGGGGCGGGTCACGGGCCAAGAGATCCAACGCATCGTGGACTGGGGCAAGGGCATGGTCCATGGCCCCGTGGACACCCTGCCCGGCGTGGCCGAGACCCTGGAGGCCCTGGCCAAGACCCACAAGCTCATGGTCATCACCAAGGGCGACCTCTTCGACCAGGAGAGCAAGGTGGCCCGCAGCGGCCTGGGCAGCCACTTCGTGGCCGTGGAGGTGGTGAGCGAGAAGACCGAGGCCGCCTACCGCGCCGTGCTGGCCAAGCACCGGGTGCATCCGGAACGCTTCCTCATGGTGGGCAACAGCCTCAAGTCCGACATCCTGCCCGTGCGGGCCCTCGGGGCCCGAGCCATCCACGTGCCCTACCCCCTCACCTGGGCGCTGGAGCAAGTGGACGGCGTGACCCCCGAGAGCCACGGCTACACCGTGCTGGAAGCCCTCACGGAACTCCCAGGCTGGCTTTCCTGAGGACGTCGATCCCCGCCTCATCCAGGGCGAAGACGACGGAGAGGTGGGCTTCGAGGCCCGCCAACACGGCCTCCCGGGGCCCCTGCCGCCAGGCCTCGCTGCCGTAGAAGGCTTCCTGGCTGGCGCGCAGGTGGGCCACGTCGTCGTAGGCCCGGATGAGGACGTAGCCGTCCGCGTCCTCCCGGCAGGGGCCGAAGGCCACCACATCCATGCCCCAGGCCCGCACCAGCGGGAGGGACTCCCCTTCCATCAGCGCGTGGAAGGCGGGGCGCACGCCGCGCTTCAGCCGGTAGGTGCGGACCTCCACCACGCGGGTCATGGCTTCTCCCGATGGAAGGTCATGATCCAGTTGGTTTCCCAGCTGTGGCCCCCGTCCTCGGAGAAGGCCTGCTCCCAGCGGGCCTCATCCGCGAAGCGGGAGGTCCAGAGGAAGCGGACGTGGATGGGGCGTCCTTCGAAGGTCTCCTGACTGATGAAGGTGCCCCGGCCGCCCTCGAAGGTGCCCTCAAGGACGGGATCCAGCTTCCCCCGCCGGTCGTCGGCCCAGTGGATGCGCCATACCCGGGCCTCGGGATCGTAGAGGCGCAGGGCCAGGCCCTGGAAGGGAGTGCCGTCCGGCAGAGTGGCGTGGAACTGCTCCAAGTTGCCCAGGCCCCCCAGCAGGGGCCGGTTCTCCACGGTGGCGGTGAAGGTCTCCCACTCGGTGCAGCCCTGGAGGCGGCGGAGGAGGCGGCGGTTCTCCACGGTCCAGTCACCGTGGACGAAGTCGAAGTCGTGGCGGCCATCCCGGGCGTGAGCGGCGGGGGCGGCGAGGTCTGAGGTGGGTTGCATGGGGACTCCGGGGGTCCTCCCACCTTGGCACCCCCCTCCTGCCACCGTCCTGGCAGGACGGTTCAGGGCCGCTGGCGGGCCAGGTAGGCTTCCAGCCCTTGCCCCGGCCGGGGTTCAAACGGTTCCAGCACATCCACCTGCCGGATCCGATCCAGGCGGAAGGTGCGGAAGTCCTCGCGCCATTCGCACCAGGCTCCCAGGTTCCAGCGATAGCCCCAGAACACGACGCCCAGGGGCCGCACCACCCGAGGCGACGCCTCGCCCCCGGCCTTCGCATAGATCAGCCGGAGCTTTCGGCCCTCGCGGAGGGCCTGGCGGATCTCGGTGAGGTGCTGGGCGTTCTCCGGTTCCACGTAGTGGTCGGGTACGAGGAAGGGGAGATCCGCCAGGCGGTTCCGCCGCCCGGCCGGCAGAGTGGCCTCCGCCTTCCGAAGGAGCGCGGAGGCAGCGGACTTCAGGGCCGGGTCCCCCCAGGCCGCCACCATCCGGGCCCCGAGAAGGAGGGCCTCGGCCTCATCAGTGGTGAACATCATGGGGGGCAGGTCGAAGTGGACCGGTAGCCGGTAGCCCACGCCCGCCTCGCTCTCGATGGGCACGCCGGAGGCCATGAGGTCAGCGATGTCGCGGTAGAGGGTCCGTTCGCTGATCTCCAGCTCCGCCGCCAGCTTGGCCGCGGTACTGATGCGGTCCCGGCGGAGGAGCTGGACGATCTGAAAGAGGCGGTCGGCGCGGCGCATGGATCCTGGATTCTACCCAGCCACCGCGCCCCGTTCAGTCCTCGTTGAGCAGGCGGGGGAAGGCCATGCCCGCAATGGCCGCACCCAGGAGCGGAGCCACCCAGAAGAGCCAGAGTTGCTGCAGAGCCCAGCTCCCCACGAACAGGGCCTGGCTGGTGCTACGGGCCGGATTCACGGAGGTGTTCGTCACGGGAATGCTGATGAGGTGGATGAGGGTGAGCCCGAGGCCAATGGCGATGGGGGCGAAGCCCGGTGCCGCCTTCCGGGACGTGGCCCCGAGGATGACCACAAGGAACATGAAGGTCATCACCAGCTCGCACAGGAAGGCCGCGTGCATCCCGTAGCCACCGGGACTGTGGAGGCCGTAGCCGTTGGCGGCGAAGCCTCCCAGTTCAAAGCCCGGTTTGCCGCTGGCGATGAGGAAGAGGATCCCCGCTCCGGCAGCGCCACCCAGCACCTGGGCCACCCAGTAGGGCAGCAGGTCCTTGGCGTCGAAGCGACCCGCCACCGTGAGCCCCAGGGTGACGGCGGGGTTCAGGTGGCAGCCGCTCACAGGGCCGATGGCATAGGCCATGGTGAGCACCGTCAGGCCGAAGGCCAGGGAGACACCGTGGAGGCCGATGCCCACGGCGGGGAAGGCCGCGGCCAGGACGGCGCTGCCGCAGCCGCCGAGGACCAGCCAGAGGGTGCCCAGGAATTCCGCGCTCAATCGACGGCTCATCGGTCGTCTCCTATGGGGGTGGGGTGGGTTCGGGGCCACTCTACCCCCCCTGATCACGATGGCAAGGGATTCCCGCCCCTCCGGAACGCAGACCGGTGATGGGCTCCACTCCCCCCGGCCGCTATGCTTGAGGGTTCGGAGGAATCGACATGACCATTCAGACCATTGGCGTCATCGGTGCCGGCCAGATGGGCAACGGCATCGCCCACGTGTTCGCCCAGAGCGGCTTCAGCGTCCTCATGCAGGACATCTCCGCGGACTTCGCCGCCAAGGGCGTGGCCACCATCGACAAAAACCTCCAGCGGGGTGTGGACAAGGGCAAGATGACGGCCGACGAGAAGGCCGCCGTCCTGGGCCGCATCAAGACCACCACCAGCCTGGAAGACCTGGGCGCCTGCGACTTCGTGGTGGAGGCCGCCACGGAGCGTTGGGAGATCAAGAAGCAGATCTTCGAGACCCTGGACCGCGTCTGCAAGCCCGGCGTGATCCTCGCCTCCAACACCAGCTCCATCTCCATCACCAAGCTGGCCGCCGTGACCAAGCGCCCCGAGGCCATGATCGGCATGCACTTCATGAACCCCGTGCCCGTCATGCAGCTCATCGAGGTCATCCGGGGCCTGGCCACCTCCAACGAAACCTACGACCTCGTGATGGACCTCTCGAAGAAGCTCGGGAAGACCCCCATCGCCTGCAATGACTTCCCCGGCTTCGTCAGCAACCGTGTGCTGCTGCCCATGCTCAACGAGGCCATCTACGCCCTGTACGAGGGCGTGGCCGAGGTGGAGGCCATCGACGGGATCATGAAGCTGGGCATGAACCACCCCATGGGCCCCCTCACCCTGGCGGACTTCATCGGCCTGGACACCTGCCTCTTCATCCTCAACGTGCTCCACGAGGGCCTGGGCGATCCCAAGTACCGCCCCTGCCCCCTGCTCAAGAAGCTCGTGGACGCGGGCTGGTACGGCAAGAAGAACGGTCGCGGGTTCTACGACTACCGGGGCGAGAAGCCCGTGGCGGCCGTAAAGATCGGCGGCTGAGCCGAACTGCTCCCGGAATGGGCCCCGACTGGGGCCCTTTCCTTTGCCTGCGCGGCATCCCCGAACCCCGCAGATTGTTCCGGCACTGGATTCAGGCTAAGCTGGTCTTTTCCATGTCAGGTGATGCAATGTCCTCGATGATCCAAGCGCGGGAACAGTTCCTGAGTTTCAGCCCCCCGTCCATCAGCGACGCGGAGCGCAACGAGGTGATGGACACCCTCCACTCGGAGTGGCTCACCACCGGTCCCAAGACCAAGCGCTTCGAGGCGGACATCAAGGCCTACGTCGGCGCCCCCGGCATCGTGGCCCTGAACAGCTGCACCGCCGGCCTGCACGTGGGCCTCGTGGCCCTGGGCGTGGGCCCGGGCGACGAGGTGCTCGTGCCCTCCATGACCTTCTGCGCCACTGCCAACGTGGTGGAGCACGTGGGGGCCAAGCCCGTGCTCGTGGATGTGCGCCCCGACACCCTCTGCATGGATCCCGAAGCCGCCGCCCGCGCCATCACCCCACGCACCAAGGCCATCATGCCCGTGCACTACGCGGGCCACCCGGCGGACCTGGATCCCCTCTTCGCACTCACCGAGAAGCACGGCCTCCACATGCTGGAGGACGCCGCCCATGCCATCCCCACCCGCTACAAGGGCGTCCTCGTGGGCAATCGCAAGAACCTGGCAGCCTACAGCTTCTACGCCACCAAGAACCTCACCACCGTGGAGGGCGGCGCCCTGACCGGCGACCCCGAGCTCATCGAGAAGTGCCGCATCATCGGCCACCACGGCATGAACCGGGACGCCTGGAAGCGCTTCGACAAGAGCGGCTCCTGGTACTACGAGGTGGTGCTGCCCGGTTTCAAATACAACATGACCGACCTGCAGGCGGCCATCGGCATCCACCAGCTCCAGCGCCTGGAAGGCTTCCAGAAGCGCCGGCGCGAGGTCGTGGCCCGCTACAAGGCCGGCTTCCAGGGTCTGCCCGAGCTGCAGCTGCCCGTGGAGCTGGAAGGCTGCGAGAGCAGCTGGCACCTCTACGTGCTGCGCCTGCGCACGGAGCAGTTGCGCATCAGCCGCAACGAGATGATCGAGGGCCTCAAGGCCCTGAATATCGGCACCTCCGTCCACTACGTCCCCGTGCACATGCACCCCTTCTACCGGGACAAATACGGCTACCGCCCCGAGGATTGCCCCGAGGCCTTTGACAGCTATCAGCGCATGCTGAGCCTGCCTCTCCACCCCGGCCTCACGGACGCCGACGTGGACTACGTGATCGAGGCCGTGCGATCCCTGGTGGAAGCCAACCGGGTCTAGGAGTGCCTCCCGCCATGAAGCGATTGATGGACCTCCTGGGCTCCGGCATCGGCCTGCTGCTGCTGTGGCCTTTCTTCCTGATCACCGCCGTCGCCATCAAGCTGGACGACCGCGGCCCCGTCTTCTTCCGCCAGGAGCGGGTGGGCCGGTACGGACGCATGTTCCGCATCTGGAAGTTCCGCACCATGGTGCTGGACGCGGAGAAGCTGGGGGCTCAGGTCACCGTGGGCCGGGATCCCCGCATCACGGCCGTGGGGCACACGCTGCGACGGTTCAAGCTGGACGAGTTCCCCCAGCTCATCAATGTCTTCCTGGGCGAGATGAGCCTCGTGGGTCCCCGCCCCGAGGTGCCCCAGTACGTGGCCTATTACAGCGCGGAGCAGCGGGCGGTGCTGGACCTCCGCCCCGGCATCACGGATCCCGCCAGCATCCAGTTCCGTGACGAGAGCGCCCTCTTGGCCGACAAGGACGATCCCGTGAAGGCCTACATCGAGGAGCTGATGCCGGAGAAGATCCGCATCAACCTCGACTACGCCGCCCGGGCCAACGCCTTCACGGATTTCGGGATGGTGCTGAAGACGCTGGGAGTGCTGGGCCGCTGAGGCCCTCCCGAAACGCCCACCGGAAAGGAACGGGGATCAGCAGCTCAGGCTCTGATCCCCGTTCCATTTCGGCTCGCGATCGTGGAGCCCTCACAGGCCCATGAACCCCTTGATGGCCGCACTCACCAGCCGCACATCGTACTTTTCCTCCGCCAGCTTCCGGCTGCGGTCCCCGAAGCGGGCGATGAGGGTCGGATCCCCTGCCAGCCGGCCCATGGCCTCGGCCAGGGCTTCGCTATCGCCCACGGGCACCATGAACCCGTTCACGCCTTCGGCGACCGTCTCCCGGCACCCCGGAGCATCCGTGGTGACGATGGCGAGGCCCATGGACATGCCCTCCAGCACGGAGCGGGGCGTGCCTTCCCCGTAGGAAGGCAGCACGAGCACGTGAGCCTGGGCGAGGCTGGGCCGAACGTCCTTGGCCTCACCCAGGTACTCCACCACGCCCTCCTGGGCCCAGGCCTGGATCTGCTCCAGGCGGATGGCCTTGGGGTTGGTGTCCAGGGGCCCCAGCATGCGGAAGCGCGCCTCCACGTTCCGGGACCGCAGGAGGCGGCAGGCCTCCACGTATTCGCGGACCCCCTTGTCCTTCAGGAGCCGCCCCACGAACAGGAAGGTGAGGGGCCCCTCGGGCCGGGGCGCGCGGGCGAAGTGGTCCAGGTCCACGCCGGAGCCGTTGATGATGGTGCGCGCCACCAGGTCCGGGAGCATCCCCTCCCGGGAAAAGAAGGTCAAGTCGTCAGTGTTCTGGAACAGCACGCCATGGGTGCGCTTCAAAGCCACCCGGTACATGAGCTTCACCACACCCCGTACCGTGCGCTCCTTGACGCCTTCCACCTGCCCCTGGAGGGTGCTGCCCCGGCCCGTGATCATGGCGTAGCGCTTGGACACCCCCGCGAACCGGGCCGCAAGGGTACCGAACACCACGGACTTGATCTCGTAGGACAGCAGCGCATCCAGTTCCAGGCGCCGGAAGAGCTTCCAGAGCCGGGCCGTGGTGGCGAGGTCCTTGAACGGGTTGAGGCCCGTGCGATCCGTATCGATGGGCACGTAGGTGGCGCCGAGCGCCGCCAGGGCCGCCTCGATTTCGGGCGTCCCGCCGGGGGCGATGCCGAAGACCGTGTGGCCCGCCTTGGCCAGTTCCGAGATCAGGTGCCCCCGGAAGTTGACGAGATCGCGGGCCGCACCGCCGAGGACCGCGACCCTCATGAAATCTGAAGGTTGTGGGCGAACCAGGGCACCACCTCGTCGAGACCCTGGGCCACGGAATGGGTGGGCTCGTAGCCGAGCATGGTCTTGATCTTGGTGAGATCCGCCTGGCTGTGCTGGATGTCGCCGGGGCGGTTCGGGCCGTAGATCGCGTCCTTGCGGGTGAGGTCGGGACGCACGGCGCAGAGCCGGTCCGCGATCATGGCGTAGAGCTGGGTGAGCGAGGTGGTGCCACCGTAGGACACGTTGAACACTTCACCCAGGGCCTCCTCGGGGGCGATGGCGCCCAGGAGGTTGGCCTGCACGGCGTTGGCCACGAAGCAGAAGTCCCGGCTTGTCTCGCCGTCCCCGAAGATGGTGCAGGTCTCGCTGGCGAGCAGGGCCTGGATCCACTTGGGCATCACGGCGGCGTAGGGCCCGTTGGGGCTCTGGCGGGGCCCGAAGACGTTGAAGTAACGGAAGCCGATGGGCTTGAATCCGTAGACCCGGCCGAACACGGCCGCGTACTGCTCGTCCATGGACTTGGTGAGGGCGTAGGGTGACAGCGGATTGCCGATGCGGCTCTCCACCTTGGGGAGCACCGGATCATCGCCGTACACGGAACTGGAACTGGCATAGACCATCCGGTTCACCTTGGCATCCCGGGCGGCCACGAGCATGTTGAGGAAACCATCCACGTTGGCCTGGTGGCTCGCGATGGGATCCTTGATGGAACGGGGTACGGAGCCCAGCGCCGCCTGATGCAGCACCACTTCCACGCCCGCGCAGGCTCGGTGGCAGGTGTCGAGGTCCCGGATGTCCCCCTCGATGAAGGTGAAGCGCTCCCAGGCCTCGGCACTGACGCCGGCCTTCACGTTCTCCAGGTTGGCCTTGTACCCCGTGATGAAGCTGTCGAGGCCCACCACTTCCTGATCCAGCTCCAGGAGCTTCTGGAGGATGTTGGAGCCGATGAAGCCGGCCACGCCGGTGACGAGCCAGCGCTTGGGGGACTTCTTCAGGTCCGCGCAGAGGAGGTCGTAGCGACTCATCAGAGGCTCCAGTAGGAGGTCTGGGCCGAGAAGGCCTCGGGGGAGAACGAGGACTTCACGTCCACCACCACGCCATGGGGCTTCAGGCAGGCCTGGATGGCCTTGGCACCCGCGTCGAGGAAGCTCTTATGGTTAACAGCGAAGACGACGGCATCGAGATCCTTGAAGGCCTCCATGGGAGAGAGGTGGATGCCGTACTCCTCGTGAGTGGCCTCATGGTCCGCCAGCGGGTCGTGCACGAGGGGCGTGATGCCGAACTCCTTCAGCTCCTCGACGATGTCCGGCACCTTGCTGTTGCGGATGTCGTGCACGTTCTCCTTGAACGTGAGCCCCAGAATGCCGACCTTGGCCGACTTCACCGGGATCTCCTGGTCGATGAGCATCTTCACGAGTTTGCGGGCCACGAAGGCGCCCATGTCGTCGTTGATGTGGCGGCCCGCCAGGATCACCTGGGGGTGGTAGCCCAGCTCCTCGGCCTTGGTGGTGAGGTAGTATGGATCCACGCCGATGCAGTGGCCACCCACGAGGCCAGGGGTGAAGGGGAGGAAGTTCCACTTGGTGCGGGCCGCGGCCAGCACTTCGGAGGTGCGGATGCCCACGCGCTCGCAGATGATGGCGAGCTCGTTCATGAGGGCGATATTGATATCGCGCTGGGTGTTCTCGATGACCTTGGCCGTCTCCGCCACCTTGATGGAGGAGGCCTCGTGGATGCCGGCGGTGATGATGGCGCCGTAGACGCCCGCCAGGGTCTTGCAGGTCGCCGCGTCCTGGCCGGACACCACCTTCACGATCTTGTCGACGGTGTGCACCTTGTCGCCGGGATTGATGCGCTCAGGAGAGTAGCCCAGCTTGAAGTCCACGCCGCACTTGAGGCCCGAGACCTTTTCGAGGATGGGCCCGCAGATGTCCTCCGTGACCCCGGGGAACACGGTGGATTCGTACACGACGATGCTGCCCTTGCCGATGACCTTGCCCAGGGTCTCACTGGCCTTGATGACCGGGGTGAGGTCGGGCTTGTTCCAGCCGTCGATGGGCGTGGGCACGGCGACGATGTAGACGTCCGCCCCCTTCATGTCCGCGGGATCGCAGGTCATCTTGAGGCTGGTGGCCTTGAGCACCTCCGAGTCCACCTCCCGGGTCCGGTCGACCCCGGCGCGGAGCTCGTTCACCTTGGCCTCGTGGATGTCGAATCCGACGGTGCCGGGAAACTTCTTGGCCAATTCGAGGGCAAGGGGAAGGCCCACGTATCCGAGGCCGACGACAGCGATGCGCATGGTGTTCCTCAAGGGTTCACGGGGGATGCAGGGTCCCCAGGGTTCGCGATCAGGGTGCAGCCTTCAATACTGTCATGAATCGAAGCCTTAATGGGAAAATTTCTGGATTACGGACCCGTTTAGAGGCTTTCCACAGGCGAGGTCCCCCCACGCCCCAGGGCCCCCTGGATGGCGGCCTCCCACAGGGCAAGCACCCGTTCATGGGAAAAGCGGTCGACCACGGCAGGGGCCCGGGCGGCCAGGGCCTGCCGGAGCCCGGGGTCCTTCATGAGGCGGACGAGGCCGGCCGCCAGGGCCTTGGGGTCGCCAGGGGGGACAATCAGGCCATCCACCCCGTCGGTAACGATGTCCCGCGCCGCGCCGCCGAAGTCGGTGGTGACCACCGGCAGCCCACAGGCCATGGCCTCCACCAGCGCATTGGGGAAGCCCTCCGCCCGCGAGGACATCACAAACAGATCCGAGCGGCGAAGCTCATCGAAGGGGCGCTGGGTCATGCCGCGGAACCGCACCGCATGCCCCACCCCGAGCTCCATGGCCATCGCCTCCAGGCGCCCCCGTTCGGACCCCTCCCCCCAGAAATCGAGCGACCAGCCCGGCGCCTCCTTCAGGGCCTCGGCGAAGGCCGGGACCAGCAGGTCGAAGCCCTTCACGGGCACCAGGCGCCCCAGCGCCATGAGCCGGGGCGCGGCCGGATCGGGCGCCGGGGCGCCCTCCGACGGGGGCGGGGGTGCGGGCACGGGATTGGGGATCACGACGCCGCGACGGCGCACCGACTCCGGGAACCAGTCCATCACGGCCTGCGATTGGAACACCGAGCCTGCAGCGGAAGGGTAGGTCCAGGCCCGCAGGGTCTCCCAGAACCGCCCCAGCGAGCGCCGGGACGGATCCGTGCGCTCCGAGATGAGCACCGGGATCCCCAAGCCCCGGGAGGCCAGCAACGCGAGGACGTTGGCGGTGTCGATGAAGGAGATGATGACGTCGGGACGGGAGGCCCTGAAGGCGCGGCGGAGGGTGCGGACGCGCCGGACATTGTTCGAGAGCGAGGCCAGGATCGAGGTGCTGTCCTGCTGCAGGGCCAGGGGACGCAACCGCACCTCCTCCCGCAAGGGGTAGAAGGGCGGCTCGGAGCCATCTTCCATCGTGAGGATCTCCACCTCCCAACCGCGCCCGGCCCACGTGTTGGCGAGCACGGTCAGGACCCGCTCGGCGCCGTGGCCCCGGAGGCCGGAAATGAACATGGAAACCTTCATGCGCAATGCCTCGCTCGTGATCCCGATGATCTGATACCGCTCCACCTCCGGAGCGCCATGGTCCGGGTCCGGCCCGGGGGCGCGGCGGGGAGTCCGGGATGGGCGAAGGCAGCCTCCGATGATAGCCGCCACCCCGCATACGGCCCAGGTCCATCCGATGAAAAAACAGCGACATCCCACCGCAATCTCGATGGAATCCCCTTGAGCGGGTTCGAGGACTCTGGGAGACTCAAGGGAAGCCCATTTTTTCCCTGCACAAGTCCCATTCCCCAAAGGATTCCGAGGCCCCCATGTTCAGCAGCCTGGCCCAGCGATGGAAGTTGAGGGGCTACATCAAGCGCGGCCTCCAGATCTCCCCCGACTGCCGGTTGGTGGGCTGCCCCAATTTCGGCTCCGAGCCCTACCTCATCAGCATCGGCAAGCACGTCACCATCACCTCCGGTGTCAGCTTCATCGCCCACGATGGGGGCACCTGGGTCTTCCGCGATCAGCCGAAGTACCGCGAGGTGATCAGCTACGGCCGCATCGTGGTGCACGACAACGTCTTCATCGGATACGGGGCCACCATCATGCCGGGGGTCACCATCGGACCCAACGCCGTGATCGCCACCGGAGCCGTAGTCACCAAGGACGTTCCACCCAACACGGTGGTGGGGGGGGTTCCCGCCCGGGTGCTGATGACCGTCGAGGAATACGCCGAGAAGTGCCTGCGGCGCACCCCTGAATACGATCGGGAGGCCTACCGGGCCGACAAGGTGGGCGAGCTGCTCCGCCTCTTCCCGAGACCCTGGTGAAGGACCCCCGCCCCATGACCGAGAGCCGCTACCTCGTCCGTTTCGACGACATCTGCCCGACCATGAACTGGGAGGTCTGGGAGGGCATCGAGGCCCACCTGGATCGCCATGGCGTGAAGCCGATTCTCGCCGTGGTGCCCGACAACCAGGATCCCAAGCTGGTGGTGGACCCGCCCCGGGCTGATTTCTGGGACCGTGTGCGGGGCTGGCAGGCCAAGGGCTACACCATCGCCATCCACGGTTATCAGCATCGGTACATCAATCGGAACGGCGGCATCATGGGCCTCACCCCCCAGAGTGAATTCGCGGGCCTCCCCGCCGCGGAGCAGGAAATGAAACTCCGGAATGGGCTCGCCATCTTCGAAGCCCAGGGCGTGAAGGCCGATGCCTGGGTCGCCCCTTCCCACTCCTTCGATCGCACGACGGTGGATCTGCTCGCCAAGCTCGGCGTCCCCGTGATCAGCGACGGTCTCTGGCCCATGCCCTTCACCGGCGACAACGGCATCACCTGGGTTCCCCAGCAGCTCTGGAGTTTCCATCCCATGAAGCCGGGCATCTGGACCGTGTGCAACCACCACAACGGCTGGTCCCGCGAGAAGCTGGAACTGTTCGGTCGGCAGCTGGAGGAATACTCGGCCCGCATGACTCACGTGGCGGAAGTGGTCCGGACCTACCAGGGTCGAAGGCTCACCGTCGCCGACCGCTTCGCCGCCCTCGCCGACTTCATCTGGACGCACCGCATCATCGGCCCCGTCTGGGATGCCCGCCGGCGGATGCGTGAAAAGCGCGCCGCGCGGATGGCCCGGTGATGAGCCGTAGGATCGTCGTCCTCTTCATCATCAATTCCCTCGCCGCCGGGGGGGCCGAACGCCAGCTGACTGAGCTGTGCCGGAACCTCGACAAGGATCGCTTCGACATCCACGTCGCCGTCTTCTATGGCCCCGGCAATGGCAACCTCGGCGACCTCTGGCCCGAGATGGCCGCCCTCCCAGGGGTGCGCCTCCACGACCTCCGGAAGCGCCGCGGCCCCCTCGGCTACCTGGTGACGCTCCCCCGCCTCGCGGCCCTCATCCTCCGCACCAAGGCGGACATCCTCCACGGGTATCTGAACGGCAACCTGCCGGCCCTTCTGCTCGGTGCCATCCTCCGCCGCCGGGTGGTCTGGGGCGTACGTCGCTCCTTCGCGAACCTCGGCGCCCTGGATCGTTTGTCCCTGAGGCTTCTCGCCATCCGCATCCGACTCGCCCGCTTCACCGACCTCATGATCTTCAACTCCCAGGCCAGCCTCTCCAATCACGAGGCCCTGGGGCTGAAGGGAACGCGCACTTGCGTCATCCCCAACGGGTTCGACACGGACCGGTTCAGGCCGGATGCCGACCTTCGCAAGGCGCAGCGGACCGCCTGGGGCGTTCCGGAGGATGCGCTCCTCGTCGGCATCGTGGGCCGCCTGGATCCCGTGAAGGACCACAGCACCTTCCTCCACGCCGCCGCCCGTCTGTCCCGGGATCTCCCCCAGGCCCGCTTCGTCTGCGTGGGCCGTGGGGACGCGGCCTATGCGGAGCGGTTGGCCCAGCTCGCCGCCACCCTGGGCCTGGAGGACCGAGTGCTCTGGACCGGGGTGAGCCGCGAAATGCCCTCGGTCTACAACGCCCTGGATGCCCTCGCCCTCACGTCCATTGATGAAGGTTTCCCCAACGTCATCGGAGAGGCCATGGCCACGGGCGTGCCCTGCGTCGCGACCCGCGTGGGCGATGCCGCCCTCCTGGTGGGTGACCTCGGCCATACGGCCGCGCCCGGAGATGCCGAGGCGATCCATCGGGGCCTTCTGCACCTGCTGACGGAAGGTCCCGAGGAACGCCGGCGACGGAGCCTGGCGTGCCGGGCCCATCTGGTGGAGCGCTATGGGGTGAAGACCCTGGCCCACCGCACCGGCACGCACCTCCTTGAGATCCTGGAGCCTCCCGTGGCACCTCGGGGACAGTGAGCGGACTCCGATTTTTGTCATACAATTGAAATCAAACCCCCTCCCCCATGATCCGCCGGGGCCCACCACCCCCGTTCCGGAAGCTTCGCCGCCCATGCCCGACCGAACCACCCCAGCGCCCCAGGGTCGCGCCCGCTACATCATGCGGTTGGACGATCTCTGCCCCACCATGGATTGGGCCGTGTTCGATCGGTTCGAAGCGGTCATGGATCGCCATGGGGTCCGCCCGCTGGTGGCCGTCATCCCCGACAACCAGGACCCCACCTTCCATGTCAGCCCCGGAGAGCCACGGTTCTGGGAACGGGTGCGCGCCTGGCAGGCCAAGGGCTGGTCCATCGGCCTACACGGGTTCCAGCACCGCTACGTCACCGCGGATGGCGGCCTCCTGGGCCTCTCGGGGAAGAGCGAGTTCGCAGGGCTTCCCTATGCGGAGCAATTGGAGAAGCTTGAGCAGGCGGTGGCCATCTTCCAACGGGAGCGGGTGGAGGTGGATGCCTGGGTGGCTCCCTCCCACGCCTTCGATCGGAACACCCTCCTGGCCCTGAAGACCCTCGGCATCCGCACCATCAGCGATGGGCTGGCCCTCCGCCCCTACCTCGATGACCTGGGCCACACCTGGGTGCCCCAGCAGTTCGCCCTCATCCACCCCATGCCCTTCGGCACCTGGACCTTCTGCTACCACCTGGACGATTTCGAGTCGGAAGCCACCTGGGAGGACTTCGAAGCGAAGCTCGCCCGCATCGCGCCGCAGATGACCACCCTGTCCGCGGCGGTGGCCCGGTGCACCCGGACCCGCTCCCTCCTCGACCGCGGCGTGGCCCTCGCCCGGCACGCCCTCAACGGGGCCCGCCGCCTCGCCGATCGGTTCTGAGCGCCATGGTCACCCGGATCCGCGTCCTCTTCCTCATCCCCTCCCTCGTCGCCCACGGGGCCGAGCGGCAGCTGGCGGAATTGGCCAAGGCCATGAGCCCGGAGCGGTTCGAGGTCCACGTGGCCACCTTCTACGCCCCCTCCCAGGTAGAGGGTGGCGACCTCACCCCGGAGCTGCACGGCCTGCCCCACGTCACCCTCCACTGCCTGCACAAGCGGCGCGGCCTCCTGGGCAACCTGGCGCTGGTGCCGCGGCTGCTGCGGCTGGTAGGCCGTCTGGAGCCCCACGTCATCCACGGCTACATGGACGGGAACCTCCCGGCCCTTCTGGCGGGCCGCGTGCATCGTGCGCGGGTGGTCTGGGGCATCCGCCGGTCCAACTTCGAGCCTGCTGGCATGGACGCCCGATCGCGCCGGGCCCTTCGCTGGATCGTGCGCCTGGCACGGTACACCGATCTCGTCATCTTCAACTCCGAAGCGGGCCTCCGGAGCCACCGCAACCTGGGCATGGCCGCGCCCCGCATGGCGGTGATCCCCAACGGCTTCGACCTCTGCCGCTTCGCACCCGACCCGGACTCGGGCCTGGACCAACGCCAGGCCTGGGGCGTGCCCGAGGGGGCCCCGCTCATCGGCCTCGTGGCCCGCTTGGATCCCGTGAAGGGGCATCCCCTGTTCCTGGAAGCCGCCGCCCGCATCGTCCACCGTCATCCCGCCGCCCGGTTCGTGTGCATCGGTGGGGGCTCCGCCGCCTACCTCCGGGAGCTCCAAGACCGCGCCCAGTCCCTGGGCCTCGCGGATCGGGTGCTCTGGCCCGGCGCCACCCAGGCGATGCCCGCCGCCTACAACGCCCTCACCCTGTTGGCCCTGGCCTCCCAGGAGGAGGGTTTCCCCAATGTCCTGGGAGAAGCCATGGCCTGCGGCATCCCCTGCGTCGCCACCCGGGTGGGCGACGCCGAACACCTGGTCGGCCCCACGGGCCGAATCGTCCCCCCAGGGGATCCCGAAGCCCTGGCCACGGCCCTCCTCGACCTGCTGGAGGAAGGACCCGACGACCGCCACCACCGTTCCCTGGAGTGCCGGGCCCGAGTGGTGGGATCCTTCGGTACCGCCACCCTCGCCCGAACCACCGAACAGGCCCTGGCCGACCTGCTCGCGTCCGCCACCCCCGCCCCCCTCCCCGCCGAAGGACCCTGATGGACATCGTCTTCCTCACCGATTGCGTGGAGTCCGGCGCCCGCGGGGGCGCCGAGACCCAGATGCTCCGGATCGCGGAGACCCTCCACAACCGGGGCTGGAAGGTGGGCGTGATGACCATGCTCCCCTCGCCTGGGTTCCGCGAACAGGTGCCCGAAGCCGAAATCCCCTTCGTGGAGTGCGCGAGCGACATGCGGCCCTCGGCCCTCCCCATGGCCTTCCGCATGACCCGCCAGCTCCGGGACTGGAAGCCCTCCGTACTGATCTCCTTCAACTACCATGCGGACGTGATGGGACGGTTCTGCGGTCGGATGGCCGGCGTCCCCGCCGTGGTCTCCACGCTCCGCACCGTGCACATGAAGACCCCGGGACGGGAGTGGATCTACCGCCTCACGGAGCCCTTCGTCACCACCACCATCTCCAACTCCCAGGCGGGGAGGGATTACATGGTCTCCCTCAAGGTCCTCCGGGCGGACAAGACCGCGGTGATCCCCAACGGCATCCTCACCGATTCCCTGCCGGCCCCCGTCAGTCGCGAGGAGGCCCGCGCCGAGTTCGACCTGCCCCCCGGCGCCTTCCTCTGGATGGCCGTGGGCAACCTGCGGGCCGCCAAGGACTATCCAACTCTCATCGCCGCGGCGGAGCGGTGCGCTGCCGCCTTCCCGGAATTCCACCTCCGGATCGCCGGAGGCGGGGAGCATTACGACGAGCTCGAAGCCGACATCCGGACCCGGGGTCTCCAGGACCGCGTGAAGCTGCTCGGCTCCCGGTTGGATGTCCCGCGCCTCCTGCGCGCGGCCGATGCCCTGGTGCTCTCCTCCGCCTGGGAAGGCATGCCCAACACCGTGATGGAGGCCATGGCCTCGGGGCTCCCCGTGGTCGCCACCGATGTCGGCGGCGTCAAAGAACTCCTGCTCGAAGGAGAGACGGGCTTCATCGTGCCTCCCAAGGACCCCACCGCGCTGGCAGAGCGGATGCTGCAGCTCATGCCCCTGCCGGCGGACCGCATCCAGGCCATGGGCCAGGCCGGCCGCACCCGCATCCTCACCCACTTCGACAATGAGCGCGTGGTGGACCGCTGGGAGGATACCTTCCGAGCCCTCATCCCCGACCCCCCGGCCCATCCCACGGGCATCCAGCCCGCCTTCATCGTCTCCCTCGACTTCGAGCTGCTGTGGGGCATGCGGGACAAGCGCTCCATCAAAACCTATGGCGACCACATCCTGGGCGAGCGCGAAGCCATCCCCGCCATGCTGGCCCTCTTCCGCAAGTACGGCATCAAGGCCTCCTGGGCCTCGGTGGGCATGACCCTCTTCGACCGGAAGGAAGAGCTCCTCCGCTACCTCCCGGATCAGCTACCCACCTACCGGCGCAAGGCCCTGGATCCCTATTCGGCCCTCGCGGAGATCGGGGACGATGAACGGTCCGATCCCTACCACTTCGGGCTCTCCCTCATCCGCCAGATCATGGACTGCGAAGGGCAGGAGATCGGTAGCCACACCTTCTCCCACTTCTACTGCCTCGAGGAAGGCCAGACCGCTGATCAGTTCAAGGCGGATCTCGAAGCCTCGGTCGCGGCCACCGAACGCCTCACGCAGCGCCCCCGCAGCTTCGTGTTCCCCCGCAATCAGTTCAACCAGGCCTATCTCGGGGTCTGCTCCGAGGCGGGCTTCGAGGTCTTCCGGGGCAACGAGGACTCCTGGGTCTACCGGGAATCCATGGAGGCCGACCGCTCCCTGCCCCGTCGCGGGGTCCGACTCCTCGACAACTACCTGGATCTCACCGGCGACCATGGATTCATCCCCGGGTTCCAAGGTGACATCGTGAACTGCCCCTCGAGCCGCTTCCTCCGGCCGTACACGGCGAGCCTCGCGGTGGCCGAAGGGCTCCGGATCCTCCGGGTGCGGCGCGCCATGACCCAGGCCGCCCGGGAGGGCCGCAGCTTCCACCTCTGGTGGCACCCCCACAATTTCGGGACCCACTTGGCCGAGAACCTGGCGGGGCTCGAGTCCATCCTGCGGCATCACGCCAACCTCAGGGAGCGCTACGGCGTGATTCCCATGAACATGACCGACGTCGGCCGCATGGTCCGCACCGCACGGCCCCATCCGTGGTCCCACCCGCGGCCGGCCCAGCCCCGTCAGGAGCCTGCCCGATGAGACTGTATTCCGCCACCGAGGCCCTGGACCACGAACTGCCCGGAGGCCCCTCCGCGGGCGGGGATCCGACGCCACCCCTCGCCTCCAACTTCGCAAATTTCTGGGAGCGCCGCGGGCGCCGGGTCTTCGAATGCCAGGGCGTCCTCTGGGGTCATCACAAGGGCCCCTTCTACACCTCCTTCCCCCAGCACCTCCGCATCGATGCGACGCCGGATGAACTCCGGGAGGTGTTCCGGATGGGCGGCGTGCAGGGCCTCCGGTTCCCTTCCACCGGTCGGCCCGGCATGCCCAACGGCATGTACGTGATGCGCCCCCAGGGCTACACCCTCAAGACCGTGAACCAGCGGCAGCGCTCCCACGTGAAGCGGGGCCTCGAAGCCTGCGAGATCCGCGCCATGGCCCCTGACGAACTGGCGGCCCTGGGCCTGGCCCTCAACGAGGACACCCTCGCCCGACAGGACCGCAGCGATGCCGACTTCCTCGACCCCGCGCGGTGGAAGCATTTCTGCAAGGCCATCGGGGACACCCCCGCCATGAGCATCCACGGGGCCTTCGTGGAGGGGCAGTTGGCCTCCTACCTCGTTTCCTGCCGGGAGGGCGACTGGGTCCACATGATCTACGGCATGTCGCGGACCCACCTCCGGGAGTACTACCCGAACCATGCCCTCGATTTCATCTTCATCACCGGGCTCTCCGAGGACCCGACGGTGCGCTACATCTCCAACGGCGGCACCTCCACCCTGCCCAATGAAGGCCTGGATCGCTTCAAGCGGCAGATGGGCTACCAGATCTCCGAGCAGAACCTCTGCCTGCACTTCCACCCGCTGATGTCCGGCCTCCTGACCAGCCGGGCCGTGGCGGCCGTGACCGAGGGACTCGAGGCCCTCCTGCCCCACCAGGAGAGCCTCGCCTACCGGGCCCGGATCTTGGAAGGGGCCCGGCTCACCCTGGGCTGACCCGCCGCCCTACCAGACCCCGCGGCGGATGCCCCGATAGAGGTAGCCCCACAGGGTGGGGTGGTAGTGCTGCCGGGAGGGGAGCTCCGGTCTGTAGGGGCGATGAGTGCCGGCGAGCACGTCCTCCACGGCCTGCACCGTGGGCTCCCGCAGGGCTGCGGCCTGAAGGTAGAAATAAGTCGGGAAGGTATCCCCGGCCCCGGCGGAGAAGGGCGCCTGACGCAGCACCGCGCCGGTGTCCACGCCCGCATCCAGCAGGTGGACGGTGACGCCCGCATGTTCGGGGTCACCGCTGGCCAGGGCCCAATATCCCCCAGCCTGCCCCCGGTATTTGGGCGTGATCCCGGAATGGAGGTTCAGGATCGGGACCTGGATCACCGAGAGCGTCTCCGCCCGGATCATGCGGGTGCCGAACACGACGACGACATCCGGACGCGCGGCCGCCAGAGCGTCCCGGCACGCGGGGGCGTTCACCGATCCGATGCGGATCACCTCGCAACCGGGCGCAGGGTGGGGGTTCAGGGCGAACTCCTGGATGATCCGCCGGATCCTCGGTCGGCTCAGGCGCCCCACGACCACTTGGAGGAGGGTGAACCCCACCTGCCCCGCGACCTTCAGGAACCCCTGACGCTTCATGCGGCGTCGCAGGAGGACGCGCCTTGATTCCTTGTCCTCGATGAGCACCTTGAACGAACCGAACCGCTCCGCCAGGGCATTGAGGATGATCCAGGAATGGGGAGACCCGTTGGTGAGGGCCACGATGTTTGGCATAATGGGTGATTGTAACAAATCGGCACTCGTTTGACACGTCCTCGCCCGGTTCCTTCACCACCTGCACCGGAGAGCATATTCAAGACCAACTGGTTTGATTCACCTCCCAGGTCCCATTCCAAGCGGCCCCGAATCCAGCCAAGGTATCTCAGGAGCTCCCGTCCATGTCCCATCAGCCGGTTCGCGTCTTCGTCGCAGGCGACATCTGCCCCATCGGGGACCTCATGGCGCCCCTCGCGCAGGGCCGGACGGACGAGGTTTTCGGCGACGTGCTCCCGCTCATCGCGGGCGCCGACTATGCCGTCGGGAACCTGGAGTGCCCCTTGGGCCGGAGCCTGACCCCGATGCGGAAATCCGGTCCCAACCTGCTCGCAGATCCCGCCTGCGCGACGGCCCTGGCCCGGGCCGGTTTCAAGGCCCTCGGCATCGCCAACAACCACATCATGGATTTCGGTCCGGAAGGCCTCGCCAGTTCCCTGGAGGCCTGTAAGGCCGCGGGCCTCCCCACCTTCGGAGGAGGAGCCACCCTCGAGGAGGCCCGTCCCCTCCACGTGGTCGAACTCAAGGGACTGAAGGTGGCGTTCCTCGCGATCGCGGAGGACGAAGCGTGCCTGGCCAGCCCGGGGAAGGCCGGTGCCAACCCGTTGGACCCCATCCCGGTGGTCCGCACGCTCCGCGAAGCGGCGGGCACCTACGATCGGCTCGTCGTGATGCTCCATGGCGGAAACGAATTCTTCCCCTTCCCAAGTCCCTGGCTGCGGGACTACTGCCGCTTCCTGGTGGAACTGGGCGCCGACGTGGTGACCTGCCAGCACACCCATTGCGTGGGTGCCATGGAGACCTACCGGGACGCCACCATCCTCTACGGGCAAGGCAACTTCCTCTTCAAATACGCCTCCCACGGGAGTCAGGGCGCCGAGGGATTGGGCCTCATGATCCATTTCCCTGACGCGGGCCCCGCCGAAGTGGAGCTGCACCCCCTGGGCCGCAATCCCGATGGCCCCGGGATCCGCCGCCAGGCCCCCGGGCAAGCCGAGACCCTGCTCTCGGGCCTTCGGGCCCGCTCGGAGGTCCTTGCCGATCCCGCCCGGTACCGGAAGGCCTGGGAGGCCTACTGCCAGGAACGCCGACCCGCCTACTTCTCGAAGATGCTCCCCTTTGGCCGCTGGTTCCACCGGTTCAACCGCCGGGACTGGATGTTCCGCTTCTTCTCGGATTCCGCCCTCATCGGGCTGGACAACGCCATCCGCTGCGAGAGCCACCGGGCCGCCCTGCGGACGGGCATCGATCTGCACCTGGGCCGGGACCTCCGGCCGGACTGAGCCCTCCCGGGAGCGGATGGGCGCTCAGGGGTTCAGGCCATTGCCGGACACCGTGTTCCCGCTGATGACACTGCCCGTGCAGGAGGTGGAGTAGATCCCGTGACCCGTGTTGTCCGTGGATGTGTTCCCCGTGATGGTGTTCCCCGAGCAGAGGTATTCCTCAATCCCATGGCCGATGGTCCGGCGCACGATGTTTCCGGTCAGGATCGAATTGTTGGCGCCGTTCCGGCAGAGGATCCCGATTCCCTTATTGTCCAGCGCGGTATTGCCGGTGACCCGGGTCCCCACGCAGTTGGAGACTTCGATCCCCTTGAATTCAGAGCCGGGCTGGACCGTGCTGACGCCGTTGTTCTGGGTCAGGTTCCCGTCGATGACCACATTGGTCACCCAGGCCTGCCCGGTGTGGGCGATGGGGACGCCGACCGAGATTCCGCCGCCGGCGTTGCCGGTGAAGGTGCACGCGGTGATCAGGACGTTGTTCACCGTTTCCCCCGTATTGGGCTCGATGTCCAGGC
Source organism: Holophagaceae bacterium (assembly GCA_035254125.1). Lineage (GTDB taxonomy): Bacteria > Acidobacteriota > Holophagae > Holophagales > Holophagaceae > JAFDVN01. The sequence continues at coordinate 3,440 of DATFAX010000078.1, read as the reverse complement.
CGGTCTCCCCGGGGGTGCCGTTCGTGTTGCTGAAGGTCGATCCCCGGACCACCACGCCATCCGCGCTGGTGATGGCGATGCCCTGCCTCCGGTTGTGGTCCGAGAGCACGTTGCACAGGGTGATGTCCTTGGAGTTCAGGCCGATGTAAAAGCCGTCTCCCCAACATTCCCGGGCCGTCACGCCCTCCAGGACCACGGATTGGGAGTTCTTGATGGAGATCCCGTGGCCCCACTCCCCGGTGGTGCCGGTGTGGGCGGCGCGGTCCCCCAGCAGGGTCCCGCCGGTGATCGAGACGTGGGATGCCCCAGAGACCATGAGGATGTCGTAGTTCGAGGCGCCATTGGGAATGGCCTTGAGCACCGCGCCCGGGTCCATCGCGAGGGTCATGTTGCTTTTCAGGAACACGGAGACGAGGGCGTTGACCATGTAGGTGCCCGCGGGGACGACCACTTTGCCTCCCGTCCCCGCCGCGGCGTCCATGGCCTTCTGCAGCGCCGCAGTGTCATCGGTCGATCCGTCGCCCTTGGCCCCGTAGGCGGCGTCGGTCACCCGGAACACCTGCGGGGAAGTAGGATCGGGCGCACACCCCGTCCGGATGACGATGGAGGCCGTGGCACGCCGGGAGGGATCCGCCACGCTGGTGGCCGCCACTTCATGAGTGCCCAGGGCCGCCGGAGCAGTGTAGACGACAGCGCTGCCGCTCCCCGAGATCTGTCCGACGCTCGCGTTCCCCCCCGCGACCCCGTCCACGGTCCAGGTCACGCTCCTGTCCGCCGCGCCGTTCACGGCCGCGACCAGCTGCAGGGCCCCGCCCGAGGTGAGGCTGAAGGTGGCGGGAGTCACGGTGACCGTCACGCCTTGGCTTCCGGGCGTCATGTCCGATTGGGCCGGCGAGCCCCCGCCGCAGGCCAGGAGCAGCCCGGCGAACAGCGGCATCAGCCGCCCGAAGATCCAGGTTGCCGTCCTAGCGCTCCGCATGGTTGCTCCTGAAATTCAGTCGGGGTCATCCCGGGATTGAGATCACAGATCCATCTTCGGGCGGGACCGTGGCGTGGCCGCACGGACGCAGGTGGGAGGGACGCCGGGATGGCTCACCCGCGTCTGGGATCGTCCCAACCGGCGGTTCCCCTTGAGGGGACACCCCTTGACCTGATGTGGTTCGGATCGAAATACTTTCATGGCCACCTACCGTCGATCTGGATTTAATCCGCACTTCATCGAATTGGAATCATTTTTTTTATCATTTGTTTTTACCAAGGCACCCCATGGCCCATGATGTCAGCCCCCAGGATCCAGGCCAACGCGAGCGCCTCCCGATCGTCCGGATCGGGGTCATCCTCTGCCTGTTGTTCGGGCTCTACGTCTGGATGAACCCCTCCTTCCTCTCCCGCCTGTCGACCCTCCGCTCCACCTCGGGGAGGGTCATCTTCCTCGCCACGTTCCTGCTGGCCTGGGGCGCCCTGCTCGCCTGCAGCGTCGCCCCACGGGCCTGGGCCGCCACCGCACTGCTTTTCTTCGGCGGCAACCTCCTGATCAGCACGACCTATGCCCGGGTGATGGGCCGGTCCATGAGCCTGAACGATGCGCAGAACCTCCGCGAGGCCATGGGCTCCATCCTGGACGCCATCCGCCAGTACGGCCGGACGGCCGGACTCGTGACCCTCGCCATCGCGGCCCTGGCGGGCCTGCTCCTGTGGGGGCGCAGGTCCATCCGCACCCGCACCCCCTTGCCGCTGGTCGCCTGCAGCCTGGCCACCACCCTCTCCTACGGGACCTTCCTCCTCAGGGGCGGGGCCACCTCGATGCTCTACTTCCCGGCCAATTTCGAATCCGGCCTCCACGCACTGGCCCTGACCCTGGAACCCCTGGTCCGCCGCAGCTCTGGCCCGGAGGCGCCCCTCCCGGTGGAGGAGGTCCCGCTGGACCCGGCGGTGCGGAACGTGGTGCTGGTCATCGACGAATCCATCGAAGCGCACGTGTTCCATCGCGAAGCCACCGACCATCCCATCCCCGACGCGGTGGACCTCGGCATCGGATACAGCTTCGAGAACAACAGCGCGGGCTCCAACCTCCTGCTCCGCCGCGCGGCCGACCCCAGGGCGGTGGAACGGTCCATCCACCAGTTCCCTAGCGTCTTCCGGCTGGCCCGGGATCACGGATTCCGCACGGCTTACCTGGACGCCCAGGGCATCCTCTCCGACGCGGACGTGCAGGATTATTTCGAAGCCAAGGACAAGGACTTCATCGACCAGCTCCCCCCACTCTCGGAATACGGCAGCCGCCCCGAGCGGGACCCGAACGCCGAGCGCCTGCTCCTGGACATCCTCGGTCGGGGCCAGCGGACCTTCATCCTGGTCAACAAGCAGGGCACCCACTTCCCCTACGCCAAGAACCTCCCCGCGGAAATGGCAGGGTTGCCCGATCCCTACCGGACCTCCGTGGCCAGGACCTCCGTGGGGTTCCTCGCCCGCCTCGCCCCCAAGCTCCCCTCCGGCACCCTCCTCCTCTACACCAGCGATCATGGCCAGAACTTCAAGGGCCGGGCCCCGCACAACAACGCCCCGGGCGAATGCACGGTCTCCGAATGGCAGGTCCCCATCGTGGTGGTCCACAGCTCCGACATGAAGCCCTGGGCCGACCGCATCCAGAGGACCTGGCATGATTGCGCCGACCACGGGGCCCTCGCGGAGACCCTGCGCAACCTGCTGGGCGCGAGGCACCCCGGACAGCCCTCCCTGCTGACCCCACCCACCGAGGAACTGACCCAGCGCCACCGCGCCTACTACGGGTCCCCCAAGGGGCTCTTCGGTGCGCCGGTCCTCTCCCTCGCCATCGACAAGCGGAAGGAGGCCTTCCTCCGCGAATGAGGTCACCGATCGCGGAGTGCCCGCCCCTTCAGGGGAGCGGGGTCCCCGTGGGATACAGCCCCGAGAGGTAGAGCTCCAGGTTGGTGTAGCCATGGGCGTTGGGGCGCACGGCATTGGCCACGCTCCGATCCGTGATGCTGAGACCGTGGGCCGACTTCCAGGCATCCGGAATGCCATCCCCCAGGCTGCTCACGATCGGGGTGCCCACCGCCAGGCTCGGCACCATGCCCGCGGAGGGCACGAGGGCGGTGGGACTGGTGGCCGGGTTCTGGATGTAGGCGATCACCCGGGCATCCAGGGCATCCCGGTTGGGCACCCAGGAGCCATCCGCCGCCAGGCGCTGGTACGCCCCCACCTTCGGGAGGAGCAGCGCCTTCAGATCGTTCGCCGAGGCCAGGGTCGAGATGGTGATGGGCCAGGCGTTCAGCGAGGCCGGGATGGCGGGCGCCGTCGCCTTGTAGGTGGAGCTGACCACCGTGTTGTCCAACTGGGAGTTCTCGCTCGACGCCGTCCGCAGCATCGTCGCGAAATTGTCCAGGCTGCCCGTGGGGTTGCTCGGCCCGAAATTGTTC
>DATFAX010000077.1:0-7960 GCA_035254125.1 Holophagaceae bacterium | reverse complement strand
GCCTTCGCGCCCCTCACGGTGTCCGCCCTGTGCCACCGCGTGCCCGTGGTGGAAGGTCACACCGAGGCCGTGAGCGTGAAGCTCAAGGGCAACCCCAGCGTCGAGCAGGTGCGCGCCGCGATGGCCGCCTGGACGCCCGAGTCCCAGCGCCTGGGCCTGCCCACGGCGCCCGCCGTGCCCATCCGCCTGCACACGGCCGAGGACCGCCCCCAGGTGCGGCGCGACGTGGAGGCGGACGGCGGCATGAGCGTGCACGTGGGCCGCATCCGGCCCTGCCCCCTGCTGGGCATCAAGTTCAGCCTGCTGGGCCACAACACCCACCGCGGCGCCGCCGGCGGCTCCCTGCTCAACGCGGAGCTGGCCCTGGCCGCGGGCTGGCTGGCCTGACCCCCGCACCCCGGGGCCCGCTTGCGCGGGCCCCGGGTTTCAGTGCTGCTTCATCAGCCAGGCCGCCAATCGTTCCCGCCACCCCTGCGGATTTTCCAAGTCGCGCGGCGTCAGGCGGCCCGGATGGGGCTCCAATTCGTTGAAACCGTCCCAGGCGCCCATGCGGAAGCCACCCACGGTGCTCCAGAGCGCGCCCCGCCGCTCCACGCTGACGACGCGGGTCCGCCGCCGCCGCTCCGACTTCCCATCCCAGGTCATGGTGGCTCCTGTGGGAAGGTAATGTAGGTCGAAGCGCGATCCGTGCCAGGGGGATTCCATGCCGCGAACCATCCTAGTGACAGGGGCCTCCCGGGGCATCGGCCAAGCCGTGGCGGTGCACTTGGCCACCACCGAGGGCGCTCGGTTGGTGCTCCTGGGGCGGGACCGAGAGGCCCTGTCGGCCAGCGCCCAAGCGGTGCGGAATGCCGGGGGCGAGGCCCTGCCCCACGTGGCCGACGTGCGGGACTTGAGCGACCTCCGGGCCCTGGCCCCGGGACTCCCGCCCCTGGACGCCCTCGTAGCGGCCGCGGGCGTCGGCGGTGTGACTCCCGTGGACGGCCCCCCGGAAACGGATGAGCGCTTCCAGGAGATCCTTGAGGTGGACCTCGTGGGCCCCTGGAATACCGTGCGGGCCTTCCTCCCGAACCTGTCGAAGGGGGGCCGCATCGTCCTCGTCTCCTCCGTGCTGGGCCGCTTCGGCGTACCCGGCTATGGGGGCTACTGCGCAGCCAAGCATGGCCTGCTGGGGCTCACCAAGGCCCTGGCCCTGGAGTTGATGCCCAAGGGGATCTTCGTCAACGCCGTGGCCCCGGGCTGGGTCGATACCGCCATGGCGGCCGAGGGCATCGAGGGCATGGCCCGGGCCCTGGGCACCACCCCCGAGCAGGCCCGCCGCAAGGCCGAGGCCGTGGTGCCCGTGGGCCGCTTCTTCCAGCCCGAGGAGATCGCCCACGGCATCGGCTGGCTGCTGGATCCCGCCAACACCATGCAGGTGGGGCAGTGCCTGAACCTGGACGGCGGCGTGGTGCAGGTGTGACGGGTCGCATCCTCGGGACCTCCGTCCCCGCGCTGTTCCCGGAGGAAGGCCCCGTGCACGTCTTCCTCATGGGCGAGGCCCCGGGCCCCCGGGGGGCCGACCAGAGCGGCGTCCCGTTCTGGGGAGACCGGGCGGGCCTGCTGGTCTACCGCGCCCTGGCAGCGGCCGGTCTCGCGGACGTCCCCGAGGCAGCCTGGTCCCCCTGGGACGGGGCCCGGTTCCGGGCCGAAGGGCTGCGTCCCCGCCTCCGGGGGGCGGCCCTGGGCAACGCCTTCCCGGCCTGCCCCACCGACGATGGCCATGCCTTCCGGGCGCCCAAGGACCGGGAGCTGAAGTCCGAGGCGAACCTCGGGCGTCTCCGCCGGGAGCTGGGCCAGGCCTGCGATCGCAGCGAGGGCCCCCTGCGCCTTGTGACCTTCGGCAAACGCGCCCTCGTGTTGCGGGAGCCCCTGGGGGACCTGCCCCTTGAATGGCACGCCCTGCCCCACCCATCCGCCCAGGGCCTCCTGCAGGCGGCGCCGGAGAAGGGCCGCGGGATGCGGCTTTCCGACCTCCAGACCGCCTGGGAGGCGGATCTGCGCGCCCTCCTGCTTCACAAATATTCACTCCCGTGAAAGCCCGGCTCGTGACAGGGTCGAGGAGACTTCCCCCGGGGCACTGCGTCATCCGACCGGCACCGGAGGCAGGTCCCAGCCCCGTCCCCCCTCAACCCTGGAGTCCCCATGCCCCTTCCCCTGACCCGGATCTGCCGGTCAGCCCTGGTGGCCACGCTCGTCGCGGCGCCGGCCCTGGCCCAATCCCTACCCGCCCCCGTGGAGAAGACCCTCTCCAATGGGATGCGCCTCCTGATGGTAGAACGCCACGACAAGCCCACCATCGCCGTGGGCTGGGTGGCCCGCGTGGGCAGCGCCAATGAGCGGCCCGGCATCACCGGCATCGCCCACCTCTTCGAGCACATGATGTTCAAGGGCACGAGCACCATCGGCACCCGCGACATCAAGCGCGACCGCGAGCTCAACGACGCCCAGGACAAGCTCCGCGTGGAGATCCGCAAGGAAGAGTCCATCCTCCGCGCCAAGCAGCTGCGCGGCGAGATCGCCGACATGACCGACCCCAAGGTCCGCTCGGCCCACCACCAGCAGCTGGTGGAGGAATTCGAGAAGCTCGTGAAGGAGCAGCAGGACCTGCTCGTGAAGGATGAGTTCTCCAAGGTGTACTCCCAGGCCGGCGGCGTGGGCCTCAACGCCTTCACCAACACCGACGTGACCACCTACATCCAGACCATCCCCTCCAACAAGCTGGAGCTCTGGACCTGGATGGAATCCGACCGCCTGCGCGACCCCGTGTTCCGCGAGTTCTACAAGGAGCGCGACGTGGTGTTCGAGGAGCGCCGCATGCGCACCGAGTCCACCCCCACGGGCAAGTTCCAGGAGGCCTTCGCCGCCATGACCTGGACCGCCCATCCCTACCACTGGCCCGTGATCGGCTGGGCCTCCGACGTGGCCAGCATCACCCGCGAGCAGGCCAACGAGTTCTTCGCCACCTTCTACGCCCCCAACAACATCACCGCCGTGCTGGTGGGCGACTTCAAGGCCGACGAGGCCGCCGCCCTTTGCGAGCGCTACTTCGGCCGCATTCCCGCCAACCCCAAGGGCGTGCCCGAGCTCATCACCCTGGAGCCCAAGCAGCTGGCTGAAAAGCGCATGTACGCCGAAGCCGAGACCACGCCCAGCGTGGAGATCGCCTGGAAGGGCGTCCCCTCCGGCCACGCCGACCAGTACGCCCTGGACCTCCTGGGCGAGATCCTGAGCGGCCGTTCCGGCCGCCTGTACAAGAGCCTCGTCCTCGAGAAGAAGCTGGCCACCGACGTCCGCGCCGGCAACCGCGACCGCAAGTACGCCGGCACCTTCGATGCCACCGGCACCATCTCCGGCGACCACACCCCCGAGGAAGTGGAGAAGGCCATCTACGCTGAGATCGAGAAGATCCAGAAGGACGGCGTCACCGCCAACGAGCTGCAGAAGGTGAAGAACCAGGCCCAGGCCAACAACTTCCGCAGCCTGGAGGATGACTTCAACCTCATGGTGCAGCTGGCCGTCTCCGACGCCATCACCGGCTACCGCGAATTCCTGGCCGGACCGGCCAAGTACGACGCCGTCACCACCGCCGACGTGCAGCGCGTGGCCAAGGCGTACCTGACCAAGGAGACCCGCAACGTCGCCATCTTCACCCGCAAGGCCGGCAGCGCCCCCTCCGCCCTGGACAAGGAGCTCGAGGTCGTGCCCGAGGAGGCCCGTGGCATGGTGAAGGCCCAGCTGGCCCAGATCGAGAAGGCCACGGACGCCGAAAAGCTGAAGGCCGGGCTCGCCCGGATGGAGGGCCAGGCCGGTTCCGTGCCCGCCGAGCAGAAGCCCATCTTCGACCTGATGATGAAGAAGGTCCGCGCCCGCATCGAGCAGCTCGCCAAGGAGTCCAAGTAATGTTGACCCGACTCGCCCTCACCCTTGGCGTCCTCTCCACGGCCCTCGCGGCCCAGGCCATCCCCGACCGCCCGGAGAAGCTCACCTTCAAGCCCCTGACCTTCGAGGTCCCCAAGGCCAAGGACGCCCGCTTCAAGCTGAAGAATGGCATTACGGTCTACCTCCAGCCCGACCCCACGGGCCAGCCCCTCCTCAATGTGAGCCTGCTCCTCAAGGGCGGCAGCTACCTGGAGGCCCCCGGCAAGGAGGGCTCCGCGGCCCTCATGGGCAGTCTCCTGCGCAGCGGCGGCACCCTGAAGACCCCCGCCAGCCAGCTCGACGAGAAGCTGGAGTTCTGGGCCGCGCAGCTCAGCGCCAACCTCGGTGACACCCAGGGCACCCTGAATCTCAACCTGCTCTCCAAGCAGGCCAAGGAGGGCCTCGCCCTCATGGTGGAGGTGCTCACGCAGCCCGCCTTCGCCCAGGACCGCCTGGATCTGGCCAAGAAGAACCTGCGGCAGGTCATGGAGCGCCGCAACGACGACAGCACCACCATCGAGCGCCAGCAGCTGGGCCTCCTCCTCCGCGGTGAGGGTTATTACACGAACCACCAGCCCACGGCCGCCAGCCTGGAGAGCATCACCCGCGAGGATCTGCAGGCCCTGCACGGCCGGCTGATGCACCCCGACAACTTCGTCCTCTCGGTCGCCGGCAACTTCGACCGCAAGACCATGGAGAAGCTGCTCAACGAGACCTTTGGCGCCCTGAAGGCCGGCCCCAAGGCCCAGAAGAGCCCCGCCATCCCCACGCCCACCTTCGCCGCCAAGCCCGGCATCTACGTAGTGGACAAGGATGTGAACCAGGGCCGCGTGAGCTTCAGCCTGCCCGGCCTGCGCCGCACGGATCCCGATTTCTACGCGGTCACCGTGATGAACGACATCCTGGGCGGCGGGGGCTTCACCTCCCGCCTCGTGAAGAAGATCCGCAGCGACGAGGGGCTCGCCTACAGCGCCGGTTCCGGCTTCACCTCCGGCGTCTTCTTCCCCGGTGACTTCCGCGCCGCCTTCCAGAGCAAGAGCCGCAGCGTGGCCTTCGGCATCCGCCTCGCCCTCGCGGAGATGGAGAAGATGCGCACCGCCCCGGTGAGCGCCGAGGAGCTGACCGTGGCCAAGGGTTCCCTGGTGGATGGGTTCCCCGCCAATTTCAGCAACAAGGCGGCCGTGGTGAACACCTTCGCCACCTACGACTATGCCGGCCTGGATGCCGACCGTCTCCTTGGCGAGTACCGCACCCGGATCCAGGCGGTCACCGCCGCCGACGTGCAGCGCGTGGCCCAGAAGTACCTCACCCTCGACAAGGTCGCCATCCTCGTGGTGGGCAAGGCCTCCGAGGTGGAGGAGGGCGACGTGAAGGACCACCCTGGCAAGCTCAGCGAAGTCGCGAAGCTGCCCCTCGTGAAGCTCCCCCTGCGGGATCCCCTCACGTTGAAGCCCCTGAAATAGCGGAAGCGTTCCATCCAGACCCAAGGAAGGGCGCCCCTGGCGCCCTTCCTTTTGTTCGGGTCACTCCTCGCTTCAGTCTTTGCCGCGCGCCGTGTGCAGCACGCGATCCAAGGCCTCCGCGGCCTGCTTGGCGCCCTTCAGCCCCGAGGCCAGGCTCTCCACGTGGTAGGCCGCGGCGCGCTTGAAGCCGTTGACCTGCAGGGTGTGGCGATCCGGCACCGGCTTGCCCGCCGCGGCGTGCTGCATGGCCTCCTGGTACTCCATCAGGACCCCACCCAGGATGACCTCCTCGGGAGGCCAGGGCAGCGGCGGATGCTTGGGATCGCGCTCAGCGAGGAGGTATCTGGGGAAGTCCACCCAGATGAGTTCCGTGATGGTGCACTGCCCCGCGACCCGACCCAGCACGTCGTAGGCGGTGCCACCGAGGATCCAGTAGGGGGCGCGGGCCACCTCGAGGATTTCGGGATGGGTGGCCAGCCACCACCAGATCGTGCACCGCATGGCCTGGCGCTTGGTCTTGGACGAGAGCCACACGGCGAGGTTCTGATAGTAGTTCGCGATGGCCTTCTGGGCGGCGCTGCCATCGGGCGTGAAGGAGGGTGAGCCGCTCGTGAAGCCCTGGAGGTTGATGTTGAAGTAGTGGTGCCACGTGGCATCCGCCACGATGCGGCCCACGCTGCCGTCATCCCCGTCGTAGGCGATGCTCACGGGATAGATGGCGCCATTGCGCTTGTCCGTGCCCTTGGCCTCAATGGCGGGCAGGGGCTGGATGCCCCCGGCGCCCGTGGGCCACTCCGGCCCGAAGGTGCCCGGCACCAGGGGCAGGCCCTCGTGCATGTGATCGGGGAAGACGTCGATGAGGCCCGCCTTGCCACAGAAGAGGGGATGGGGCCGCTTGCGCCGGAAGATGTAGGGGTGCCAGGAAGGCACCGCGTGTCGGGTGAGGATGAGCTGCTGGGGCACGTTGTCCGACTGCTGGGGCTGGCCCCCGGTGTTGAGGTCGGGGAGGGCGGCCGTGGGCACCATGGTGTTGTGGTTGTCGGTGAAGCTCGCATCGGGAAGTCCCTCCCACTTGCGCAACTGGCCCGCGCGGGGGACCTGCTTGCCGATGGCCCGGCCCAGATTGAGCAGGGGATCCAGGCCCGCATCCGCTCCGAAGGGCTTGGGGTTGGCATGATCCCCGGTGATCAGCACACCCCCTCCCGCGTCCATCCAGGTCCTCAGGGCGGTGACTTCGGAGGGTGTGAGTTCGTTCTCGGGCTGGCCCGGCAGGTTGCACTGGAGGATCCCGAAGAACCACACCTGGTCATACCCCCCCAGCAGGGCGGCTGTGAGTTTGTGGTTGGCATGCCCGCCCTCATGGCGGTTGAGGAGGTCCAGCTGGAAGGTGGCATAGAAGGGATTGGCCGCCTGGATCCAATCCTTGAGGATCCCGATCCCAAAGGCCGTCGTGTGATCCATCTGCACCGAAGTGGAATCCGTGTAGCAGAGGATCTTCACCGTGGGTTTGGGACAGAAGAGGGGCCAGAGCAGATCCTTCTTCGTGAGGATGGGGAGGTCGTGGAAATCGATGGGGGGCATGGGGATGCTCCTGGTAGGCCCCTACGGGAGGGGCGGTGGGTGGGCAGGCCGAGGGCTGGACCATGGTCGCGGCCCATTAAGCCAAAAACGATGTTTTGATCTATCGCTGCAGTATTTTTGCAATCCTGCAGACCGGTCAAGATACCCCCGCTTTGCCCTGGGTCAAGACCGCATGGTGTTAATTAACGTTAAATCCCGTTCAGGTCTACTTGTAAATTTAATGCATCACGCTGAAGATATTCGAGATCCCGGCTGGGGGAGGGCCGATGGCTTCCGGGAGCTTCCCGCCGGGCTCCCTCGGATTTTCAATGCGAGGCAAATGGGCCCTTCCATGGTCTTCTGGTAGACCGCCCTGCGTTGATAGGAACGCCGCGCGAGCAGAGGAGCAGCCCATGGCGCGCATCAACGAGGAATGGACCGTCGAGACCGAGATCGCGCTCGCGGCGGCCGTGAAGGACAAGCTCGGACTCAGCGTTCGCCAGGCCAAGGGCCTCCTGGATGCGGGCCTCATCAAGGTCAACGGCGAGGTGGCCACCAAGCACGGCCAGCGCGTGCAGGCGGGTGACTCGATCCACGCCAACTTCGACCCCCAGCTCAAGTACGACCTCAAGCCCCGGCCCGGTATCGCGGCGCTGGATCCCTACGAAGTGCTCTACGAGGACACCCACCTCCTCTTCGTGAACAAGCCCGCGGGCCTCCTCACCGTGCCCACCGAGGGCGGCAAGGAGCCCACCCTGGCCGACGCCATCACGGATCACTACCAGCGCCGCGGCTTCAAGCGCTTCCAGCTCTTCATCGTGCACCGCATCGACCGGTGGACCAGCGGCGTGCTCGTGTTCGCGAAGACCCCCGAGGCCCTGACCGGCCTCAAGAAGATGTTCGAGCTCCACAAGATGAACCGCGTGTACAAGGCCATCCTCGTGGGCGAGATCCCCGAGAACAGCGGCACGCTGAAG
>DATFAX010000076.1:0-51099 GCA_035254125.1 Holophagaceae bacterium | reverse complement strand
GCTGGTGACCTCCCCCGAGCACGCGGTGCTGTCCCGCCAGCACAATGACGCGAACGCCATCGCCTTCGGACAGCGGCTCACGGATCCGCTCAAGGCCGAATACTACCTGAAATGCTTCCTGGAAACACCCTTTGAGGGGGGACGCCACCAGGGGCGTGTCGATAAGATCGATGCCTGTTGACCTTGGGCCATGATCTGACAAGATCCCTACCAACTCATCCCGGCGGAAGCTGACCCTCCCATGCGCGTACCCCATGCCCTCCGCCCCCTGAGCCTGGAACTGGGCTCCCAGCTGCATGCCGATGGTTCCTGCACCATCAAGCAGGGCAACACCCACGTGCTCTGCGCTGCGAACCTCATGCCCGGAATCCCCGAGGACGCGAAAGCCGGCGCCGTCACGGGCTGGATCACGGCGGAGTTCGGCGTGCTGCCCTCCGCCACCCACCGCCGCACGGACCGGGAGGCCTTCGCCGGCCGCCAGCAGGCCCGCACCGTGGAGGTGCAGCGGCTCCTCACCCACAGCCTCCGCCAGGCGGTGGACCTGAGCCTCCTGGGCGAGCGCACCCTGCAGGTGGACTGCGACGTCATCAACGCCGACGGCGGCTCCCGGGCCACGGCCCTGAATGGCGCCTGGGTCGCCCTGGCCCTCGCCCTGCGCAAGCACGGCCTCGAGGCGGCGCTGCGCCGCCAGGTGGCGGCCCTTTCCATGGGGGTGGTGGAGCAGGGGCAGGGGCGCAAGGGCATGCTCGTGGACCTCGACTATGCGGAGGAGCAGGCCGTGGCCATCCACTGCTATCTGGTGGCCTCGCGGGCCATGGAGGGTGGCGAGGTGGAGGTGGTGGAGTTCCAGGCCATGGGGGATGGTCGGCCCTTCCCCCGCGCGGAGTGCAACGCCCTGCTGGAGATGGGGCTGCGCGGCTGCGAGAAGCTCATGGAGATCCAGGCGCAGCGCTGGGAGTTTTTCCAATAAGGATGAGGACGGAAGGATGAAGGATGAATCCGCTTCATCCTTCATCCTTCATCCCTCATCCTTGCTCCCATGCGTGTACGAGGCCTCGGCATACTGCTGACCCTGTCCGTGGGCCTTTCCGCCCAATCGGTCGTATTGCGCCGTTTCGAGGTGCAGGTGGAGCCGCCGGACATGGTGTTCCGCTTCGCGCCCCGCGTGTGGATCCCCGGTGCCCCGCGCATCGGCCTCGCGCTCAGCGGGGGCGGCGCCCGGGGCATCGCGCACGTGGGCCTGCTGCAGCGCCTGGAGGAGGAGGGTTATCCGATCACCTCCCTCACGGGCACCAGCATCGGAGCGCTGGTGGGCTCTCTCTACGCCGTGGGGTACAGCCCCCGGGAGATCGAGGCCCTCTTCACCCGCGTAGACTTCGAACGGGCCTTTCTGGACACGCTGCGCCGCCTCCCGGGGGAGACCCTGGATGAGCAGGAGCAGCGCTCCGGCAGCCCCATCACGTTGGATTGGGACACCGGGGGCTGGCGTCTCACCCAGGGCGTGAGCGGGGTGCATGTGCAGCGCACCCTGGAGGGGCTCTTCATCCGGGCCTCCCACTTCGGCCAGGGACGCTTCGATGCCTTCCGCGTGCCCCTGCGGGTGGTGGCCACCAACCTTCAGACCGGGGAGGGGCGGGCCTTCGCCGAAGGGGAATTGGCGGAGGCGGTGCGGGCGTCCATGGCCGTGCCCGGGGGCTTCAAGCCCGTGATGATCCAGGGCCAGCCCTGGGTGGACGGGGCCCTGGTGGAGAACCTGCCCGTGGGCCTGGCCAAGGAGGCCTTCCCCTCGGACTTCATCCTCGCCCTGGACATCAGCAGCCCCCTGGGTCAGCGTCAGGTGGGCAACGCGCTCTCCATCGCGGCCCAGAGCCTGGACCTCACGGTGGAGCGGCGCCAGTGGGAGAGCCGCCGGGCCGCAGATTTCCTCATCCGCCCCGCCCTGGGGGAGGTGCCCTTCACGTCCTACATCGACCGCCTCCCCCTGCTGGTGCAGGAGGGCCGGGCCGCCTTCGACGCCGCCAAGCCCGCCCTGGACCAGGTGCTGCTGGCGCGGTTGGGGCAGACGGAAAGCGTGGACGTGGACCACGTGGAGGCTCCGGACCTGGACTGGTCCCCCGAGGCCCAGGCCGTGCTCTGGACCTGGCTCCAGCGCCCCCCCGGCGAACTGAAGGTCCAGGAGCTCCTGGTGGGGCTCCAGCAGCTGCTCGTCCGGGGGTTGGCCCGGGAAGCCTCCGCGGAGCTGCGGCTGGAATCCGGCCGCAAGGTGCTGCACCTGCAGGTCGCCCCCTGGCCCGCCGTGAAAGCGCTCTCCCTCGACGTGCCCGAGGCCTGGGTGCCCCAGGTGCGGGCGGCCCTGGGCGACCTGCCCCTGGGTCGCCCCTTCAACCCCCGCGCCCTGGGTGAGGCCGTGAGCCGCCTCGTCCACACCTGGGTCGCGGAGGGGCACCCCCTGATGGATGTGCGGGGTACGGGCTTCGATGCCGAATCGGGAACCCTCACGGTGCGGGTGTCGGAACCCCGGGTCCGGAGCATCGTGGTGCAGCCGGCCGAAGGCCGGCGCGTGAACGAGCGCTACCTCGCCCGTCGCATGCTGAGCCTCCAGGGGCGGACCCTGGAGCTCGGTGAGTTGCAGCGGACCGTGGGGCTCATGGAGCAGCGTCTCCACCTGGCCGAGCTGCGGCACTACCTGCTGCCCGTCCCCGGAGACGCCTCCCAGGTGGACCTCCTGCTGGCACCCATGCCCCAGGAGCGGCAGCGCCTGGAATTCTCCCTGGGTTGGGAGAGCACCCTGGGGGGGCAGGGCGCCCTGGCCTACCGGGCCTTCGGCCTGGGGACCTTCGCCAGCGAGGTGGAGGTGGTCGCCACGCGGAACCGTCTGGAGACGGAGGTCAGCGGCACCATCCGGGGCCCCTTCCAGGCCCTGCTGGGGGCCGGGCTCGAGGTGGAGGGATCCAGCACCAAACGGCGCCTGGAAGGGACCGAGGTCCTGGGGTTCTGGCCGGGGTTCCTCGGCACCCTGGATGGCGACTGGCGAACGGACCAGGCCATCTTCCGCACCTACGCCCGCTTCGGGGCCTCCGGCACGGGCAAGAGCAGCCTCGAAGGCGCCTGGCGCCGCTCCTACCTGGATTGGTCGGGACAGACCCCGGAGGCCCGAACGGACTACGTGCTTGCGGGCAGCGTGGAATGGGACAGCTTCGACCGCCATACCCTGCCCACGGAGGGCCGGTTGTTCCGCCTCCACCTGGAGGGTGGCCGCAGCCGCGGGCTGTCCGGGGATCGGGACTTCCGTCAGGGCTACCTCCGGGCGAGGTCGCTCTGGACCCTGGGTCGGCGCGTGAGCCTCGATCTCGATGCCGAGTTCGGGGGGAGCCGGGACGTCCAGGCGTACCAGGCCTGGACCCTCGGCGGGCCCGGGTTCGTCATCGGCACCGCCGCCCAGAGTTACCTCTCGCCCCAGTTCGGGGCCCTGCGGCTGGGCCTGCCCGTGCGACTGGAGGGCCCTTTCGGGACCACCCTCCAACTGGGCCCCCGGGTGGATGTGGCCCGGATGGGGGCGGAATTCCACGAACTGGGGGGCTTGTCGAGCACCCGGGTCACCGGGGCGGGGGTGCACCTCCGCACGGTCCTCCTGGGGCTCACCCTGGAGGCGGCCTACGGCTGGGCCCGCACCGAGGGCCTCGGGCGCACCTCCCGCACCGTGGGCTCCTTCAACTTCCAGATCGGGACCCTGCCCTTCGACCTGTGGCGGCGCCGCTGAGGTCGAACCTGACTGAGGTCACATGAGGGTTCCCGGGGAGCGGCCTGAATTAAGACCCCAGGCCCCAGGGTCGATGCAGAGGACCTCCCCCGGAGTCCGTCCATGGAAGCCCTTCAAGCCACCCAGCGCGATGAACAGACCCAATTCCTCTGTTTCGCCCTGGCGGGGGAGGCCTACGGCATCCCCATCCTGAAGGTCCGGGAGATCCAGGCCTCCGCGGCCATCACCCGGATCCCGAAGGCCCCGCCCTACATGCCCGGGGTCATCAACCTCCGGGGGGCCATCGTGCCCATCATCGACCTCCGGGTGCGGTTCGCCCTGGGGGCCCCCCCGGAGGGCGGACGCCCCGTCATGGTCATCGTGGAAGTGGAGGGCCGCACCCTGGGCATGCGCGTGGACGCCGTGTCCGAGGTCGTCGACCTGGACCCCGCCAAGATCCAGCCACCGCCGGAGTGGGGCGGCGACATGGCCCTGGACCGGGAGTTCATCTCCGGCCTCACCAGCCTGCCCGCGGGCCCCGAGGGGGCCGAATCCATGCTGATCCTGCTGAATCTGGACCGCCTGCTGAGCCAGGACGAGCTCCGCTCCCTCAACGCCCCGGAAGGGGTCTGAACCGATGCTTCCCGTGCGGAGAATCCCCATGAACGGTCAATCCCAGCGTGGTGCCCTCAGTCTCCAGGCCCTGATCATGGGCCTCGTGGCCGCCGTGATCATCGCGGCCTTCGTCCTCATCGGCGTCATCACCCGAAGCCAGATGCGGGAGGCCCTCATCGGGAAGGAGCTCGCGGAATCCCGGACGATCTGCAACCAGGCCGAGAGCGTGCGCGACTACATGTCCGTGGTGCGGAGCACGGGCGTCTACGACGCCAAGAAGCTGAAGGAGGACGTGAAGGCCCTCGTCTCGACGGTGCCCATCGTCGCCTCCTTCCAGACCGCGGAGATGAAGGCCAAGGAATCGGGGTTCACCTTCCGGGTGCCCAAGGAATTCCCCCGCAACCCCAAGAACGCCCCGGACGAGGATGAGCTCAAGGTCCTCCGCCAGCTCCAGGCCCGGGCTTCGGAGCCCGGTAATCCGGATCATTGGTACGAAGACAAGAAAATGAACTCCGTTCGGTACTTCCGGGCCATCCGGCTGACCGGCGAGTGCATGGCCTGTCACGGTGATCCGAGCACCTCCAAGGCCCTCTGGGGCCGGGACAACGGCACCGATCCCACGGGCGCCAAGATGGAGGGCTGGAAGGTGGGCGAGATCCACGGCGCCTACGAAGTGATCATGAACCTCGAGGACACGGACAAGCTCCTCGGCAGCCTCACCTTCTGGGTCATCGGCGGCGCCTTGGTGGGCAGTGCCGCCTCCCTGGGCGTCATCTTCTGGCTGCTGCGCAGCCGCATCTTCGCCCGCCTCGAAGGCGCCACCCAGCGCATGCGCCAGGTGAGCGATGGCGACCTCACCGCCCGGGTGGAGGACACCCGCGACGATGAGCTGAAGGAGGGGTTCGACGCCTTCAACCTCATGACTGACCGTCTCCGGGACCTGGTGGTGCAGATCCAGGAGGGAAGCACCAACATCCTGGGGGCCGCCGGGGAGATCTCCTCGGGCAACGCGGACCTCAGCCGGCGCACCGAGCAGCAGGCGGCCAGCCTGGAGGAGACGGCCAGCAGCATGGAGGAGTTCACGGCCACCGTGAGCCAGACGGCCCAGAACGCGCAGGCGGCCAACTCCGATGCCTCCAAGACCCGCAGCGTCGCCATGGAGGGGGCCGAGAACGTCAACATGCTCGTGTCCTCCATGGCGGAGATCAACCAGAGCGCCGAGCGCATCGCCGAGATCATCGGCGTGGTGGATGAGATCGCCTTCCAGACCAACCTCCTGGCCCTGAACGCCGCAGTGGAAGCCGCCCGGGCCGGCGAGCAAGGTCGGGGCTTCGCCGTGGTGGCCGCGGAAGTCCGCAACCTGGCGAAGCGCAGCGCCGATGCCGCCAAGGAGATCAAGGGCCTCATCCGCGACTCCGTCCGCAAGGCCGCCGACGGCGCCCAGGTGGCCGAAGGCGCAGGCCGCACCATGCGGGAGGTGGTGGACAGCGTCCAGCGGGTCACGGACCTCATCCAGGAGATCACCGGCGCCACCCAGGAGCAGAGCCGGGGCATCCAGGAGATCAACAAGGCCATCACCCAGATGGACACCATGACCCAGCAGAACGCCGCGCTGGTGGAAGAGGCCGCGGCCGCGGCCATGAGCCTCGATGAACAGGCCCAGTCCCTTTCCGACCTCGTGGCCAAGTTCCGCACGGGGCAGGAGGCCACCCGGACCCGGACCCAGGTCAAGGCGGCACCCCGGCACCGCACCACCGTGCGCACGGCCCCGGCGCCGGAATTGCCGCGTCCCTCGGCCCGTCCGGAGACCCTGTCCCTGAAGAAACCCGTGCTGCCTCCGGCGGACTCGGATTCCGAGGGCTGGGAGGAGTTCTGACATGGCCGGTAAGTCACCCAAGCCCACGGTGGTCACGCTGACCGGGGATCTGGACATCTTCTCGATCCAGGCCCAGGGCGCGGCCCTCAAGGAAGCCCTGAAGGGGGCAGGGCCCTGCGTGGTGGACCTGGCGGGCGTGGGGGATGTGGACCTCTCCGGCATCCAGCTGCTGGTGTCAGCCGCCGGGGGCCGGGGCGACGGGGGCTTCCGCCTCCAGGGCCTCTCCCCCGAGCTGGGTGAACGCATGAAGGAGCTGGGGCTGCAGGCCTTCCTGGCGGAGGTGGCGCCGTGAGCTGGCTGAGTGCCAAGGCGCCCGCCACTGGAACCCCCGACCGGGGCGCCCCTTCCGCCGCCCTGGCCGCCACCCTGGCCCGGGTGGCCGAAGCGGAGGCCGGGCAGATCCAGGTGCAGATCCGCGAAGCCCTCCAGAATCTGGAGCAGGTGGGCAGCCTCAGTTCCAAGGCGGCCGATGGATTGGGTCGCGCCCTGCACGAGCTGAACGACCTGGTGGCCCAGCAGCGGCAGCTCACGGTGGACATCCAGGACGGCATGACCCTCCGGCTGGAGGGGGACCATGGCGACGTGAGCATGGAGAACTTCTCCAAGAGCATCACCCAGACCCTGGACCACCTGGTGGAGAACATCCTGGAGACCTCCACGGCCTCCATGCAGCTGGTGGAGGAGATCGAGGACATCCAGATGCGCTCCCGGAAAATGGAGCAGGTGCTGCAGGATCTTTCGGAAATCGCCTCCAAGACCCACCTGCTGGCCCTCAATGCGAGCATCGAAGCCGCCCATGCCCGGAAATACGGAGCGGGGTTCGCCATCGTCGCCGGGGAGGTGAGCAGCCTGGCGGATCGCAGCGCCCGGCTCAACGACACGATCCAGGAGCACCTGGTCGGCACCCATCAGGCCCTGCAGAACACCGAGACCCAGATCCACCGCATCGCCACCAAGGACCTCAGCCTCTTCCTGAGCTCCAAGGGGCAGAGCGCAAGCCTCATGGGGGCCCTGGAGGTGAGCAACCTGAAGGTGGCCGACCTCGTGGCGCGGGCGGAGGTCAACGCCCGGGAAGTGCAGGTCCGCATCCACGAGGTGGTGAAGAGCCTCCAGTTCGAGGATCTGGTGCGTCAGTCCCTGGGCACCGCCTTCGCCCACCTGGAGCACCTGCTCGATCGCGCCTCGGCCTGGGAGAAGGCCGCGGCCCGCCTCAAGGCCGGTCACGGGCCCGACGAGGTCTTCTCCGAACTGGAGGAAACCCTCCGGGAAGCCGATGCGGCCTTCAACCCGAAGCGGGCCGTGCACCACGACAACCTCGATGCCGGCGACGTGGAGCTTTTCTAGTGTCCAACCTGAACCTGAGGTCCAGATGAGCAAGACCATCCTCACCGTGGACGATTCCTCCACCATGCGCCAGATGATCGCCTTCACCCTGACCCAGGCCGGGTTCACGGTGCTGGAGTCCGCGGATGGCCAGGAGGCGTTGGACCTGGCCAAGGGCCGGGCCGCGGATCTCGTCATCACGGATGTGAACATGCCGCGCATGGATGGCATCACCCTCGTGGAGGAGCTCCGGAAGCTGGGGCCCTACCGGTTTACCCCCATCCTCGTGCTCACCACCGAATCCACGCCGGAGATGAAGGCCAAGGGGAAGGCGGCGGGTGCCACGGGGTGGATTGTGAAACCCTTCAGCCCCGAGAAGCTCCTGGAGACGGTGAACAAGGTTCTCTGAGGTCGTCATGGTGGACATCCTGGGGCAATACCGGAAGGTCTTCTTCGAGGAGGCTGGGGAGCTGCTGGATGCCATGGAGGCCACCCTGCTCCGCCTGGACCTGGCCTCGCTGGAGCGGGAGGATCTGAACCTCCTCTTCCGGGTCGCCCACAGCCTCAAGGGCAACGCCGCCACGTTCGGGTTCCCGGAGGTCGCCGCCTTCACCCACGAACTGGAGAGCGGGCTGGAGCCCGTGCGCCAGGGGGATACCCCCCTCACCCAGGAGGGTGTGGACCTGCTCCTGCAGGCCGTGGACATGGTCCGCAGCCACCTGGCCATCGCCCAAGCGGATCAGCCCCTGCCCCCCGGGGACAAGGCCCGCCAGGAGGCCCTCGCCGCGCGCTTCCGGGCCCTGACCCTCGGCGGCCATGCCCCGATCCCGGCGACCCCCGCGGCCTCGCAGGTGCTCGGCTGGCTGGGCGCCCGCATCCGCTTCCGGGCCCCCGGCGACACCTTTCGCCGGGGCCTCAACCTCGAGCGAATCTTCCGGGACCTGCGCCGCCTCGGGCCCGTGGAGATCAGCCTCGTGCCCGGCGGCATCCCCGCGCTGACGAGCCTGGACCCCGAGGCCTGCCATCTGGCTTGGGATCTCGTGCTCACGGCCCCCGTCACCCGGGAGCAGGTGGAGGAGGTCTTCGAGTTCGTGGATGAGGGGGACAACCTCCACCTCGAGCCCCTCCAAGTCGCTGCGAGTGCCCCGCCCCCGCCGGCCCCCGTGGAGGCGGCCGCCCCCCTCGCCGCGGGCCCGGAGCCCCCCGCTGGGGACTCGCCCAAGCGGCGGGCGGCGGATCGCACCGAGGCCTCCACCCTGCGGGTGAGCACGGAGAAGATCGACCGCCTCCTGGATCTAGTGGGCGAGCTCGTCATCACCCAGGCCATGCTGGCCCAGAGCAGCCAGCTGCTGGACACCCAGGCTGGACAGGGCCGGTTCCAGGAGGCCATGCAGTTGCTGGACCGCCAGACCCGGGACCTGCAGGAACGGGTCATGGGCATCCGGATGGTGCCGGTGGACATGGTCTTTTCGCGGTTCCCCCGGCTCGTGCGGGACCTCTCCAAGCAGCTGGGCAAGGAGGTGGACCTCCACCTCGAGGGCCAGGCCACGGAGCTGGACAAGACCTTCATCGAACTCCTCGTGGATCCCCTCACGCACCTGGTGCGCAACAGCCTGGACCATGGCATCGAGTCGAAGGTGGACCGAGTGGCGGCGGGCAAGCACCCGACGGGCCACATCCTCCTCCGCGCCTACTCCAAGGGCGGCCACATCCACATCGAGGTGAAGGACGACGGCAAGGGGCTCGACAAGGCGCGCATCCTGGCCAAGGCCCAGGAGCGGGGCCTCGTGCCGGTGGGGGTCACCCCCACGGACGACGAGATCCACCAGCTCATCTTCGAGGCGGGCTTCAGCACCGCCGCCGTGGTGTCCGACCTCAGCGGACGGGGCGTGGGCATGGACGTGGTGCGCCAGAACATCCGCAACCTCGGCGGTCGCGTGGAGGTGGAGAGCCGACCTGGGGAGGGCTCCACGTTCCGGCTCATCCTGCCCCTCACCCTGGCGATCCTGGATGGCCTCATCGTGCGGCTGGGCCAGGAGACCTACGTCTTCCCCCTGGCTTCGGTGCTGGAGAGCTTCCGCCCCAAGCCCGGCGAGATCCAGACCCTCAAGGGCGACCGGGAGGTCATCAACCTCCGGGGCGAGTTCGTCCCCGTGCTGCGCCTGCCCCAGTTGCTTCAGACGGGGGTGGACGATGCGGAGACCGTGCCCCTCCTCGTGGTGGTGGAGGCGGAGAACCGCCGGGCCGCCATGGCGGTGGAGGAGCTGCTGGGGCAGAGCCAGGTGGTGATCAAGAGCCTGGAGACCCACTACCGCCGGGTGGAGGGCCTCTCCGGGGCCACCATCCTGGGGGATGGGCACGTGGCGCTCATCCTGGACGTGGCGGGTCTGCTGAGGCTTTCGGGCTCGCCGCAGCCGTCACCTGCGGGGGTGTGAGGTGGAGGATTACCCGCTCAGCGCCCCGGCATTCGAGGCCGTGAGGCGTCTCCTCCATGAGCACACGGGCATCAACCTGGGGCCCCAGAAGCAGGCCATGGTGCGGGCCCGCCTCATCAAGCGCCTCCGGGCCCATGGCCTCACCGACTTCGACGCCTACCTGCGCACGGTGACCGGCCCCGAGTCCCCGGAGTGGGGGCCCTTCGTCAACGCCCTCACCACCAACCTCACCAGCTTCTTCCGGGAGCAGCACCACTTCGAATACCTGGTGGCCCACTACGCGGCCCACCCCGCGCCCGGCGGGAAGCTGCGGGTGTGGAGCGCCGGGTGCTCCACGGGCGAGGAGCCTTACACCCTCGCCATGGTGCTGTCCTCCGCCTTCCCGGATTGGGACGTGCGCATCCTCGCCACGGACGTGGACACCAACGTGCTGGAGACGGCCCGGCGTGGGGTCTACCCCGAGGAACGCGTGGACAAGCTGGAGCGCGAATGGAAGCGCTATGCCTTCCTGAAGGGCACCGGCCCCCACGGGGGGAAGGTGCGCGTGCGGCCCGAGCTCCAGGCCATGGTGGACTTCGGGATCCTCAACCTCCTGGGCAAGGGTGGCTGGCCCGAAGCGGGGTGCAAGGACGTCATCTTCTGCCGGAACGTGATGATCTACTTCGACAAGCCCACCCAGAAGGAGCTGCTGCGGCACTTCCTGGACGTGCTGGCGCCGGGTGGCTTCCTCTTCGTGGGCCACAGCGAGGCCCTGTTGGATGCCTCCCTGGGCTTCCAGAGCATGGGCGGGACCATCTACCGGAAGCCGGGTGGGGCATGAGCAGAACCAGCACCCTCAACCGGGGACAGGCCACGAAGTACTTCGACAAGCACTTCAACCGGCCGGCCATGAAGATCATGCCCGGGGAGTTCTATGCGACTGCGGAGGACGAGGTCATCGTCACCGTGCTGGGATCCTGCGTCTCCGCCTGCCTCCTGGATCCCGTGGGCCTCGTGGGGGGCATGAACCACTTCATGCTGCCGGAGGACCGGAGCCGGGAGGTGAAGGACGCCTTCTACTCGGCGCGCTACGGGGTGGCTGCCATGGAGCTCCTCATCAACGAGCTGTTGCGTCTGGGCGCCCGGAAGGACCGTCTCGTGGCCAAGGTCTTCGGCGGGGGTCGGGTGATGAAGGGCATGAGCGACGTGGGCGCCCGGAACTCGGAGTTCGTCCGCTCCTTCCTGGCCCAGGAGAGCATCCCCATCTGGAGCGAGGACCTGGGCGACACCTTCGCCCGCAAGGTGTACTTCTTCCCCCACACCGGCCAGGTGCTCCAGCGCCGCATCGAGCAGCTGAACAACGACACCCTCATCAACCGTGAGCGCGACTTCGCCCGGCGGCTCAAGCAGGATGACTCCGGCGACGTGGAGCTCTTCTCGTGACGGCCAAGCGCCGCGTCCTGGTGGTGGACGACTCCGTCCTCGTGCGTCAGCTCATGACCCGCATCCTCTCCAGGCATCCGGACCTGGAGGTGGTGGGCACCGCCGCGGATCCCTTCGAGGCCCGGGAGAAGATCATCGCCCTCCAGCCCGACGTGCTCACCCTGGACATCGAGATGCCGCGCATGGACGGCCTCACCTTCCTGGGGAAGCTCATGAAGGCCCACCCCATGCCCGTGGTGGTGGTCAGCAGCCTCACCCCCAAGGGCACCCAGGTGGCCATGGAGGCCCTGCGGCTGGGCGCCATGGAGGTCATCGGCAAGCCCAGCGGCTCCGCGGGCCTCGGCCTGGAGCGGGTGGGCGACGAGCTCGCCGAGGCGGTGCATGAGGCCTCCTTCGCCCGGGTGGCCCGGCGCGCCAGCGTGGAGGTGCCCCGCCTTCCCCTGGCGGCCGCACCCCTCGGCACCGCCCCGGGGCGGACCGACGGCCTGATCCTCATGGGGGCCTCCACCGGGGGCACCGAGGCCCTCCGCCGGGTCTTCGAGGGATTGCCCGCGGGCCTCCCCCCCATCGCCATCGTGCAGCACATCCTCCCGGGCTTCACCGCGGCCTACGCCGAGCGGTTGAATGGGGTGGGCCAGGTGCGGGTCTCCGAGGCCGCGGACGGGGAGCTGCTCCTGCCTGGCCATGCCTACCTGGCGCCCAGCCTCGCCCACCTCCGGGTGCGCCGGGAGGGCGACGGCCGCATCCGGGCCCTGGTCCAGGAGGGGCCCCGGTTGCGGAACCACCTGCCGGCGGTGGATGCCCTCTTCCAGTCCGCGGCCGAGGCCGGTGGGGCCCGGCGGATGCTGGGGGTGCTCCTCACGGGGATGGGGGATGATGGGGCCCGGGGCCTCCTGGCCCTGCGCCAGGCCGGGGCGGCCACCCTGAGCCAGGACGAGGCCACGTCCGTGGTCTACGGAATGCCCAAGGTGGCCTGGGAGATCGGGGCCTCGGAGCGGCAGGTGGCGCTGGACGAGGTGGCCCGGGAGGTGGCCCGCTGGGCGGGCGCCAAGTAAAAAACAGGGGAACCCTCCGCAGACTGCCCCCCGTGATCCCGGGCACTGTACGGAATTCGTTCAAGTCCGGGCTGCGTCCGGCCGGGTAAACTTGGAGCTTTGGCCGTCGCCTGCGAAGGATGCCCATGCGCTATCTACCCTTGGCTTCAAGCGAAGATCGAGCCCTCCTGGACGCCATCGGCGTGCAGAAGGCCGAGGATCTCCTCGTGGGGGTGCCCGAGCACCTGCGGCTGGCCCGCCCCCTGAACCTGCCCCCCACCTCCAGCGAGCTGGAAGTGCTGCGCGACATGGAGCAGATGGCGGACCTGAACACCCGCTTCCGCACCCGCTTCCTGGGCGCCGGCGCCTACGCCCACTTCATCCCCACGGCCATCGACATGCAGATCAGCCGCCAGGAGTGGTTCACGGCCTACACGCCCTACCAGCCCGAGATCAGCCAGGGCACCCTGCAGCACATCTTCGAGTACCAGACCCTCATCTGCGACCTCACCGGGCTCGAGATGACCAACGCCAGCCTTTACGACGGCGGCACCGCCTGCCTCGAGGCCGCCCTCATGGCCGTGCGTTCCCTCAAGAAGCGCAACACCGTGCTCGTGAGCGCCGGGCTCCACCCCCACTACCTCGAGGTGCTCCGCACGGGCTTCGCCAGCCATGAGGACCTGAAGCTGGTGGAAGTGGCCGTGAAGGACGGCGTCACCGACATGGCCGATCTGGCCGCCAAGCTCGACGCTTCCGTGGCCGCGGTGCTCGTGGGTTACCCCAACTTCCTCGGCAATGTGGAGGACCTCAAGGCCCTGGAAGCCCCCGTCCACGCCGCGGGCGCCCTGCTCGTGTCCGTGACCATGGAGGCCATGGCCTTCGGCTGGTTCGAAGCCCCCGGCAAGCTCGGCGCCGACATGGCCTGCGGCGAGGCCATGAGCTTCGGCAACAAGACCTGCTTCGGCGGCCCCTTCCTGGGCTTCCTGGCCGTGAAGGACGCCCACAAGCGCGAGATTCCCGGCCGCGTGGTGGGCCAGACGAAGGACCTCGAGGGCCGCACGGGCTACGTGCTCACCCTCACCGCCCGCGAACAGCACATCAAGCGCGACCGCGCGACGTCCAACATCTGCTCCAACCAGGGCCTCATCGCCCTGCGCGCCAACATCTTCCTCCAGCTCGCGGGCCCCGAGGGCCTCAAGGGCCTCGCGGAGCAGAACGTGGCCAAGGCCCAGTACCTCCAGGCCCGCCTCCTGGAACTGCCGGACTGGAAGCCCGTGTTCACGGCCCCCACCTTCAACGAGTTCGTGCTGAAGTTCAGCGGCGACTGGAAGGCCGCCTCCAAGGCCCTCATCGCCGAGGGCATCCTGCCGGGCCTGGACCTCACGCCCTACGGGTATGAGAACTGCGTCCTGTGGTGCGCCACCGAGATCAACACCCGCATGCAGATCGAGCACCTGGTCGAAGTGCTGGCCCGCGTCCCCTCCGTCGTCGCCTAATCCCGGGATCCCACCATGAGCCTCCGTCAACGCGAATCCCTGATCTTCGACCGCAGCGTCCCCGGCAAGACCGGCATGGACCTGCCCAAGCTCGATGTGCCGACTGCCAAGGACACCCGCCCCGCGCACCTCAAGCGCAGCGGGTTCGACGCCCTGCCGAGCTGCAGCGAGCCCGAAGTGATCCGCCACTTCACCCGCCTCTCCCTCTGGAACTACGGCATGGACCAGGGCATGTACCCCCTCGGCTCCTGCACCATGAAGCACAACCCCCGCCTCAACGAGAAGGTGGCCAGCATCCCCGGCTTCGCCGAGAGCCACCCCATGGCCCCCGATGAGCTGGTGCAGGGCAACCTGGCCCTGCTCTTCACCCTGCAGGAGTGGCTCAAGGAAGTGACCGGTCTTGCCGCCGTCACCCTGCAGCCCAGCGCCGGTGCCGCCGGCGAGCTCACAGGCGTGCTGCTGATCCGCGCCTACCACCTGAGCCGCGGCCAGAACAAGAAGGTGTTCCTCATCCCCGACAGCGCCCACGGCACCAACCCCGCCACCGCCGCCATGGCGGGCTACGACGTGGTGGACGTGGCCTCCGGCCCCGACGGCTGCGTGAGCTTCGAGGACATCACCGACGCCGTCACCGGCAAGGTGAAGAAGGGCCTCCTGACCCTCCTCGCCGAGCACCAGGGCGAGATCGCCGGCCTCATGATCACCAACCCCAACACGCTGGGCATCTTCGAGCCCAAGATCGACCAGATCTGCAAGCTCATCCACGAGGCGGACGGCCTCGTGTACATGGACGGCGCCAACATGAACGCCATGGTGGGCGTGGCCCGCCCCGGCGACTTCGGCATCGACGTGATGCACATGAACCTGCACAAGACCATGTCCACCCCCCACGGCGGTGGCGGTCCCGGTGCCGGCCCCGTGGGCTGCGTGGCCAAGCTCGAGCCCTTCCTGCCCAAGCCCGTGATCGTGCGCGAGACGAAGAAGGTGGGCGAGG
Organism: Holophagaceae bacterium; assembly: GCA_035254125.1. Taxonomy (GTDB): domain Bacteria; phylum Acidobacteriota; class Holophagae; order Holophagales; family Holophagaceae; genus JAFDVN01. The sequence continues at coordinate 36,165 of DATFAX010000076.1, read as the reverse complement.
GCGAGGTGGAGCAGCACACCTACCGCTGGGAGTGGAACCGCCCCCAGAGCATCGGCAAGGTGCACACCTTCTTCGGGAACTTCGGCATCCTCGTGCGCGCCTTGACCTACTGCTACAGCCACGGCGGCGACGGCCTGCGCAACGCCACGCTGCGCGCCATCGTGAACGCCAACTACATCCGCAAGGAGCTCATGGGCCACTACCACCTGCCCGTGACGAGCCCCAGCCTCCATGAGGTGGTGTTCAACGACGCCATCCAGGCGAAGAACGACGTCCACACCCTGGACATCGCCAAGCGCCTCATCGATCACGGCTACCATCCCCCGACGATCTACTTCCCCATGGTCGTCAGCGGCGCGCTCATGATCGAGCCCACCGAGAGCGAGGACAAGGAGGAGCTCGACGCCTTCATCCACGCCATGAAGGAGATCGCCCGCGAGGCCCAGGAGAACCCCGAAGTGCTGCATCAGGCGCCGGTCCTGGCCCCCCTGCGCCGTCTCGACGAGACCACCGCCGCCCGCAAGCCCGTGCTGCGCTGGACCAAGCAGGCCTGATCCGGTTCATTCCGAGGCAAGGGCCCTCTTCGGAGGGCCCTTTTCGTGTCAGGCCGCGGAGGTGGAGGTCGCAGTCAGGGGGAGCCAGATGCTGAAGCAGGTGCCCTCGCCCGCCTTCGTGCGGAGCTGGATCTCGCCGCCGAGACTCTCCACCACGGCCTTCACGGAGCCCAGGCCCAGGCCCGTGCCCTGACCGGGGGCCTTGGTGGTGAAGAAGGGCTCGAAGATCCGCTGGAGCACGGCGTCGGGGATCCCCGAGCCCGTGTCCTCCACGGAGAGCGTGACGCCGGGGGGGCCATCCTGCTGCCGGGCGTGGGCCTCGGCCACGGTCACGCGGATCCGGCCTGAGGGGCCCAGCGCATCCCGGGCGTTCACCACCAGGTTCACGACGAGTTGGTCCAGCTGGGAGGGGGCGCAAACCACGGTGCAGGGGCCCGGGGTGAGGTCCAGGTCCAGAGGGTGGGTGCGAGGGACCAGGGCCCGGAGCATGGGGGCCATGCCCCGCAGGTGCGCCACCAGGTCCAGGGGCCCCGGAGGCTCCTCGGTCCGGCCCACGTCCATGAGGCGGTTGGTGAGCACGTTGGCGCGGTTCAGGCTCGCCATCAGGAGCTGGAGGTCCCGGGCCAGGTGAGGCTCCACCTCGGGGCCACGCGCGGCGAGGATGTACTCGGCTTGCATGCTGGCACCCCCGATGAGGTTGTTCAGGTCGTGGGCCATGCCCGCACCGAGGGTGGCGAGGAGGTTCATGTTCTGCGTTTTCAGGATGAGAGCTTCGCGATCCTCCAGTTCCCGGGTGCGCTGAGCCACTTTCTGTTCCAGGGTGAGGTTCAGTTCGTCCACCTCCAGGAGGGTGAGGCCTTGACGCCCCAGCACGAGGATGGAGAGCAACCCCACTAGGGCCAGCGCCTCCGGATCCAGGCGCGGGGCTGGGGAGAGCACGTTCAGGAAGAAGCCCAGAAAGGCCAGGGCTGCGGGCCCGTAGGGCAGCAAATCCACCCACCGAGCCGCGGCGTCCCGCCTGCGCGGGGCCAGCGGGGTATCCACTGCGGCGAGCACGAACATGAAGGCGAGGATGCTGAGGAAGCGGGCCGGATGATCCAGGGGATAACTTTGGTGGAAGCTGGCCGCGAGGCTCCAGGGGAACACCACGGCCAGGGTGGCCAGGGCCGCGGCCAGGGGGGCGACGGGCCCCTCCAGGGAGCCCTGACGCAGCAGGGTGTGGAGGGCCAGGCCCAGGGCGGCGGCGGTGATGGCGAACAGGAACTGGCTGGAGATGGAGAAGGCGGGGGGGACCGCGGAGGCATTCAGCCAGGGCCGCACGAGCCCCATCCAGAGCAGCAGGTAGAAGGAGAGGGAGAAGATGAGCCCATCGAGCACCCGGGTCTGGAGGCGGCCCGGCGCGGGACCCGCGCGATGGAGCGCCACGAGGACCCCCAGGAGGAGGCCGAGGGCGAGGATCCACAGCAGCGCATCCCGCAGGGGGTGCACCGCCATCCCCGTGCCCAGGGACAAGAGGTGCTGCATCAGTTCCAGCCGATACAGGCACGACAGGCCGCCGAAGCCCGCGAGCAGGAGTCCCATCGTCCGGGCCTCGCGCTCCCGGCGGGCCCGCCGGAGGCCGAAGGCCAGGGTGAGGGCGCCCAGGGCGAAGCCGAGCACCTGGAGGCCCAAGGCCCGGGTCGCCCTGGGGAGAGGTGCCAGACACAGAACCCCCAGGACCAAGCCGAAGGCGAGGAATACCCCTTGGATGGCTCGGGATGCCCGGATCATCCCCCTCACTATCGGAGGGTCGCCTCCGAATGTGAATCCACAAGCGTCCGAAGCCCCGTGGAATCTGGGGAATGCCCGCTTCCGATCACCGCCGATCGAAGCGGGGGGCCATCACCAGCAGGGTCTGGGTGGAGGCCACGCCGGGCAGCTTGGCCACTTCGTCCCGGATCCGGTTGAGATCCTCCAGGCGCCCCGCTTCCAGCTGGAGGACCAGGTCGATGTCTCCGCTCACGCTGTCGGCCACGCGCACCTCGGGGTGGCCCTCCAGAGCCCGCACGGCCCGGTCATGGCTTGCCCCGGTGCCCTTCACGAGCAGGTAGGCCCGCACCCCCCGGGGCAGCTCCCGTCCCAGGCGCAGGGTGTAGCCCTGGATCACGCCATCCCGCTCCAACCGCTTCAGGCGCTCCTGCACCGAGGTGCGGGAGAGGCCCACTCGGGCGGCCAGGGCCACTTGGGTGAGGCGCGCGTCGGCGCTCAGCTCGGCGATGATGCGGCGATCCAGATCGTCCAGGGCGAGGGGGCTCATGGCCTGATTCTGGCACTTCGCCGGGATTCGGGCATCCTGCCGGCTCAACGCCGGCGGCCTCCGGGCGGAACCTGGGGCGAAGGAGAACCCATGACCCCATCCCCCCTGCTCGTCGTGCCCGCCCTCACCCTCGTGCTCACGGCCCAGCCGGCGCCGTCCCCCTCCCAGCCCGTGACCGCGGCCCAGCGCCGGGCCGTGGTGGAGAGCCTCGCCCGGGAGCTCAAGGTCCGTTACGTCTTCCCGGACGTCGCCGCGAAGACGGGAGCCGCGCTGCTCGCCCGCGAAGCGAAGGGGGACTACGCCGGCGCCGCCACGACGGAGGCCTTCGCTGCGGCCCTGTCCAAGGACCTCCGGGAGCTGGGGAACGACGGCCACTTCCGCGTGCGCTTCGACCCCGCCTTCAAGCCCATGGGCGACGACGAGGACCGGACCCCCACGAAGGCGGAGGTGGAGGAAATGCGCCGCTTTTCGCAGCGCCATGGCTTCGGGGTCGCCAAGGTGGAGCAGCTGCCGGGCAATGTGGGTTACCTCGACATCCGGGGCTTCGGTCCCACAGAGTTCGTGGGCCCCGCCTTCTCCGCGGCCCTGTCGCTCCTGTCGGGCACGGAAGCCCTCATCCTCGACCTTCGGCAAAATGGCGGGGGCGATCCCGAGAGCGTGGCCTACCTCGTGAGCCACTTCTTCGAGGAGGGCGACACCCGCCACCTCAACTCCATCTACAACCGCCCGAAGAACACCACGCGCCAGTACTGGACGAGCCCCACGGTGGCGCCGCGCTACACCCGGCCGGTCTACCTGTTGACCTCGGCCCGCACCTTCTCCGGGGGCGAGGAGTGTGCCTATGACTTCCAGACCCAGAAGCGGGCCACCCTCGTGGGCGAGACCACGGGCGGCGGCGCCAACCCCGGGGGCATGGTGCCCCTCGCCCATGGGTTCAACGCTTTCATCCCCACGGGCCGAGCGATCAATCCCGTCACGAACACCAACTGGGAGCACGTGGGTGTGAAGCCCGACGTGGCCGTGCCCGCCGCCGAGGCGCTGAAGGCCGCCCACATGGCCATCCTCAAGGCCTTCCTGGCCAAGGCGCAGGATGCGGACGACCGCAAGCGCCTGGAAGGGATCCTGGCCAAGGTTGAGAAAGGCGAGACCGAGGTGCCGGTCTACCAGCGCCGTTGATCGCGGCTCCCGCACGCCTCACCCCCGGGCCCCTGGCCCGGGGGTGGTCCCGGGGCATACTTCCCCCCATGCGCCTCCTGATGTCCGGCTTCCTGCTCACCCTGCCCGCCCTGGCCCAGGCGCCGCCCCGCACGGCGGAGGCCGTGGCCGCCGCCGAGCGCGCCTTCGCGGCGCGTGCGGCGCAGGTGGGCACGCCGGCGGCCTTCCTCGCCACCCTCACCCCGGATTCGGTCGTCTTCACGCCCGCGGCCGAGAACGGCCCCGCGGCCCAGCGGGCGAAGCCCGAGGACGGCAGCCGCCTCGCCTGGGAGCCGGAGTACGTGGAGCTGGCGGCCAGCGGGGATTTCGCCCTGAGCACCGGTCCCTGGGCCTGGCGCCCCAAGGCCGAGGCGGAGCCCGTCGTGCACGGCCACTACCTGAGCCTCTGGGTGATCCGGGACGGGGGCTGGCGCGTGTTGCTGGACGTGGGGGCCCCGCATCCCCTGCAAGCCCCGCAGGCCCTGACCCTGCGCGCCCTGCCGTCGGCCCCGGATCCCGCCGCCCGGGTGAAGCTGGGCGAGGCCTGGAAGGCCTTCGATGCGCAGGCCGCCGTGGATCTCCACGGAGCGCTGCACCAGGCCGGATCGACGGACTTCCGGGCCTACCGGCGGGGCGTGGCGGTCCGGGCTGGCGTCATTCCGCCCCCGACCGCAGGCTTCATGCCCGCCCTCTGGCGGGAGGCGGGTTGGCAGATCGCCGCCTCCGAGGACCTGGCCCTCCGCTGGGGCCTGCGGGAAGGGAAGGGTCCCGATCGCTCCACGGTGCAGGTGTGGCGCCGCGAAGCCGGCGCCTGGAAGCTGGCCATGGATGTGGAGCTTCCCCTGCCGGGCGCCAAACCCTGAAGCGGATCACCGGCGGGGCGCGGTAGGCTGCGGGGATGGGCTACCGCTTCCGTGATCACCTCCGCACCGCGCGCTTCGACACGGCGGAATGGGCGGGTTCCCTCGGCGACCTCGGGACCTTCCTGCCGCTGCTGTTGGGCATGTCCCGGCAGAACGGCCTGGATTTCGGCGTGGCCCTCTTCTTCGCGGGCCTGTTGAACCTGCTCACGGGCCTGACTTTCCGCATCCCCATGGCGGTGCAGCCCATGAAGGCCATCGCGGCCGTGGCGCTCACGCAGGGGCTCACCGTGCCCCAGATCCTGGCGGCGGGCATGCTGGTGAGCGCGCTGGTGCTGCTCGCGGGGCTCACGGGCCTCGTGGGCCGCCTCGCCCAGGTGGTGCCGGGGGATGTGGTGCGGGGCCTGCAGCTGGCCCTGGGCCTGCAGCTCGCCATCAAGGGCCTGGAACTGGGTTGGAACGCGGGGCTGGATCGCTGGTGGCTGGGGCTCCCGGCCCTGGCCCTCGGATGGTGGATGCTCCGGAAGGCGCGGACACCCGTGGCGCTGCTGCTCTTCGGCGCGGGCCTCGCGGTCACCCTCTGGCGCACCCCCCAGGCCTGGGGGGGCCTCCACCTGGGGCTGCACTTGCCTCACCTCATCCCCATCGCCAAGGGCGACTGGGCCCTCGCCTTCTGGAAGGCCGCCGTGCCCCAGTTGCCGGTGACCCTCCTGAACTCGGTGGTGGCCGTCTGCGCCCTGTCGAGGGACCTCTTCCCGGCGGACGCGCCCTCGGAACGGAAGGTGGCGATCTCCGTGGGCCTCATGAACCTGCTCACCGGGTGGTTCGGGGGCATGCCCATGTGCCATGGGGCCGGGGGCCTGGCGGGACAGACCCGCTTCGGGGCCCGCACCCACGGCGCCATCCTCATCCTGGGAGCCGCCAAGCTGATCCTGGCCGTGGCCTTTGGCGCCTCCCTGATGGGGCTCGCCCAGGCCTTCCCCGCCGCCCTCCTGGGCGTGATGCTGCTCTTCTCCGGGTTGGCCCTGGCGGAGAGCGGGCGCAAGGCGGAGGAGCCGGGCCTCCTGCTCGTCACGGCGGCCAGCGCCATGGCGCTCGGCTTCCTGCCTGGCGTGCTGGTGGGGTGCGGCGCGGCCCTGCTGGGGCGCTTCAGCCCCGACCGGAAGGCGAAGGCTTAGGGCCCTTAAGCCAGCAGGTCCAGGTGCTGCCCCAGGCCCTCGACCTTGGCCTGGTTGGCCTGGGCACCGCGGGCACGCTCGGCGCGGAGGCGCTCGGGGGCCGTGGCCGGACGTTCCTCGGCCCGGGTCTGCCCGGCGGGGCGCAAGGGGCTGAGGGCTTCCACGGGGCTCGTCATCGCCTCCAGGATGACCGGGCTCCCCGAGGTCCGCCAGGGGCACCCTCGGGAAGCGTGGGCCCGGGCCCCGATGCCGGACTTGAAGGGTTTGGCGGGCCCGCCGATGAGGGGGGCAGACATGAACCCCCCTGGCGCAAGTGGCAACCGGAGCCTGGCCGCCCGACTGAGGCTGGCCCTCGGCGTGGTGGCAGGTCTCATGGCCCTGGCGAGCCTGGGTCTCCTGTTCATGGCCCATCGCGGCACCCAGGAGGCGCGGGGCCTCTACACCCGCCAGCTGCTGCCCATGAGCCACCTGGAGCAGGTGGCCGAAGCCTACGTGGTGCGCATGACGGTGGTGCTCCGGGAGGTTCGCTCCGGGCGGACGCCGCCCGCCGAGGGCCAGCGCCGGTTGCGCCAGGCCCGGGCGGATGGCGACCGGGCCTGGGCGACCTACGCCCTGGCGGCCGAGGGCGGGCCCGAGTCCCCGGGGGCCCAGGCCCGCCTGCGACTCGAGACCTTGCGGCGCAGATCCTTCGAGCTGGAGGAGATGCTCGGTCTGGGGGTCTCCGGGGATCTGGGCACCTTCGGGGATTCCCGGTGGCTGCCGGACGCGGCCGCCTTCATCGAGGCCCTGGAGCCCTTGCGGGCCACCCAGCGGGCCGCGGCCGAAGAAGCCACCCGGGTATTGGCCCAGGAGGGCCGGCGATTCGCCGTGGCGGGGTCCGGCCTCATCCTCCTGGCGCTGGCCATGGCCTGGGGTTCCGGGCACGTGCTCTCCCGGCGCCTCACCGAGGGGGCCGGGGAGCTGGTGACCCGCATTGAGGGGCTCGCCCGCGGGGATCTGGAACCCCGGGCGGTGCCCCAAGGGGAGGATGAGTGGGCCCGCGCCGCGCGGAGCCTCGAGGCCATGGCCGGTCGGATCAAGGAACTGCTGCAGGCCCAGGAGACGCAGCAGGCCCTGCAGGACGCCCTTCTGGACGGCGCTCAGGCCGCCGTCATCAGCTTGGATTCCGAAGGGAAGGTGAACCGCTTCAACCGCCAAGCGGAAGTGCTCCTTGGCTACTCCGCCGAGGAAGTCGTCGGGAAGGCCACGCCTTTGCTCTGGCGGGTTCCGGAGGAGCTGGACGATCTGGCCCGGGAGTTGAGCGAGAAGCTGGGTCGGCCCATCCGGGACGGGTTGGAGGCGCTGCAGACTTTCGTGGATGAAGACGGCATGGTGTCCGAGTGCCACTACCGCCATCGGGATGGCACCCTCATCCCCGTGGCCCTCGGCCGCAGCCGGGTGCGCACCGCCGACGGGCGCCTGCTGGGAACCATGGGCGTGGCCATGGACCTCCGCCCCCTCAAGCAGCTGGAAGCGGAGCTGCGGGCGAGCGAGGCGAAGTACCGCAACCTGGTAGGCCGCATTCCCGGCGTGGTGGTGCAGGCGCGCATCCAGGCCCGGGGCGCGCTGGAGATTCTCTTCGCGGGGGCTGGCTTCCAGGCCCTCCTGGGGATTTCGGCGGCCGAATTCGCCCGGGACCCCGGGGCGGTCCTGGCCTGCCTCTCCGCCGAGGATCGGGCGCTCCTCCAGCATCTCAGCGCGGAGGCCCTGCGCACCGGCAGCTCCTTCCAGTGGGATGGACGACTCGCCCTGCCCAGCGGCGTGCGGTGGATCCGTTCCCGGGCGAACCCCCAGCCCCAGCCGGATGGCAGCGTGGTGTGGGACGCCCTCCTGGAGGACCAGACGGACCTCCTGGAAGCGGAGCATGCCCTCGCCCACAGCGAGGAGCGGTGGCAGCTGGCCCTGGAGGCCAACCGGGATGGCATCTGGGACATGGACCCCGTGAAGGGACAGGTGTGGTACAGCCCCCGCTGGAAGGAAATCCTCGGCTACGGCGAGGAGGACCTGCCCAATGAACCCGCCACCTTCGAGGACCGGCTCCATCCCACCGAGCTGGCGGAGGTGCGGGCGCGGTTCAAGGCCTTCCTGGCCGGCGAGGCCCACACCTACTCGGCCACCTTCCGCATGCGCCACCGGGACGGCTCCTGGCGCTGGATCCTGAGCCGCGGTTCCGCGGTGCGCGACGGGCAGGGGCGCGTCATCCGGGTGGTGGGTTCCCACGCGGACATCACCGAGCAGCGCGCCATCGAGGCCACCTTGCGGGAGAGCGAGGCCCGGGCCCAGGCAGCCTCCCGGGCCAAGAGCAGCTTCCTGGCCAACATGAGCCACGAACTGCGCACGCCCCTGAGCGCCATCCTCGGCTACACGCGGCTGCTGGCCCGCGATGACCACCACACCTCGGAAGAGCGCGCCCAGCTGCACCACATCCTGGAAGCAGGTGAGCACCTGCTGGCCCTCATCAACGACGTGCTCAGCCTCTCCAAGATCGAAGCGGGCCGCCTGGAGCTGAAGCCCGCGCCCTTCTCCACCTCCAACCTCTTCGGATTGCTGGAGGGCCTCTTCGGGCTCTCCATGCGGGGCAAGGGGCTCGCCTTCACCGTGGACGCCAAGGGCTTCCCGGAACTGGCGGAGGCGGATGAACCGAAGCTGCGGCAAGTGCTCGTGAACTTGCTGGGCAACGCCCTGAAATTCACCGAAGCCGGCTGGGTCTCCCTGGAGGCCCGCTGGAGTGCGGGCCATGCCTGGTTCACGGTGAGCGATACGGGCCCGGGCATCGCATCGGAGGATCAGGCGCAGATCTTCCAAGCCTTCAGCCAGACGGAGCGCGGGGCCGCCGCCGGCGGCACCGGACTGGGCCTGCACCTGAGCCAGGCCCTCGTGCGGCTCCTGGGGGGGGAGATCCAGCTGCTGAGCGCCCCGGGGCAGGGCAGCCGGTTCACTTTCGAGATCCCGCTGCCCGCGGCGGATGCCTCCAGGTCCAACCTTCCCGAGCCGGGCCTCGTCACGGGCCTGGTGCCCGGCGAATCCGCGCCCCTGGTGCTGGTGGTGGACGACCGCCTTGAGAACCGCGACATCCTCCAGCGCCTCCTCACCCGCGTGGGCCTGCGGGTGCGGATGGCCGAGGATGGCGCCCAGGCCCTGGCCCGCTGGGCCACGGACCGGCCGGACCTGGTGCTCATGGACCTCCGCATGCCCCGCATGGATGGCTTCGGCGCCGTGGGGGCCATCCGGGCCCAGGAGCGGGCGCGCACCCTGCCGCGCACGCCGGTGGTGGCCATCAGCGCCAGCGTCTACGACGTGAGCATGGAGGAGCTGAGACCTCACGGCTTCGATGACTTCCTCGTGAAGCCCATCGAGGAGGCCCGCCTCTTCGCCTGCCTGGAGCACTTCCTGGGCATCCACTTCGTACGGCGGGAGGCCCGCCGGCCGAAGCCATCCCGCCCTGGGGGCCTCGAAGGGCTCGGGGCGCTCCCGCAGGCCTGGCGGGATTCCTTCCGCGCGCAGGTGGCGGTGGGCGACTTGGAGGCGGCGGAAGCCATGCTCGCCGAGGTGAAGGAAGAGGCCCTCGTGGAGGGCCTCCGCGAACGCCTCCGCGCCTACCAGATCCAGGACCTGATCGCTCTCTTCAGCTAGGAGCCTCCATGCTCGTGCCCCCCGCCGACCTCCTCCTCGTGGACGATAACCCCACGAACCTGGATCTGCTCGCGCGGGTGCTGCGCCACGAGAAGCACCGGGTCCGCACGGTGCCCAGCGGGAAGTTGGCCCTGGAGGCGGCCCGCCTGCAGCCTCCGGAGGTGCTGCTCCTGGACATCGCCATGCCTGAGATGGATGGCTACCAGACGGCCGAGGCCTTCCGGGGGGATCCGATGTTGGCGGGCATCCCCATCCTCTTCGTGAGCGCCCTGGACGATCCCCTCGACAAGGTGCGCGCCTTCGAGGTGGGTGGGCGGGACTACGTGACGAAGCCCTTCAGCAGCCAGGAGGTGCTGGCCCGCGTGGAGCACCACGTGCGGCTGGGCCGTCTGCAGAAGGAACTGGAGCGGCACAACCAGGACCTGCAGGACGCCAACCTCAAATTGAAGGAGGTGCAGACCCTCAAGGCCAACTTCACGGCCATGCTGCTGCACGATCTCCGGAGCCCCCTCACGGTGGTGGGGCTGGTGGTGGATGCCCTTCGGGAGGGCATCACGCCAGCGCCGAACATGGTGAACCAGGCCACCCACAGCTTCGACAAGGTGCGGCACCTGCTGGAGGAGATGCTGGAGCTGCACCGCTCCGAGCGGGGCAGCCTGCCCTTGGACGCCACCCCGTTTGATCCCTCGCCCTGGCTTTCCCACTTGGCGGAATTCTGGGCCCTCCGTGGTGAATCCGAAGGCATCGCCTTCCAGTCCGACATCCCCGCCCAGCTCCCCGTCATCACCGGGGATCGCCACCAGCTGGACCGGGTGCTCCAGAACCTCCTGGACAACGCCTTCAAGTTCACGCCCAAGGGCGGGGCCGTGCGCCTGGAGGCAGGTCTGGAGTTCGGCTCCGGGGTGGAGGCGGGCCTGCGCTTCCTGCGCATGAGCGTCATCGACACCGGGCGGGGCGTGCCGGCGGATCAGCTGCCCTTCATCTTCGACCCCTTCCGCCAGGCGGAGCGCTCGGATGCCCGCCAGGGCTTCGGCCTCGGGCTCGCCATCGTGCAGCGCCTCGTGGCGGCCCACCAGGGCCAGATCCGGGCCCAGAGCCAGCCAGGGTTCGGCTCCAGCTTCACGGTTCGGATCCCCTGCTGATGGGGGGTCAGCCCAGCAGCTCGGCGACCTTGGCGAGCAGGGCGTCCCGGGTGAACGGCTTTTGAAGGAAGCGCCGGCTTTCCTCGGGGCCCAGTTCCTGCTCCGTGTACCCACTCATGTAGAGCACGGCGGCCTCGGGCCGGAGGGCCCGGAACCGCGCGGCCAGCTCCTTGCCGCTGAGGTGGGGCATCACCATGTCGGTGAGGAGGAGGTGGATCTTCCCCGGATGGTCGTCCACGATGTCCAGGGCTTCGAGGGGGTTGGGCGCCTGCAGCACGGTGTGGCCCGCCCGCTGGAGGATGCGCACCACGGCCTCCCGCACGGCGGATTCGTCCTCCACCACGAGGATGGTGGCTGAGGCGGCGGGGGCGGAGGGGACCGGGGTCGAAGGCTCCAGGGGCTGGGTCACGAGGGCGGGGGGGAATCGCACGAGGAAGCGGGTGCCCTGGCCCGGGGCGCTCTCCACGCTGATCTGCCCGCGGCTCTGCTCCACGATGCCGTAGACCGTGGCGAGGCCGAGCCCCGTGCCTTCGCCCAGGGGCTTGGTGGTGAAAAAGGGCTCGAAGAGGTGGGAGAGCACCTCCTCGTCCATGCCCTGGCCGTTGTCGCGGACCTCCAGCTCCACCCAGGTGCGTTCGTGGACCTTCACGCGGCGGGTGGCGAGGTGCAGGATGCCGTCCCGGGCCATGGCATCCCGGGCGTTGAGGGCGAGGTTGAGGATCACTTGTTCCAGCTGGGCGGGGTCCGCTTCGAGGAAGCCAGCAGAGGGATCCAGCTCCAGCTCGAGGGTGACCTGTTCGCCGAGCACGGGCCGGAGCATCTCGGCCATGCCGAGCACCACGGAGGAGAGGTCCAGCACCTCGGTGCGCAGCACCTGGCGCCGGCTGAAGGCGAGGAGCTGCCGGGTGAGGCCCGCGGCGCGCAGGGCCGTGGCCTTGAGCTGGGCGAGGCTCGACTCGGGGCTGCCGCCATCGGTGAACTGCCCCTGGGCCAGCTCCGCGTACCCGAGCATGGCCGTGAGCAGGTTGTTGAAGTCATGGGCCACGCCGCCAGCCAGGCGACCCAGGGCCTCCAGCTTCTGGGTCTTGCGCATGCGCTCGTGGGCCAGGGCCAGCTCGCGGGTGCGTTCCTCGACCCGGGCCTCGAGTTCGTCCCGGCTGTGGCGGAGCTCCTCCTCCAGCCGCTTGCGGACGAAGAAATCGGGGATCTCCACGCCTTCGGGCAGGGTCCCGCCATCCACCCCTTCGTAGGCCTTGAGGCGTGCCTCCATGCGGGCGGGCGGGGCCATGATGAAGCGGCAACAGGGGTCGCCCTTGGCGCGGCAGAACAGCTCCGTGGCGACCAGGGGCAGGCCGAAGCTCTCCTGGCACCAGCCACTGCTGTAGCCGGAGTTCATGATGCAGGCGGGGCGGAGGCGGGTCCGCCCCGAATCGAGCCAGGCCTGGGCCTCGAAGCTGGCGGGATGGTCGTAGTGGAGGAAGAAGTCCTCGTCCGGGGAGGGCTTGCTGTCGGGGTGGATGTCCACCAGGGCCCAGCCGGCGTGGGCGAAGTGGATGGGGCCGGCGCTCAGCTTGGCCAGGGGATCCGTGAGCCCCATCTGGGCATGGAAGGCCTTGGCATCGGACCGACCCATGGCGTGAGCCAGATCAAAGAGCAGGTTGCGGGCGAAGGCTTCGGCTTCGGCCTCGCGCCCGGGGCCGTAGAGCTCCGCCACGAGGTCGAAGAACTCCACGGAGAGGGAGCCCGCCCGCACGAGCAGGTACCGCTGGCCGCCGATCTCCAGGTGCCCATCCTCTGGGCGGTTGACCATGGAGGCGAAATAACCGGACACCACCTCCTCCGCCTTCAGGAAGAGGGGAGCCATGGGGTCCGGCACGCGGACGGTTCGGGGATGAAATCTGGACACCACGCCCATCCTGCCACAGGACCCCGGGGGGGGCCGAACTCAAGCCTCCAGGTCGATGCCGCCCGGCTCAGTGCCGCGCGCCTGTTTCCGCGCGAGTTCCAGGCTCGCGGCGGCGGCCATCTGGGCCGCGGCCGCGGCGATGGCGCGGTCCTGGGGGCTGGGGTCCGCCGGGGCCGTGGCCGCGGCCTGGATCTGGCGGGCCTTCGCGAGGGTGGCCTGGGGGTCGTCGGGCACGGGGCTGGTGTCGAGGCTGACCTCGCCGCCGATGGCGTACATGCGGCCGTCGGGGCCCCGCTGGTAGGTGTAGGTGGGCCCGCCCCGGGCGATGTCCCCGGCCGCCGACAGGTGGGCCTGCTCGTGGGCGCGCACTTCCCGGTCCCGGGCCTGGAGCTTCTGGAGGGCGGCCTGATCCTCCGGGGTCTTGGACAGACCTCCGGCCCCCTTGGCGGCGGTGGGGCGGGGGGCGGCGGCGCGGCCGAGGGCGGAAAGTGCGTCCACCCTCCCAACTTCGGCCGGGGTCATCCCAGCGCCAGTCGAACCTGGCGGTCCCCCTCCCGGAACCAGAGGGCGCCCTCGTCGTCGAACGCGGCGTGGGGGGAGGCACCGGGGCCCAGGATGCAACGGCGGAGCTTCCCCCCGGGGGTGGCGGTGGGGTGGACATAGCAGCCCGGGAGGCGCCCCTCGGCCTCCGGGGCCAGGGCCGCGGCCGCGGCGATGAGCTGGTCGGGCGTGCCCACTTCCCGCCAGGGGAAGGGCTCCACCACGAGGGCCCGGTGGGCCGAGAGTCGGGGCAGGAGGTCGCGAACCTCGCTGGGGCCTTCGGGCAACAGGTCCAGGGCCCCGGGGCTCCACACGGAGGCCCCCGTGAAGTGGAAGGGACCCCTGGGCCCCGAGGGGGTGCCCAGGGGGAGGATGCGGCCGTCCAGGTCCGTGAAGACGGGGTTCCAGGGGCCGCCGGGGTGGGGCACGAGGAGCCAGGTGAGCTGGGCCCCGGTCCGCAGGTGCTCCGCCCGGAGGGGCCCCCAGGGGACCTCCCCCAGGGCGTCGGCGTTCCACACGGCCAGGGCCTCCCGCACCCGACCCCGGGCGTGGTGCAGGCCGCCCGCAGACCCCAGCAGGGCGGGTTCAGGGCAGAGCTCGAGGCCCCCGGCGGCTTCGGCCAGCCGCTCGGGATGGAGGTGGACGTTGCAGGCAAGGCGCGTGAACCCCGCCGCCCGGAGGCCATCGGCGCTCCACTGGAGCATGCTGCGACCCCGCAGGGGCCAGGCGGGCTTGGGCAGGACGCGGCTCAGGGGGCCCATGCGGGTGCCGAGCCCCGCCGCGAGCAGGAAGCCGTCCAGCTCACTCGCCATGGGGTACGGGCTTGAGGAGGAACTGGGCGGGGGCGAAGCCGCGCATGGCCAGCACACGGATGCGCCAGCCGTCGATGCGCAGCTCATCGCCCACCTGGAGGATGCGGCCCAGGCGTTCTTGGAAGTACCCGCCCAGGGACACGCTGCCCTCCGCCACTTCCAGGTTCAGCCGCAGGTGATCGGCCAGCTGCTCCAGCGTGACGGTACCCTGGGCCACCCACCCTCCGCCGCGGGTGCGGCGGAGCTGGATGGCTTCGCGGTCGAACTCGTCCTGGATCTCGCCCACCAGTTCCTCCAGCACGTCCTCCAGGGTGACGAGCCCATCCACGCCCCCGTGCTCGTTCACCACGAGGGCCACGTGCTGCTTCTGCTGCTGGAACTCCAGCATGAGGCCCTGGATGGGCTTCATCTCGGGCACGAAGTAGGCGGGGCGCGCGAAATCGCGGAGGTCCACCGTTCGCCCATCCCGGAGGGCCCACAGCAGCTCCTTGAGGTGGACGACGCCGAGCACGTGGTCGAGGTCACCCTCCACCAGGGGGATGCGCGTGTGGGGCGTGCTCCGCACTCGCTCCAAGTTCTCCTCCAGGGAGGCCGCCGCTTCGAAGGTCACCACCAGCTGGCGGGGCACGGCGATCTCCTTCACCGTGCGCTTGCTGAAGTCGAAGAGGTTCTCGATGAGCTCCTTGCGGTCCAAGCTCAGCTTGCCCTGGGCCTGGCTCTGTTCGAGCAGCTTCTGGAACTCCGCCTCGCTGGGCAGGGTCTCGGCGCCGTGGGGCTCCTCAGGGGGCAGGCCCATGAGGCGCTCCACCCCGTGCCCCATGCGGATGAGGGCCCAGGTGAAGGGGTGTGTCAGGCGGGACCAGAACAGGAGCGGCCCCGCCGTGCGCAGGGCCCAGGTGGTGGCGCTGCGGATGGCCACCCCCCGAGGCACCAGCTCCGTGAGCACCACGTGGAGGGTGGTCATGGCCACGAGGGCGATGCCCGTGGCCAGGGGATGGGCCACCCTGGGGGAGAGGAAGGGCAGGTGAGTCCGCAGGGCCTCGGCCACGGGCTCCTCGGCCACGGCGCCGAAGGCGATGGCGCACACGGTGATGCCCATGAGCACCGCGGAGAGGTGGCGGCTGAGCTCCTTCTGCACCGCCAGGGCCAGGCGGGCCCGCGGATCCTCCCCGAGCAGGGCCTCCAGCTGGGTGGGGCGCACCCGCACCACGGCGAACTCCGCCAGCACGAAGAAGGCGGAGAGCCCCAGGACCGCCAGGGAGATGAGCAGGGGGAGCATCAGCCCCGGGCCAGGTCGGCGCCTTTGCGGAGCTTCTCGGCGAGCTCATCCAGGAGGGCGGTGAGGTTCTGGAGGCGGTCACCGCGCTCGGCGAGCTGGCCCTGCAGTTCCTGGCCGTCCCGCTGGGCCTGGGCGAGCTCCGAGGCGGCCCGCTGCAGTTCGGCCTCCTTGGCGTCGAGGCCCTGCATGAGCTCCATGCGCTCCTGGTTCCGGGCGTGCTCGCTGTCCTCCAGCTGAGCCTGGACCTCGTTGCGTTGGGCGCTGATGGCGAAGATCTCGTTGCCCATCTTCTCGAGGTTCTCGGCCTTGGTGGCCAGCTCGGCGCGGGCCTCCTCGAGGGCGGCCTTGGCCGCCTCGGCCTCGGTGCGGGCGCCGGTGGCGGCGGCCTCGGCCTCCTGGATGCGGGTCTGGAGCTGGGCCATCTGCAGGCCCTGGCCCCGCAAGGTGGCCTCGAGGCCCGACATCTCCTGACGGGCGGTGGTCAGCTCCGCCTGGAGGGTCTGATGCTCCGTGGCCTGGGCTTGGCTGCGGGCCTCCAGGTCCTGGTGGCGGGCGGTGAGCCCATCGAGGGATTCCTGCAAGCCGCTGGCCTCGGCGCGGGCCTTCTCCAGTTCGCCGGTGCGGACGGCCAGCTCCTTTTCGACCGCGGGGAGGCGCTGGAGCATCTCTTCCATGGCTTGGAGGCGGGCCTCGGCGCCCTGGGCGCGCTCCCGCCACTCCCGGAGTTCCCGGAGGGCGCTCTCGGCCTGGGCCTTGAACGGTTCCAGCTCCAGCACCTGGGCCTGCCAGCGGTCGCGCTCCTTGAGGATCTCCACGGTGCGCTGGGTCTTCTCGGCCACCTGCTTGCCGAGCTCCTCGATCTGCTGGAGGTGCTCCTGCTTCTCCTCCAGGCTGGCGAGCAGCTGGGTCTTGAGGGTCTCCTCGCTGCCGGCCATCTCCTCCAGGCGGCGGGCTTGGGCCTGGGCCTCGGCGAGCTGGACCTCGAGGCGCTCGGCATCGGCCTTCTGGCGTTCCAGGGCCTCCAGGTTCACGGTGATGCTCTCGCGGTCGCGCTGGAAGTGCCGCAGCTCCTCCTGCAGGCGGCCGATGGATTCATCCTTCCCGTGCAGCTCGGCCTCCAGGGTGCGCACCCGCTCCAACATCCCGTCGAGCTGGGCCTGGAGCAGGTCGTCCGTGCGGGTGTGGGGCGGGGCCGTGGAGACAGGGCTCAGGTGGATGGGCGCCATGCGCTGGGTGGCCAGGGGCGAGGGGGTCTCGTGGATCGGTTCGGCCTTGGGGAGGGTGGGGGCCGGAAGGTGCTCTGCCAGGGCGCTGTCGGCGAAGAGCTCATCCACCTCCAGGTTCTTGAGCTCGTCCAGGAAGTCGGGGCCGTCCGCCAGATCGCCCAGGGGGTTGTGGGGATCCACGGGGCGGGGGGGGACGAGCCCGCCCAGGGCGGCTACGAGGGCGCTGGGGGCGATGGGCTTGTGGAGGTAGAGGTCGGCGCGGCCCTTGAGGCTCTGGTGGCGCTTGTACTCGTCCTCGGTGGCCTTGGAGCTGATGAGGGCGATCCGCACATCCTTCAGGGAGGCGTGCTTGCGGATGGTGGAGCAGAGGCCGTAGCCGCGGTTCTCGCCCACCTCCACGGCGATGAGGGCGGCGGCGAACTGACCGGATTCCAGCCGTTCCACCACGCCGTCCACGCTGGAGATCACCTCCACCTCGTAGGCGGATTCGAGGGTCACCCGCTGCTCCTGGAGGAAGGCCCGGTCGGAATCGACGATGAGGAGGCGCTGGCCCATGAGAGTGTCCTTGGTACTGGTCGGTAAGTTTATCGGAAACCACCAGCTCGGAAACGAAAAGCCCCGCATTTGCGGGGCTTTAAGATCCCTGGGAGGGGATTAACGCGGGGGGATCGCCAGGGTGAGGCGCTGGTCCCCCCGGGGGGGCGCCACGTAGAGGAGGAGGGGCTTGCCCCCGGCCTTCTTCACGGCGGCGTTGAATTCCGCGAGGTTTTTCACGGGCAGGGTGCCCACCTTCAGGACCACGAGGCCGGGCTGGAGGTTGCGCTCGGCACCGACGGAACGGGGGTCGACCTTGGTGACCACCACCCCTTCGCGGTCCTCGCCCAGCTGGTAGAGGGCCCGGGTGCCGGGGGTGATGGCTTCCACCTTGAAGCCGTAGGACTTCATGAGGTCGAGGCCGGTGCCGCGCTCGGAGTCCTCCTCGGCGGGGGCGCTGTCCTCCTCGCCCTCTCCCTTGGGAGTCAGCGACTTGCGGTCGGCCAGGGTGACGCCGATGGTCAGGGCCTTGCCGTTGCGCAGGAGGGCGAGCTTGACCGTCTCCCCGGCCCGGCGGGCGCTGATCTGGCTGATGAGATCCTCGGGGCTCTTCACGGGGGTGCCGTCCACGGCGGTGATCACATCCAACTGCTGGATGCCGGCCTTTTCGGCGGGCAGGCCCTTGGTGAGGTCGCCGACGACGACGCCCTCCTTGGCGCCCAGGGCCTCCTGGAATTCCTTATTCAGCTCCTGGGGTTGCAGGCCCAGGGCGCCGCGGCTCACGGGGCGGCCCGTCTTCAGGTCGGGGAGGATGCGCTTCACGCTGTCCACGGGGACGGCAAAACCGATGTTCTGGCCGTCGGCCCGGATGGCGGTGTTGATGCCGATGACCTCCCCCTTGAGGTTGAGGAGGGGGCCCCCGGAGTTGCCGCGGTTGATGGCGGCGTCCGTCTGCAGGAACGACTGCACGGGGCTGCCCCCGCCCAGCTCGGCGTTGGAGCGGCCCTTGGCGCTGATGATGCCGGCGGTGACCGTGTGGGAGAGGCCCAGGGGGTTGCCGATGGCCACCACCCACTCACCCACCCGCATGCTGCCGCTGTCGCCCAGCTTGGCGTAGGGCAGGTGGCTCGCCTCGATCTTCAGGAGGGCGATGTCCAGGTCCTTGTCCTTCCCCATCACCTTGGCCACGTGCTCCTTGCCGTCGGCCATCTTCACGGTGAGGGTGGGGTCCTTGGCGCCCCGCCAGCCCTCGATCACATGGTAGTTCGTGAGGATCTCGCCATCGGGGCTGATCACCACGCCGGAGCCCGAGCTGCCCACCATCTGGCCTTCATCCTCGTCGCCACCCCGGGGCCGGCGCTGGCGCCCCCCGGGGCCGAAGAAGAAGTCGAAGAAGGGATCCCCCTCCATGCCATTGCCGGTGCCGTGGGGGTTCTTCACGAAGCTCTTGTTCGTGATGTAGACCACGGTGGGGTTCAGCTTTTCGGCCACGTCGGCGATGGGGGGCAGGCCGGCGGAACCCTTGGACTCGACGGTCACGGGTTTCTCTTCCTGGGCCTGGACCACCCAGGTGCGGGAGAGGCCCATCCCCAGCGCCAGGCAGGCGCCGGCGAAGGCGGACAGGCCGAGGATCTGCTTCAGGGTCTTTTGGGGGACTGCCATGGATACCTCATGCAAAGCCGGAACCGGCTACTAAGGGTTTCGTGGAGCCACGGGGCCAAAGGTTTCACGCTGGCCACAGGCCCGGTTCCAGGGTAGACTGGTCGATCCAACGGCGGCTGTAGTTCAGTTGGTTAGAGCACTGGATTGTGATTCCAGGTGTCGTGGGTTCGAGTCCCATCAGCCGCCCCAATGCGAAGCCCCCGATGGGGGCTTCTTGCTTTGGGGCGTCTGCGGGGCCCCGAACCCACGACCGTGGACTTGCGGAGGGCCTCCAGTGGAGCCCCGGGAGCAAGGCCGGTGGACGGCACAGCCGGACGCGGGTGGGTTCGAGTCCCATCAGCCGCCGGTCGGCGCCCCGATCCCCAAATTTCCAACGCTGTTGAAAAGCCGTCCCGCGAGCGTGAAGGCCCCTATGGCCTTCAAAGCGGTTGTTGGGCAGTGTCCAAAGATATGAAATGGCTTGATTTGGTGCACCCAACTGGACTCGAACCAGTGACCGCGAGCTTAGAAGGCTCGAGCTCTATCCACCTGAGCTATGGGTGCCCATTTCCAGGATAAGGGATGGCGCGGACTCGTGTCTCGGCGCGCGGCCCCGTTGCTCACGCCCCCACCCTCCCGAGCCGATGGAACCCCAACGGATTCCCATGGCCCCCCTTCGAACCCCGATTCGAACGTGGATGCTCCGGATCGGCCTCGCCGTCCTGGGTGGGGTTCCCCTGACGGCCCAATCCTCCGGCATCTCCGAGCTGCTGGCCCACGGCCGCCTGGCGGCCCGGGCCTACCGCTCCGAGAACAGCGGCCTGCCCTCGGATGCCATCTCCAGCCTCCTCATGGACCGCAAGGGCTACCTCTGGGCGGGCACCCAGCAGGGGGCCGTCCGCTTCAACGGCTGGCGGTGGCAGCTCCACAACATGCCCCGGGCCCACGTGTCCAACTGGGTCTCGGCCATGGCGGAGACCACGGACGGCAGTCTCTGGTTCGGCACGGCGGGCGGCGGTCTCCATCGGCTGCGGAACGGGATCTGGACCAGCTACACGGATGGCGAAAACGGATTCCCCCGCAGCACCGTGCCCGTGCTCCTGGAGGCCCCGGGCCCCGACGGGGCCCCCTGCCTCTGGGTGGGCACCGAGGAGGCGGGCCTCTGGACCCTCGATGCCCAGGGCCGTGCGACTCCGGTGGCGGGCCTGCCGGCGGGCGAGGCGGGGCGCATCCTGGCCCTCCACTGGGATGGCGGTGCCCTGTGGGTGGGCAGCTCCCAGGGGGTCCACCGTCTGGCCGCCGGCCGCTGGACCCATTTCAATCACGCCAACTCGAGCCTGCCCCACGACACGGTGCGCTGCATCTTCGAGCAGAAGGATCCGGCGGGGGGTGGCGTCCTCTGGTTCGGCACCCAGGGGGGGCTGGCCCGCCTCGATCGGGAGGCCTGGACCACGTGGACCCCCGCCAAGGGCCTCCCCTGCCATGCGGTCGTGCGCATCCGGGAGGCCCGGGGCCCCGGAGGTCAACGGGAGCTGTACTTGGCCACGGATGGCGGCCTGCTCGTCTACCGGCAGGGGGCCTTCACCGTGTTCGGCGAGTCCGCCGGCATCCCCGGCCTCGTGGAGGACATGCTCATCCAGCAGATCCCCGGCGAGCCCCTGGCCATCTGGCTGGCCTCCCTGGAGGGCCTGGTGAAGATCCAGCCCCAGCGCTGGGTGAGCTTCCAGCACATTCCCGGGCTCGAGGCCAAGCCAGACATCTTCCGCATCCTCATCACCCAGGAGCCCGATGGCCACCCCACCCTCTGGTTGGGCACCGCGGGCCACGGCCTCTTCACCCTCCATCGGGGGAAGTGGACCCACATCCAGGATGCCGGGGGTCACCGGCTCACCACCTGCTATGCGTTGGTGAAGACCTCGGACGGCGCCATCTGGGTGGGGACCCGGGAGGAGGGCCTGTTCCGCCTGAAGGGAGGGCAGTGGTCCTGGTTCCATCGGGGCGTGGGGCTACCGGATGACCGCATCTACAGCATGCAGGAGGTGCGGGAGCCAGAGGGTGCCTCCACCCTCTGGGTGGGCACCCGGCTGGGCCTCGCCGCCTTCGATGGTCGGACGTGGCGGGTCTTCACCACCGCCGATGGCCTGCCCAGCAACCTGGTGGATTGCGTGGCCGAGGTCCAGGAGCCCGATGGTCGCAAGGTGCTCTGGGTGGGCACGCGCAACGGGGGCGTCAGCCGCCGGGAGGGGAATCGCTGGATCACCTACGGCGAGGCCGAGGGGCTGAAGGCCGCCTCCGTGTTGAGCCTCACGGAGCGAAAGGATGAGGCGGGTCACCGCAGCCTCTGGATCGGCACCGCGGAAGCGGGCCTCTGGGTGCTGGACCTGGAACGGACGGAACCCACCTGGATCCGCTACGGCCTGACCAGCCGCCCGGCCCTCCCCTCGGATACGGTCTACGCCGTGCTGGAAGATGGGCGGAAGCGTCCCTACCTCTTCACGGGCAAAGGGGTCGTCCGCCTCACGCCCCGCGCCCCCACCCCGGACGATCCCGCGCCCTTCACCACCTACACCTTCACCACCGCGGACGGCCTCCCCAGCAACGACTCCAATCAAGGCTCCTTCCTCAAGGACGAGGACGGTCGCCTCTGGGCCGGCACCCCCTCAGGGGCCGCCGTCTTCGATCCCGTCCTGGATGCGCCGGATGCCCACGCCAATCCCCTCGTGCTGGAATCCGCCGTGCGCCTGGAATCCGGCCAGCCCCTGACGCCGGGGGCCACCCTGGCCCATGGGGACAACCGCTTGCGCTTCGAGTGGGCCCTGCTGAGCTACACCAAGGAGGAGGAATCGCAGTTCCGGACCCAGTTGGTGGGCCTGGATGCCGCGCCGGGGCCCTGGGGTTCCCAGACCTCCCTCGACTTCCCGCGTCTTCCCGCCGGCAGCTACACCCTGATGGTGTGGGCCCGGGACCATGCGGGCAACGGCTCCGGCCCGCTCGCCTTCCCCTTCGAGGTGCGGCCGGCGCCCTGGCTCACCCCCTGGGCCGTCCTCCTGTACCTGGGTCTCGGGGCCCTGGGCATCGTCAGCCTCATCCGGTTCCGCACCGGTTACCTGGCCGACCGCAACCGGCAGCTGGAGGCCCGCATCCAGGCGGCCGTGGCCGACCTCGCCGCCTCCGAGCGCCGGGCCCTGGACGCCAGCCGGGCGAAGAGCGCTTTCCTGGCCAACATGAGCCACGAGCTGCGCACACCCCTGAACGCCATCCTCCTCTACAGCGAGCTGGTGCGCAGCGAGGCGGAGGACCGGGGCGAGGCGGGCACCATGGAGGACCTCGACAAGATCTCCGGCGCGGGCAAGCACCTGCTGGCCCTCATCAACGGGATCCTCGACCTCTCCAAGATCGAGGCCGGGAAGATGGAGGTGCAGCCCGAACCCGTGGACCTCCGCGTGATCCTGGAGGAGGTGGCCGATACCTTGCGGCCCCTGGCACTCCAGAGGCGCAATGAGATCGTGCTCGAACTCCCAGCCCCGCCGCCCGCCCTGGAGACGGACCTCATGAAGCTGCGCCAGGTGCTCATCAACCTCGGCGGCAACGCCATCAAGTTCACCGAAGGGGGGCGCATCACGTTCGCGGCCGTGCCCGAGGGCCACGAAGTGCGCTTCGAGGTGCGCGACACCGGCATCGGCATGACCTCCGAGCAGGCCGCCCGCGTCTTCCACGCCTACGAACAGGCCGGCACCGAGACCATGGAGAAGTACGGGGGCACCGGCCTCGGCCTCACCATCACCCAGCGCTTCCTGGAGCTGCTCGGCGGACGCATCGAGGTGTTCAGTGAAGTGGGCCGGGGGACCACCTTCGCGTTCTGGTTGCCGCAGGGGAAGGGATAGGGGAGGTTGCCCATACGCAATGAATCCCCCTCGGTGGAAGCGACCCACTGGGACGGGATTCGAACTGCGTCCGGCTGCGCCGTCCGCCGGTCCGGCTCCCGGGCCTCCCCCGGAGGCCCTCCGCGGTCCCACTCGTAGGTCCGAATCCCATCGCCCACGAATAGTGGGGCCAGGATCTGTGAATTGGTCGGGGCGATAGGATTCGAACCTACGACCCTCTGCTCCCAAAGCAGATGCGCTACCAGGCTGCGCCACGCCCCGATGGGTCCAGTCTAGCGGAAAGGCCCCGGAGCGGGGCTCCGGGGCCTTTCCGGTGTCGCAGGGAGCTTACTTGCCCGCGAGGGTAACGCTGCGGAGGTTGAGGCCGTTGCGCTGGAGGTCCATGATCTGGCCGGCGAGGCCCACGAGGAGGCGGGTCTCGAGGTCCTCACGACCCACCTTGGTGGCGCCGGCGGGGGGCATGGCGGCCAGGGCGGAGGCCTGGAGGTCCTTGGACCAGGTGAGGTTCAGATCGAAGCTCACCTTCTTGGGGCCGCTGGTGAGCTCGCCCGAGAGGGTGCTGATGAGGCCGTCGGGGCCATAGGAGAGGCGGAGGAAGCCTGGGCCTTCCATGCCCCGGCTCTGGTTGGCGATGGTGACGGCCTGCACGTGGCCCTTCGCGTCATAGCTGAAGTCCATGCGGGTCTGCACGCCCTGTTCCTTGTTCAGGAAGTCCAGGCGGTGGGGGAGCTTGGTGGTCTTGTCCACGATCACCTCCAGGCGCCCGCGCTTCCAGAAGCCGAGGGTGTCGGCCATGTTCTGCTCGCGCTTCTTGGGATCCCAGTCCTTCGTGGGGGCGTTGAAGACGAGATGTTGGAGGGTGCGGCCGCCGGCCTGCTCCTCGCCCGCCAGGCTGGGGGTGAAGAGGGGGCTGTCCACGTACACGGCCTTGATGTCGTTCAGGGTCGAACGGAACCAGGCGAGGTAGGTCTTGGGAGGGTTGGCCTCCGCGGGATCGATGCGGGTGGTGTAGATGTTGTTCTGCTTGCTGTAAAGGAAGCCCTTGTCGCCGCGGCGCTGGCCCAGCAGGTCGCCGAAGTCGCCACCCAGCTCGGTGCGGTAGTCGCCGTTGGCGAAGTAGACGCTGTTCAGCTTCAAGGAGACGTTCCCGCCCTTGCTGTTGCCCTTCACTTGGCCCTGGCTGAGCTGATCCACCTTGGCGTTCACGGCGGCGCCGGAGAGGCTGATGCCGAGGGTGCCCTGCATCTTCACGGCGGTGACGCCCTGGTAGGGGGCGCCGAACCAGCCGGCGTTCACGGAATCGAGCACTTGCACCAGGCCGTTGCGGGCCATCTCGGCACCGGGATCGGCGGCCTTCGCCTTGGCGGCGGCAGGCTTGGCCTGGGGTCCCTGGGGCGCGGCCTCCCGGGGGGCCGCGTGCAGGGCGAGGGGCAGGGTCAGGGCGAGGGGAAGAAACTTCGGCATTGTCGTCTCCAGAGGTTCAGTGTGCCTCAATCCTGTTTAGGTTCCGCCTTACGTGACCGGAAGCAGGATTGGCAGAGCGCGTTGGCGGGGTCCTCGGGCAGGAAGGGCAGGTATTCCCGCGCACCGCAGGCCACGCAGGTGATCTGGGTGAGCACCTTCGTCTCGAGCTTGCCTCGCTTGGACTGGAAGGACCGGCGGTAGCAACTTGGGCATAGGAAGAACTTCTCCCCTGGCAGCACCGTGAAGGCCCCACCGCACTTGGCGCAGGATTTTTCCCGCGGATCCGTGGGTTTGGGGGGCTGGGCCGGAGCGCGCTTCACCAGCCGGGCCGCCGGCTTGGCGACCGCTGGCGTCGCGGGGACGGCGTCCCCTTCGGGTTCGGGGAATTTCCCATCACTCATCGTTATGTCCGTGGTGGCCCTCCGGGGGCCAGCCCCTAGTCTAGCGGGGGGCCATGGACCGTGTCCAAGGGAGCCGCCATGCTGGAAGCCCATGGACGCTCCCGATGCCCTGCTGACCTCGCTGCTGCGCGGAGAATTCCGCGCCCTCGGCCGTGCCATGAGCTGGATGGAGGATGGGCATCCTGGGGCCCCGGTCCTCATGGCGGCCCTCTGGCCCCGCCTGGGCCGGGCTACGGTGGTGGGCCTGACCGGCGCCCCCGGAGCCGGCAAGAGCACCCTCACGGATCGCATGGCCCAGGCGCTGCGCAAGGAGGGGCTCAAAGTGGGCATCCTCGCCGTGGATCCCACGAGCCCCTTCAGTGGGGGGGCGATCCTCGGCGACCGCATCCGCATGGGCCGCATCGCCCCCGATCCGGGCGTGTTCATCCGCTCCCTGGCCACCCGGGGGGCCCTGGGGGGGCTATCCCGGGCCACCCAGGACGCCATCGACCTGATGGACGCTGCCGGCTTCGACTGGATCCTCGTGGAGACCGTGGGCGTGGGCCAGGATGAGGTCGACGTGGTCTCCTGTGTCCACACCTGCTGCGTGGTGCTGGTGCCCGGCCTCGGCGACGAGATCCAGGCCCTCAAGGCCGGGATCATGGAAGTGGCCGACCTCTTCGTACTCAACAAGTCCGATCGCGATGGCGTGGAGCAGCTGGAGGCGGAGATCGAGGGCATGAAATCCCTCTCACCGCCCCGGCCCTGGGATCCGCCCGTGCATCGCACGGTGGCCCAGATGGGGCAGGGTGTGGCCGAGGTGATCCAGGGCATCCGGGAGCACGGCGTGTGGTTGCGCCAGGGCGATGGCCTGGCCCGCAAATCCCGGGAACGGGCCCGCCTCCGCTTCGAAGCCCTGCTGGCCGAGGAGACGGTGCGCCGGGCCAAGGTCCGGGGTGGCCCGGAGCGCCTGGAGGCCGCCATCGCGGGCATCGCGGGGCACTTGCAGGACCCCTACCAGGCGGTGGCCCGATACCTGGATGAAAGCCCGGAGGACTCCGGCCGATAGGGGGGTGGTGAGCCGAAAGTCACCCCACCTCGAGGAACCGGACGAGATCCGCATGGCCTTCCAGCGCCTCTGCGAGGCGCAGGGAGCGGTGGAGTTGCAGCTGGAGCAGCTGAAGGCCACCTTCCCCGTGCTGGCGGAAGGCCCGGGCCGGGTGGTGCTCGGCATCTCCGATGTCACCCGGGGGCAGTGGAAGTTGAAGCCGGGCGTGCGGCTCACCCTCCACATGCAGGACCGGGGCATCCCCTACGAGGCCACCGTGGAATTCCAGGGGCACGGGCGCCTCGAAGGCGAAGAGGCCTGCCACATCGGCCTCCCCCGCCTGCTGCGCGCCCTGGAGGAGCACCGGCTGGCGGAATACGTGCCCCATCGGGGCTTGCCCTGCACCTTCAGCACCCAGAACCAGGACATCCTCCGGGGCGCTGCCGTGGCCTTCGGGGAGGAGGGCCTCGAGCTGGAGCCCCCGGACGAGAAGGTGACCCTGCCCGAGCGCCTCCGCCTCAACGCCAAAACCCACCTGGAGCTGCACCACGAGAAGGACGGCACCCTCGTGTTGGCGGCCAAGGTGGCCTACTACCGAGAGAAGGTGTGGGGCCTGCGGTTCACGGAGGACACGGATCCCCGCGTGCTCGGCATCTACCGCACCTGGCTCATGGGGGCCCGGCGCGCCCAGATGCAGCGGGACCGCGAGCGCTTCGACCCCAAGGGACGTTCGGCCCCCAAGGCCGCGCCCGAGGCACCGAAGCTGGGCACTCAGGCGACCCTGTTCGCGGACAAGGATCCGGTGGTGCTCGTCCTCTCCGAGGGTGAGGCCCTGCCCAAGCGCATGGCCGAGGCCCTGGGGCGGAAGTTCGGCATCGCCGCCCTGGACTACGTGAAGGGCCCCGTGAAGCCCACCTTGGCGGCCCTGGGCGCGGGGGAGGCGGGTTGGGGTCGCGTGAAGCTCATCGCCGTGGCCACCAAGCTCCGCGTGGCCAGCCCCTATGAGGTGGTGAAGCAGCTCACGGGGCCCGAGGGATGCCCCCTGCCGGTGCTCATGGTCGGGCCGGAGGAGGACGCGGACCTGCGCCGGAACCGCGCCGCCGCCGCCGGCGCCGTGGACTACCTCGTGGTGGACCCCTTCCACGTGCTCAAGGTGATGAAGGCGCTGGAGGACACCCTCCGCCTGTTCGGCTGAGGCGCCGTCACTTGTGATACGGGCTGCCGCGCAGGATCGCGAAGGCCCGGTAGAGCTGCTCCAGGAACATCACCCGGCTCAGTTCGTGGGGGAAGGTCATGGGGCTCAGGGAGAGCTTCTCCCTCACCTCCGCCTTGAGGGCCGGGTCGAAGCCATGGCTGCTGCCGATGGCGAAGCAGAAGCTCTCACCCCGATCCACGCGCTCGCCCACCCAGGCGGCGAAGGCTTCGCTGCTCCGCACCGGACCCGCGGGGTCCAGCAACACGGCGCAGCGCGCGGCCTTGAGCTTGGGCCGGAGCCGGTCGGCCTCGTCCTTCAGGGCCCGGGCGGGCTCCCCCTTGCCTTCCGTCAGCTCGGTGATCTCGAGGCGCACGAAGGGCTTCAGCATGTCGAGGTAGTGTTTCTCCAAGTCGCGCAGCGGTGCGAGGCGCAACTTGCCGAGGGTGACAAGGGACACGGGGTGCATGACTACCAGGATAGGACCGGGGTCACGAAGAATCCCATTGGCAATGAGTTAGGGACAGGGCACGATCCTTTCATACGGCTGATCGCGTGTCACGGAGGCGTCATGGCTACTCGTTGGAATCGGATTCTCCCCCTCGGCGCCCTGGTGCTGACTGTCGCCTGCGACAGCGGCAGTGGCATCCCCCAGACGGCCCCCCTGGCCGCCAAGGAGCCCCGGGACATCCTCTCCCACCTCCAGTACCTCGCCGCGAAAAAGGATTACCAGCACCTGGTGCTCATCGCCCCGGCGGAGCCCGTGGTGCTCTTCCCCTCCGCCCGCTGGTTCAACAGCCAGGCGGCCCAGCTGGGGATCACCCTCAGCGATGACGAGATCAAGGGCCTGAAGGTCGAGGCCCTCAAGGACAAGCTCGACAACCTGCCGGGCGCGCCGATGCCCGGTTATGACACCCCCGAGGCCCGCACCGCCTTCTACGCCGGCCTCTACCGCCTCATCAAGGGCTTCAGCCCCGAGGAGTGGAGCGCCATCCGCGTGCAGGAAGTGCGGCAGAACCCCGCCAACCTCCGCATCATGGACGTCACCCTGGGCAAGGACGGCAACGCCCTCATGAAGGTCGCCTGCATCAAGAAGGCCGATGGCGCCTGGGGCATCACCAACATCGAGTACAAGGTCGGTCTCGCGAAGAAGAAGTAACGCCGAAGCTGTGCCCGAGGGCACCATTCACGGAACGAGGGCTGGGAAACTTCCCGGCCCTTGCTATGCTGGCTTGTTTTGCGCCACCCCTTTGACTGGGGTCAATGCGCGGAGGTGCCCATGACGGATCACATCAACCTCTTTGAAAGCGTCAACCGCCAGTTCGACGAGGCGGCCGACATCCTTGGCCTCACGCCGGATGTCCGCGAGGTGCTCAAGACGCCCTACCGTGAAGTGAGTGTGGCCCTCCCCATCCAGATGGAGGACGGCACCCTCAAGGTGTTCCATGGCTTCCGCGTGCAGCACAACGGCGTGCGCGGCCCCCAGAAGGGCGGCATCCGCTTCCACCCCGAGGTGGAGCTGGACGAGGTGCGGGCCCTGGCGAGCCTCATGACCTGGAAGACCGCCGTGGTGAACATCCCCTTCGGCGGCGCGAAGGGCGGCATCAACTGCGACCCCGCCACCATGACCAAGCGGGAGCTGGAGACCCTCACCCGCCGCTACATCTCCAAGATCTCCATGGTGCTCGGTCCCACGCGGGACATTCCCGCGCCCGACGTGAACACCAACGCCCAGACCATGGCCTGGGTGATGGATGAGTTCGGCCGCAAGCACGGCTACCAGCCCGCCTGCGTCACCGGCAAGCCCCTGGAGCTGGGCGGCAGCCAGGGCCGTGAGGCCGCCACCGGCAAGGGCGTGGCCATCACCACCCGTGAGGCCTGCGGCGTGATGGGTCTGCCTCTGAAGGGCGCCCGGGTGATCCTCCAGGGCTTCGGCAACGTGGGTTCCTACACCGCCAAATTCCTGGTGGAGATGGGCGCCAAGATCGTGGCCGTGGCCGACCACGCCGGCGGTGTGCGCAATGCGGGCGGGCTCGACGTCACCGCCCTCATGGCCTACGTGAAGCAGAACAAGGGCAGCGTCAACGGCTTCCCCGGAGGCGAGGCCTTCGACAAGGAGACGATCTTCGCGCAGGACTGCGACATCCTCATCCCCGCGGCCCTCGGCGGCGTGCTGAACAAGGAGACCGCCCCCACCGTGAAGGCGAAGCTGATCGTGGAGGGTGCCAACGCCCCCACCTCCCCCACCGCCGACAAGATCTTCAAGGAGAAGGGCATCGTGGTGGTGCCCGACATCCTGGCCAACGCCGGCGGCGTGACCGTGTCCTACTTCGAGTGGGTGCAGAACCTCCAGCAGTTCTTCTGGGAGGAGGCTGAGGTCTTCGAGAAGGAAGAGAAGATCATGGTCCAGGCCTTCCACGACGTGCACGAGAAGGTGAAGAAGCACGGCTGCACCTTCCGCAGCGGCGCCTTCGTCCTCGCCCTCGAGCGCGTGCGCAAGGCGAACGAGCTGCGCGGCTGGTAGAAAAGCCGCAATCAGCTGTCAGCTGTCAGCTTTGAGCTGGAATTCGGCGCCGACCCACCCCATGGGTCGGCGCCTTGCTTTGGCTGAAAGCTGATCGCTGACAGCTGATAGCCCATTCCCGTTTTTCCCTAGCCTTTCATTGAATTCCAAGGGAAAATCTTCCGGTTCGGCCGTAGGGGCGTCCCGGAAACACGGCCATGGAGGATGGAATGTCCAAGAAGATCGTGCACGTCGTCGGCACCGGCACCATCGGCGAGCCCCTCATCGGTCTCCTCACCCACTTCCAGAAGGAGCTGGGCATCGACGAGGTGACCTTCCACAAGCACTCCGTCTCCGACCGCCCGAAGGTGAAGGCCCTGGTAAACCGCGGCGCCAAGCTGGCCGTGGATGCCGACAAGATGGACGCCTTCAAGGCCGACGGCATGACCCCCGTCTACACCCACGAGCAGGCCCTGGATCAGGCCACCGTCGTCATCGACTGCAGCCCCAAGGGCCTTGAGATGAAGGAGAAGGTCTACAAGAACTACGAGCACAACACGCTGGGCTTCATCGCCCAGGGCTCCGAGTTCGGCTTCGGCAAGATGTACGCCCGCGGCATCAACGACGAGGTCATCGACATCACGAAGGACAAGTACGTCCACGTCGTGAGCTGCAACACGCACAACCTCTCCTGCCTCCTGCAGACCCTCGTGCTGGCCGATGGCGACGACAACCTCGTCGAGGGCAGCTTCGTGTGCATGCGCCGCGCCAACGACATCAGCCAGGTGAAGGACTTCTGCCCCGCCCCCCAGGTGGGCTCCCACAAGGATGGCAAGTTCGGCACCCACCACGCCCGCGACGCCCACCACCTCTTCGAGACCAAGGGCCTGAAGCTGAATCTCTTCAGCTCCGCCGTGAAGCTGAACACCCAGTACATGCACTCCCTGTGGTTCGACCTCCGCGTGAAGAAGGCCACCACCAAGGAGGAGCTGCTCAAGAAGATCAAGGCCAACGACCGCATCGCCATCACCGACAAGAAGGACGCCAACGCCGTGTTCTCCTTCGGCCGCGACCAGGGCCACTTCGGCCGCATCCTCAACCAGACCGTGATCCCCACCAGCACCCTGCACATGCCCAGCGAGAACCGCATCGTGGGCTTCTGCTTCACCCCCCAGGACGGCAACAGCCTGCTCTCCAGCCTCGCCGCCGCCGTGCGCTACATGCACGAGGACTGGGAGACCCGCATCCAGGTGCTGAAGCCCTTCTTCTTCGACGAAGTCTAGTCGGGGCGAGCTTGGGACGAGGGGCCGCATCCGCGGCCCCTTTTCTTTAGACTGGAACCGATGCTGATCCGCGCCGCCCTCCTGGATGCCCCCGAGCGGGGGCGCCTCCGCTTCGTGGCGGATGGGGCACTGCTCCTGGAGGGCGCCCGTATCCTGGAGGCCGGGAAGGCCGAGGACCTGCTGCCCCGCCATGCCGGGGTCGAGGTGCACGACCTGCGTCCCCTCTGGGTGCTGCCGGGCCTCGTGGACCTGCACACCCACCTGCCCCAGCTGGAGGCCGTGGCCCAGGACGGGCTCATTCTGCTGGACTGGTTAGAGACCCACATCTTCCCCACGGAAGCGCGCTTCGGCGATGGCGGCCATGCCCGGATGGTGGCGCGGGCCTTCTTCAAGGGCTGCCTGCGGGAGGGCACCACCACGGTGGTGGCCTACGGGAGCAGCCATGCAGAGGCCGCCGAGGTGGCCTTCCAGGAGGCGGAGGCCGCGGGCCTGCGGACCGTCCTGGGCCCGGCCCTCATGGATCGGAACGCCCCCGCGGCCTTGCTGCGCCCCGCCGACCGGGCCCTGGCGGACCTCCAAGCCCTGGCCGGGGCCTGGCACGGCCGCCATGGGCGCCTGGAGGTGGCCGTGGCGCCGCGCTTCGCCCCCAGCTGCTCGCCCACGCTCATGCGGGGGGCCGCGGCCCTGGCCAACCGCCTGGGGGCCGTGCTCGAGACCCACCTGGCCGAAACCCATGCGGAGATCGCGTGGGTGGAGGACCTCTTCCCCGAGGCGCCCCACTATACGGGCCTCTACGAGGCCATGGGCCTCCTGGGGCCGCGCTCGCTGCTGGGCCATGGCATCCACCTGGCCCCCGAGGAGCGGGAGCTGATCCGGGCTGCCGGCGCCACGGTGGTGCACTGCCCCCGCTCCAATGCCTTCCTGCAGAGCGGCATCATGCCCCTGCGACGATGGTTGGAGGAGGGCCTAACCGTGGGCCTGGGCACCGACGTGGCGGCGGGGCCCTCCCTGTCGCTCTTCGAGGAGATGGCCTTCGCCTGTCAGGCCGCCAAGCTCCGCGGCGAGCCCGTGGACGTGGCCACGGCCCTGCACCTGGCCACGGTGGGAGGCGCGAAGGCCCTGGGCTGGGAGGCCCGGCTGGGTACCCTCGACGAAGGCAAGGAGGCGGATCTCATCCTGGTGGATCCCGCCCTTGCCGACCCCCTGAGCCGGGACACCAGCGACCCGCGGACCGTGCTGTCCCACCTGCTCTACCGGGCCCGGCCAGGCCTCGTGCGCGGGGCCTTCGTGCAGGGGCGGCGGTGCCTCTGAGGCGCATGTTGGCGGGGCCCGTGGAAGCCGCGGCCCGGGGGCTGCTCGGCTGCGAGCTGGTCCACGGCGACGTGGTGCTGCGCATCGTGGAGGTGGAGGCCTACGGCGGCCCCGAGGACTCGGCCAGCCACGCGCGCCACGGGCGCACCCCCCGCAACACCCCCATGTGGGGGCCACCGGGCCGGGCCTACCTTTACTTCTGCTACGGCATGCACTGGATGCTCAACGTCGTCACGGGCCCCGAGGACGAGGCGAGCGCGGTGCTGATCCGGGGGGCCGAGGTGATCGCGGGCCTCAGGGAGGTGCTGTCCCGCCGTAAGGCCGCCAAGGCCACCGCCCAGCTCTGCGCGGGGCCGGGCAAGGTGGCCCAGGCCCTGGGCCTGGACCGGGCCTTCGACGGTCATGACCTCCTGTCGCCCGGGGGGCTCCAGCTCCGCTCCGGCCCGAAGCCCCCCGGGATCCTCGCCGGCCCCCGCGTGGGCATCGACTTCGCCTCGGAAGCGGATCGCCTGCGGCCCTGGCGCTTCACCCTGGCGGGCCACCCCGCCGTCAGCCGTCCCCGGATCACCCCATGATGTCCCCCCTGCTCGCCTTCGTCTTCTTCAAGGGGCTCTTCGTGCAAGGCTGGCTCGCCCTTCTGGCGCGCAAGCGTGCGCGCCGCGTGTGGCTGCTGGGGCTCCTGCTCCTGGACCTGCTCTGGCTGTGGTGGGTGCTGTCCCGCATGCGCGGGGGCCACGTTTCCACCTGGCGGCAACCGGCCCTGCTCCTCTGGTTCTTCACGCACCTCGCGCTCGGGGGCGCGGCGCTGGTGGAGTCCATCGCCCGGCTGCTGCCCTGGCCCCGGGCCATCCGGGCCACGGGTGCGGCCCTGGCCCTCCTCATCGTCGGCTTCTCCAGCTGGGGGCTCGTGGAGGCCTACGGCTCCCCCCGTCAGGAGGAGGTGAGCCTTGCCTTCCCCGACCTCCCCCCCGCCTTCGACGGCTACCGCATCGTCCTCATTTCGGACATCCATGCGGGGCCCTTCGCGGGGACGCGCACGCTCACCAAGTGGGGGCACGCCCTGGAAGGGCTCGACGCGGACCTCCTCGTGTGCGCCGGGGACTTCATCTCCTACTGGCCGGAGGAAACGGCCCTGCTGAAGCGGCCACTGGCGGGGCTCCACCCCCGGGACGGCAAGGTGGGCGTGCTGGGGAATCACGATCGCTACCGCTCGGATTTCGGTGTCTCGGACCTGCTCGAGGCCCAGGGCTGGCGCATGCTCACGGAGGACACGGCCACCCTCGCCCGGGGCGGGGACCGCCTCCTGCTCATGGGCCTGGGCCATCCGGATGGGGACCTGGATGAATTCAAGCCCGAGTGGCATCACGAGCCCCGGGGGCCGGGCTTCCGCATCGGCCTCGCCCACTCCCCGGAGCTGTGGCCGCAGCTCCGGGCCGTGGGGGCCCGCCTCAGCCTCGCGGGGCACACCCATGGGGGGCAGATCAACTTGGAACCCTTCTACAACCCGGCCCGCTCCCGCATGGGCTACGTGGCCGGCCTCTACACCGAGGGGGGGGACCGCCTCTTCATCACCCGGGGCCTGGGCTGTACGGCCCTGCCCTTCCGGTTCCGCTGCCGCCCCGAGATCGTGCGCATCACCCTGCGGCGGGGCTGAAAGCCCCAAAGATCCCTGGGTGGAAGCGCCCCCTGGGCCTATGCTGGTAAACCCAGGGCTCGCGGGCCCGGGGTTCCGTTCCACGGGGGTGACCGGTTTCGACAGGTCATGAACCCGGGTGACCGGTGCAGGCGGGGGTTGGACGGCTGGCCCCCTTATCAAGCCGCCCAAATCAAACTGCCAACGATAACTTCGAACTGGCCCTCGCCGCCTAAATGACCCGGGTGAAGGGGATTTCCCCGACACCTTGTTTGTTTGAGCCCGAGCGAGCACCCGCGATCGTCAGGTAGCGGACTCGTTAAACCACCCCGAGGGTGACTTCGGTCTGCCGAAGGGTGGCACTGACTGGACCTTCCCCACGCCCCCCAAGGAAGGTCGAGACCACGGAGGCACGCGTCCTGGACGGCTCGTCCGTTCCCCGCCAGGAGGCTCCAAGAGCGGACCAAGCCTGTGGAAGAGCCGACACTCGGCATGTCTTGGACGGGGGTTCAACTCCCCCCACCTCCACCAACCGAAAGCGCCCCGCGAGGGGCGTTTTCGGTTGGTGGAATCGCGATGGCGGCCGGGTAGCGCCCCTTCTGACAGCCCAGTGGGCTGTCGGAAGGATCAGGCGCGCGGCCAGCCAGAGCCCACCGGTCGGCGGCTTACCCCACCGTGGAGAGGGTTTGAGGCCCCGCGAGGGGCGTTTTCTGTCCCGTGAACCAATACTTGGCCGCTTTGGCCAAGTATTGGTTCAAATCACGAGTGGCCATTTTAGGTTCAAAGCGAAGCCCAGGCCTCCCGATCGGAAGGCACGGGACCCACAACCCCTAAGCACCGATAGCCCTATGAGCCGGAGCAATCTCACGCTGGCGAGGGATGTCCCGACTCGACGAGTTCCCATAGTGCCGAGTGAATTCCCGGTTGAACCGAAAAACACGAGAGCCCCAGGTGGCGGATCTGGGGCACGTAGGGGCTAGGCATTCGCGGTTGGATTCATCCACACGATTTCCCACACGTATCCATCCGGGTCTTCGACGTGGCGGTTATACAGAAATCCCAGATCTTGTGACGGGTTGGGGTCGGGGTTGCCTCCGGCCGCGACCGCTTGGCTCACCATGGCATCGACCGCCTGACGGTCGTCCACCGTCAGGGCGATCAAGGCCTGGCTTTCACGCCGTGCGTCTCCGATCGGTCGATCCGTGAATGCGCGGTAGTGGTCATGGGTCAGAAGCATCACCCCGATCGATTCGGAGAGCATGAGGGACGTGGAGCTCTCGCCCGAGAACTGTGGGTTCACGGTGCCCCCGAGGGCCTCGTAGAACGCCGTGGACTTCGCAAGATCACGAACGGGCAAGTTCAGGAAAATCATTTTGGACATGAGTTCCTCCTCTTCAGCGGCACAATTGCCTGCAAGCCGAGAGGCTAGAATTCATGTATCTTGATGTCAAGATACTTTACAAAAAGGCAATATCCATGGACCGTGCTGAGGCTGCATCCAAGCAATGGGCTCGCGAACGTCCCGATCTCCCCTCGCTGCCCATTGAGACCATCGGCCGCCTACTGGATGCTGCCGCGCGCGTGGAGCGGAACCACATGAACCCGCTGCTCCAGGAAGCGGAGCTGCATGTGGGCGAATTTGACGTGCTTACGCCGCTCAGGCGCGCGGGGGCGCCCTACATGCTGTCGCCCACCCAGCTCTACGAATCGGCCATGATCTCCTCGGGCGGAATGACCAATCGCCTCGACAGGCTGGAGCGAGCGGGGATGATCCAGCGCCACCCCGACCCAAATGACAGGCGTGGCCGATTGATCGCACTTACGGCTGCCGGCAAGCGCAAGATCGATGAACTGATCGGCCCGATGGTCGAACTCGAAGCTCGGCTCATCTCAGTCTTGACGCCAAAGGAACAGAAGAGCCTCAACGCTCTGCTGAAAAAATTGATTGCCGGGCTCTAAGCAACCACCCAAAGCGGGCCAATGGTTTGTGCCCAGGTCGGGATCGGGTGCACGCCTCGAAGTGTCGGGTGCGAACCCTGCCATGGCGAAATGGAGAGGAGATGTTCCAACAAACGAATGGCCCCAGCAGGGCCAATCGTGACCACGCGGCCTACCCCTCTTCCCCCCGGAGCCGGTAGCCGACCCCCGGCTCCGTGAGCAGGTACCGGGGCCTGGCGGGGTCGGGTTCCAGCTTTTGACGCAACTGGGCCATGTACACGCGGACGTAGTGAGGTTGGGCGGCCGCCGTGCCCCACACCTCGCGCAACAGCTGGGCGTGGGTGACGACGCGCCCGACGTGGCGCACGAGCACCTGCAGGAGCTTGTATTCGTTCGGGGTCAGGTGAACCCGCTGCCCGGCGACCCACAGTTCGCGTTGGGCTTGGTCCAGACTCCAGTGCTCCGTGCGGTGGACGGGAACTTCGGCGGTCCCTTCCCCCCGATGGCGGAACGCCACGCGGATGCGCGCCATGAGTTCGCCGGTGCTGAATGGCTTGGTGAGGTAGTCGTCCGCCCCGGCATCCAAGGCCTGGACCTTGTCCTCCTCCCGCCCCCGGGCGGAAAGCACGATGAGGGGCACCTGGCTCCACCCCCGCCATTCCCGCGTGAGGTCCAGGCCATCCCGGTCCGGTAGC
>DATFAX010000075.1:0-6784 GCA_035254125.1 Holophagaceae bacterium | reverse complement strand
CTTCTCCAGGGCCTTCACCCGGCTCTGCACCTGGGCGGCCTTGGCGGCGTGGGCCTTGAAGCGATCGATGAAGCGCTGCTCCTTGGCGAGCTTGGCCTGCTGGCGCTCGTAGGCGGCCTCCAGGTTCGTCTCGCGGATCTCGCGCTCCTTCACGTAGAAGTCGTAGTTGCCCGAGTAGGTGATGATGTCGCCCGCGTCGATCTCCAGCACCTTGGTCACGATGCGGTTCATGAAGTCCTTGTCGTGGCTCGTCATCAGCAGCGTGGCGGGCACGTTCTTCAGGTAGTTCTCCAGCCAGAGGATGCTCTCGATGTCCAGGTGGTTGGTGGGCTCGTCCATGAGCAGTACGTCGAAGTTCCCCAGCAGCACCTTGGCCATGGAGACGCGCATCTTCCAGCCGCCGGAGAGGGCGCCCACGTCACCGTCGATCTGCGCATCCTCGAAGCCCAGTCCGTGCAGGCAGGCGCGGGCCTTGGCCTCCAGCTCGTAGCCGCCCAAGTGCTGGTACTCCTCCTGCACGTGGCCGAAGCGCTCCAGGGCCGCCTCGAAGTCCGGATGCTCAGGATCGCCCATGGCGTGCTCCAGCTCCATGAGCTCGTGGTGCAGGTCGCCCAGGCGGCCGCTGCCGGCGATGGCCTCGTCCAGTACGGGGCGGCCCTTCATCTCGTCCACCTCCTGCCGGAAGTAGCCCACCGTGAGCTTCTTGGGGATGCTCACCACGCCGTCATCGGGGCTCTCCTCGCCCACGATCATGCGGAACAGGGTGGACTTGCCCGCGCCGTTGGGGCCCACGAGGCCCACCTTCTCGCCGGGGTTGAGCTGGAAGCTCGCATCGATGAGGAGCACCTGCTTGCCGTACTGCTTGTTGACATCCGAGAACGCGATCATGGGGCCCCAAATCCGTAATCCGCCAGTTTACCGCGGATGGGTCTGAAATCCCCGTGAATTAAGGCTTTCCTCCGCCTCCGAAGGGGCCAACAATGGGCCCACCAACCCCAAACCCCTTCCCGGAGGACCCATGGTCTCCCTCTCCCACCTATGGATGCCCATCCTGCTTGCCGCGGTGCTGGTCTTCATCGTCAGCAGCCTCGTGCACATGGTGCTCAAGTACCACAACAGCGACTACCGCCCCCTGCCCAACGAGGAGGCCGCCCGCGCCGCCCTGCCCGGGGCCGACGTCACGCCCGGCATGTACGTGATCCCTCACTGCGCCGACATGAAGGACATGGGCAGCGACGCCATGAAGGCCAAATTCGAGGCGGGCCCCGTGGGCATGATCCTCATCCGCGCCCGCGGCCCCATGGCCATGGGCAAGTTCCTGGGCCAGTGGTTCGTGCTCAACATCCTCGTGGCCTTCGCCACCGCTTACCTGGGCTCCCGCACCCTGGCCGCCGGCACGCCCTACCTCCAGGTGCACCGCGTCACGGGCACCATCACCTTCCTGGCCTACGCCGTGGGCTCCTGCGTGAACGCCATCTGGATGGGCTACCCCTGGCGCGCCGCCGCCAAGGACGCCTTCGACGCCCTGCTCTTCGGCTTCGTCACCGGCGGCGCCTTCGGCTGGCTCTGGCCCCACGCCTAGGGGGCTTCCGGTTCATCGCCCCGACGCCCTGGCGGACCCGGGTGTCGGGGCGTGATTCACTTCGCCGGGGCCAGGGGCCGCCCGTAGCGCTCCATCACGGCCCGAAGCGAGTCCAGGGGCAGCGCCTCGGCCACGGCTCCGTCCCGGCCCGTGGTGGTGGTCGCCGCCAGGAGCGCGTGGATCACGGCGGCCTCCACGGCCTCCGCGGCGCCTTCGAAGAGGGGATCCATGGCCTCGTCCGACAGGCGGGGCGCGGTGACCAGGGGGGCGTCGCTGCGGATGCGGGTCGCCGTGGAGAAGGCCACGACGAAGTCCCCGGAGCTGTGGTGGGCGCTGCTGCCCGTGCGGGCGAGGCCCAGGGCCGCGCGCCTGGCCAGGCGGCCCAGTTGCCGCGCGTCCAGGGGCGCGTCCGTGGCCAGCACCATCACGATGGAGTGGGCGCCCGGAGCCACCTTGGCCTTGGGGAGCTCGCGCCCCACGGGCACGCCGGCCACCAGCAGCTCCGGGCGACCGCCGTGGTTGGCGTTCACCAGGGCGCCCACCGTGAAGGTACCGGCGCCCCGCGTCTTCACGAGGCGGGAGGCGGTGCCGATGCCCCCCTTGAACTGGTAGGCGATCATGCCGGTGCCCGCCCCCACGGCGCCCTCGGCCACGGGTCCCTCGGCGGCGCCGTCCAGGGCCGCGAGCACATCGGCTTCCGTCACGTGGCGGCCGCGGGCGTCGTTGAGCACGGAGTCGTCGCACTCGCCCACCACGGGCAGCACCACGTCCTCGCTCACGCCGATGGCCGGGTAGCGCTTCATCATCCAGGTGAGCACCGCATCTGCCACCCGGGGCACGTTCTGGGTGTTGGTGAGGAGGATGGGCACCTCCAGGGCCCCCTGCTCGTTCACCCAATGCAGCCCCGTCACCTCACCGTTGCCATTGAGCACGTAGCCCGCCGCGGGCACCTTGTCGTGCCAGAGGTCCCCCCCGTGGGGGAGGATGGCCGTCACGCCCGTGCGCACGGGGCCCCGGCCGGGCACCAGGGCGCCCTCGCCCCGCACCAGCGTGGTGTGGCCCACGCGCACGCCCTTCACGTCCGTGATGGCGTCCAGGGGGCCCGGCGTGAGGCGGCCGAGGCGCAGGCCCAGCTCCCGGGCCCGGGGCCGGGGGGCCTGGGCCTGGAGCGAGCCGGCGAGGACGAGGCATCCGGCGAGGGCGGCGACGGCCCGCATGCTCAGCGCCCCTTGGGCAGCTTGGCCGTGCCCACGAGGCGGTAGAGGCGGGGCAGGGTGCTGAGGCTGCGCACGGTGCGCGGCGCGTCCTTCCAGGGCTCGGAGGGGCTCTTGCGCGCCAGCACCGCGGCGATGGCCTTCTTCACCTCCAGCACGAGCACCTCGTAGCCCGCCATGCGGCCATCCCGCAGGCTCCACACCTGGCCCGGCGCCACCTTGCGCTGGTCCTCGGGTAGGCCCGCCCAGGTGGCGTCCCCCTTCGCCTTCTCCGCGGCGGCCTTCTCCGCCTGGGCCTCCGCCTTCACGGCCGCTTTGGCGTCGTGCTCCTCCCGCCAGGGCGCCTCGGCCCAGGCCTGGGCCTGGTTGCGCGTGCGGAAGGGCCCCTGGATGCCGTCCTGCCCTTCCCGGGAGGCCCACCAACCCTTGCCCCCCTTCCACACCGCCGCGCGCTTGCCCCACTGGTAGCAGGGCATGGCCTCATTGGTGCACGTCCAGTCCGCCGTGAACTTGGGAGGGCGGGGAGAGGGCATGGGCGCTCCGGGGGGATGGGTCCAGTTTGACAGGCTCCGCCGGGGGGACCTACTCGCGCCAGCGGGCGAAGGTGGGACCTCCGAGGAAGTCAGTCATCTGCTCGAAGGCGGCCTCCAGCCCTTTCTCCATCTTGAACACGCGGGGCATCATGGCCACGAAAGTGTGGGCGGCGATCTCCTTCCCGCTGCGATCGTAAAGGGCCAGGCGCAGGCGGGCGCTCCGGAAATAGTTGGTGGTGGTGGATTGGGCCACCTGGTCTTCCCGGATGTCGAGTCCGGAGAGGCCCACCACCAGGTCCCGGGGGCCGAGGACGGAGGCCAGCTCCGGGGCTTTGGCGGGCAGGGTGGCGGCGGAGACGGGGCCCGGCAGAAGGGCCGCTCCCGGAAGGGCCGTGAGGATCCGCTTCACGGTGGCCTGGGTGAAGGCCTCGCGGTCCGGATAGATCGCGTTGAAGGTGT
This sequence comes from Holophagaceae bacterium, assembly GCA_035254125.1. Classification (GTDB taxonomy): domain Bacteria; phylum Acidobacteriota; class Holophagae; order Holophagales; family Holophagaceae; genus JAFDVN01. The sequence continues at coordinate 2,996 of DATFAX010000075.1, read as the reverse complement.
CGGCGGCGGAATTGAAGAAGCCCCGGTCTGTGGACAGCGTCACCTCGAAGGCCGGAATCACCCAGAGTTTCCCCGGGGCCTCCGCAGGTGCGGCCGGTTGGTCCTGGGCCCAGGGCGCCCGGGTGGGACCGGCGGTCCGCTGGGCCTCGGCCAGCAGGCGGGCCGCCTTGGCCAGCACCGGGGCGCTTTGGGGTTTGGCCTCCACGGCGGCCTTGCACCAGCGGAGGGTCAGGTCCTTCTGGCCCAGGGCGCTGGCCACTTCCGCGAACTCCAGGAAGGTGTCGGCCTCCTGGGGCTTCAGGTCCTGGAAGGCGCTCATCATGCCCTCGCCTTCCACCGGGAGCCCCGCCCTCACGAGGTCCTGGCCGGCCTTGAAGAATCCATCCTCATCCTTGGGGCCCAGCCGGGCCATGGATTCGAAGGCCGCCAGCGCCTCCCGCACGTGCCCCGTGCGGAGCCAGGCGCACCCGACGATCTGGAGCATGGCGCCCGAGGGGGCCGAGATGCCCGAGGTGTCGAGGGTCTTGAAGGGCGTGGGGTTCTTGCGGAAGGTCTCCGCCCAGGCACCGGATCCGTGGAAGACCGGCGGCGCCCCCGCGGCCGGGAGGTTCGGGCCCATCGACGGGCCCAAGGCCGCATGGATCCGGAAGATCATCATCCCCCGCTGGGAGGTCACGGCGGCCCGGTTGAGGAGCCCTTCCGCCTTCTCGCGCTGGCCCGCCGCGAGGAAGGCGCGACCCCACTCCGCATTCGTCTCACCGTGGTCGCGGTCCTTTTCCAGCGCCATGGACTCCTCAGCGCAGGCGGCCATCACCACCTTGGGATCCTGCAGGAAGAAGGCCTTGGTGCCCTTGGCGGGGGCCTGGGCGAGCAGGGGCAGGGCCAGCAGGGGAAGCAGGATGCGGCGCATCAACGCACCTCCTCGGGGTTGGCGCCCTGATCGGCGTAGGCCAGGGCGATGGCCCGCCAGATATCGGTGTTCTTGGGCTTCACGCCCACGGCGCGCTCGAACCACTCGGCGGCTTCCTCCCGCCGGTTCCCGCGGATGCAGGCGCGGCCGTAGCGGACGAATTCCTCCCAGGCCTTGGGGCTGCGCTGGGCCAGGGTCGCCATCACGCCGCGGGCTTCCGCCAGATGGCCCAGGTCGGAGAGCCCTTCAGCGAAGGTGGCCAGGGCTTCGTGGTCCCCGGCGAAGCGGTCGCGCAGCTCCGGCACCTTGGGCAGCACCCGGGCCGCCTGGCCGTTCCGGGCCCAGGCCAGCGCCACCTGCACCTGCAGCTCGGCGTCCTTGGGCTCCAGCGCGTCCACCCGCGCGAAGGCCTCCTCCGCCTTGGGCAGCTCCCCCATCGCGAGGTGGGTGCGACCCACCTCAAGCAGGATCTTGGCCTGCTTGGGCTTCAGGGTGCGGGCCTGCTCCGCCCAGGCCAGGGCCTGGGCCTTGGGGTCGGGGCCCGCCGGGGCTTGCGCCAGCAGCGGGGTCAAAAGGGTCGCGCAGAGAGCGGCCGTTCGCATGGGGTCCTCGGGGGTGGAGGCCCCCAGTTTACCTTCGGCGCCGGGGCCGCCCAAGCTCTCAGGCTTTCCTTGCGTCATTCCACCGTTCGCCGAACAACGCCGGATCGTCGCCAAAGTGGACCAATTGATGGCCTTGGTGGACGAGTTGGAAACGCAACTCGCCGCCTCTCGCGCCACCGCTGCGAACCTCCTCTCCGCCCTTGTCGCCGAGCTGACTTAGGCAGGCCAGTTACCTTGCGTCTCCACGGCGCTTCGCATCCTTCTCGAGGGCTTCCAAAGTGGCCAGATCTTCAGCGTCGGCGGCCATGGCCTCTCTGCGGCGTCGATTCTGATCGAAGGCTTCGTAGCGATCCTGGGCGATGGCCTTCATGGCTTCAGCGCTGATGCTTCCGGCGTGGTCGAGCACGGGGCGATCCATCAGGGTCAGCAGGCGATCCACGTTCTGGCGCCAGTAGTCGAGGGTGAGGGTTTGGCGATCCCGGGCCCGCAGTTCGGCCTGCTCCAGGAAGATCACGACGAGGCGGTTCAGGGTGTCCACTTCCTCGGCGCTGAGGGCGAAGAGGTCGCGGACTTTTTGGTAGAAGCGCTTCTCGGAGGCCCGGATCTCGCGGATGCGGGTGAGGAGTTCGTCGAAGTAATCCCAGCCGCCGGGGTTCTTGAGGCGCTCGTCATCCATGACGAAGCCTTTGACGAGGTACTCGGTGAGGTGGCCCGTGGCCCACTGGCGAAACTGGGTGCCGCGGGGGGAGCGGACGCGGTAACCGATGGCGAGGATCATGGGGAGGCTGTAGAGCAGGGTCGGGCGTTGGACCCTGCGCTGGCCCTCGGTTTGAACTGTCAAGGAATCCTTGACGGTTGCCTCGGCGGTTAACTCCCCTTCTCCCAGGATATTTTTGGCGTGAAGGCTGACGTTTTGTTTGGTGGTGGCGAAGAGTTCGGCGATCTCGGTTTGGGAGAGCCAGACGGTGCCATCCATGGCCCGGAGTTGGACGAGGGATTTGCCGTCCTCGGTTTGGTAGAGGATGACTTCGGAGCTCATGGGGTGGCGCCTGCTTGAGGCATGGCCTGGGTTCCCGTGGGGTGGGAGGGGCCGGTGAAGGGGAGGAGAGGGCTCATTGTTATTTCACCCAGATGGGGGCTGGAAATAGGTACGCGAAGGCGCGGCTAAATGAGCTGGGGAGGGACGGTTTTCATAAGGTAACCCGGCTGGGGCGGGGTGGGGAGTTCGGGTGGGAATGAAATGCTTGGGTCTCCTTCCGGCCCATGGCCCGTCCCAAGGGGCCCGCGCGTCGGCTGCCCACGGGCTTGCGGCCCTATGGGCCGCACCAGCTGCGGTCGCTCGCGCGACCTTCGCTTGGCCCTACCTGGACGCCGCCTGCGATTCGAGTCCCCTTGGGACGACCAATCAAAAAGCCCGCCGGATGGCGGGCTTGATTGGTAGTCCCAAGGGGACTCGAACCCCTGCTGTCGCCGTGAGAGAGCGG
>DATFAX010000074.1:0-38337 GCA_035254125.1 Holophagaceae bacterium | reverse complement strand
GGCCCTGCCCCTGGCGGGCCTCGCGGGCTGGCTGCTCGCGCGGACCGTGCCCGGCTTCCACCTGGAGACCCTGGGCACCCGCTTCCACACCCTCGTGGACGGCCGGATGGTGGACGGCATCCCCCGCACGGGCCTGAGCCTCGCCTGGCCCTGGCACGCGCCGGGGCCCGAGGGGCAGGACTTCACACTGAGCCTCGCCACCCTGCGCCTCCTGCTGCCCAGCGCCTTCGCCGTGGCCATGCTCGGTGCCATCGAATCCCTGCTGTCGGCGGTGGTGGCCGACGGCATGGCCCGCACCCGCCACGATCCCGATGCGGAGCTGCTGGCCCTGGGCGTGGGCAACGTACTCACCCCCTTCTTCGGCGGCATCCCCGCCACGGGGGCCATCGCCCGCACGGCCACCAACTTCCGCTTCGGCGGCCGCACGCCCGTGGCGGCCATGACCCACGCCCTCACCATCCTCGCCGCCATGCTCCTGCTGGCGCCCCTGCTGCGCCACCTGCCCATGGCGAGCCTCGCGGCCCTGCTGCTGCTGGTGGCCTGGAACATGTCCGAGGTGGAGCATTTCCTCCACACGGTGCGCGTGGCGCCGCGCAGCGATGTGGCCGTGCTGCTCACCTGCTTCGCCCTCACGGTGGTCTTCGACATGGTCATCGCCGTGAGCGTGGGCGTGATGCTGGCGAGCCTCCTCTTCATGCGCCGCATGGCGGCCGTGACCGAGGGCCGCATCGCCGAGCCGGACCACTCGGAGCTGCCGGGCCGCCTGCCCGAGGGCGTGGTCATCTACGACCTCTCGGGCCCCCTCTTCTTCGGCGCCACGGAGCGGGCCATGGGTGCCATCCACGCCATCGGGGGCGAGGTGCGGGCCGTGGTCTTCCGCATGGAGCAGGTTCCCGCGGCGGACGTCACCGGCATCGTGGCCCTGGAGGGTGTGCTGGAAGAGCTGGCGCGGCAGAAGGTGAAGGTGATCCTCGTGGGCCTGCAGCCCCCCGTGCGCCAGGCCTTCGCCAAGGCGGGCATCGGCCCCCGGGAGGGCCGCATCGCCGTGTGCGAGGACATGGTGGGCGCCTTCCGGGCCCTCGACGCCAAGCTGCACCCCCTCCGCCACCTGGAGCACGGCGCCCTGCGCTTCCACCTGCTGCACCGCCACAAGGCGCAAGTGGGACGCACGCGGCGGCAGGTGGGCTAGGCCGGCGCATCCTTGAGGCTGGCCCACAGGTGGTAGGTGGCGAGGCTGCGCCAGGGGCGGAAGGGCTCCATGAGGCGCTCCAGCTCGGGGCCCTTGGGGCGCTCGCTCAGGCCCCACACGCGCTGGGCGGCGGTGGCCAGGGCGCTGTCGCCCAGGGGCAGGCCGTCCAGGTGGCCGCAGCCGCGCAGCAGCACGTACTGGGCCGTCCACGGGCCGATGCCCTTCAGCGCCGTGAGGCGGGCGACGACGTCGGCGGCCTCCAGCTCCGGCAGCCGCTCCACGGGCAGCTGGCCCGAGGCCACGGCCTGGGCCGTGCACACGAGGCAGGCGGCCTTGGCGCGGGAGAGCTGCAGGGGGGCGAAGGCCTCGGGATCCAGCGCCGCCAGGGCCTCCGCCGTGGGGTGGGCCACGAGGCCGTCGCCCGCGTCCTCCCCCGCCCGGCGGATCACCCGCTGCCGCAGCTTGTAGGCGAAGGGCAGGTTCACCTGCTGGCCCAGGATGGCCCACACGAGGGCCTCGAAGACCGTGGCCGTCTGCGGGATGCGCAGGCCGGGGCGGTGGCGGATGAGCGGGCCCAGCTGGGGGTGCTTCCGGTGCTTCGCCTCGAAGGCGGCGGCGTCGCCGTCGAGGGCCAGCAGCCGAGAAGCCTGGTGGCGCAGCTCCGCCTCGTCGGCCTTGCGCACCTTCGCCCCCGCCACGCGCACCTCCGCCTGTCCGGACGCAAGGCGCAGCTCCAGGCGCACGGGGCGCCCGCCCAGGCGCGTGGCCTTGTGCAGGGTGTCACCCACCACGCGCTCGGAGGGGCTCTCGGGATCGCGGCCATGGAAGGCCAGGAGGTCGGCGAGGCGGGCCGAGGCGGGAAGGGGGAGGATAATCACAGCCATTGATGCGATCAGTGCTGGGTCGAAGGCCGAAGGCGAAGGGAGAATCCAGGCGGTAACTTGGCCATCTCAACCTGGGGGTGGTCATTCACGATGGGTAGGCGGACTTCGGCGCCATCGGGATAGCGGAGCGCCACCGTGAAAGTAAGGGGCTGGCTGTAGAGGTCCAGGTTCTCCACGACGACTCCATCCACCTCCAGCCCCACCTTGGGAATATCCATGATGTGACATTCCTTGGAAGAGACCACTTCCACCTGGGTTGGGGGTTCTAGATCGGTCCCGTATTGGATCACCGGAGGCTGATCTTCCTTCGAAGAATTCTCAAATCCGAAGGCCACGTATCGCATCGAAACATCCTCACCACCCTTGCCACCCCGGATTTGAACCAAATCTCCATGGGCTGTGTATAGGAGCCTCCCAGTTAGGAGGGCGTGGTACTGGTAGGTCGTGGGGGAAGCGCAACATCCGAACGTGGTGAGCTTCAACATGCGGTCCCATATTTGGCCTTCATGGGCGTAACTCTTGAGAACCCAGCGGAGGGACCGGGGATGGCCAGGGCGTAGGGTCCAGGCCTTCACCGTACTTGCGCCCTTCAGCCCCTCTCCTTGCGGGAAGGTTTGATTTCGATATCTGAGTTCCAGAAGGAGGTTGGTCCAATGCCCAGTGGAACTCTCTCGAACGCTTGGGAATTCAAACCCGGAATTCTCCGTGATGAAGCTCCAGCCCTCCTTCGAAGACTCGATGTAGGCCTTGGATCGGGCCTGGTATTCCGGTGTGATCCGCTTGGCCCTCTGCCCGAACATCGGTAGGGCGGCTAGGGCGAGAATGAGGATTCCCAGAGGCCGCTTCGATTCATGCGTCGGATCCATTTGGAGGTACCTCGCGAAGGACGAGTGGGTGGGAAAGGTCTCCCCATCATGCCCCGGCTTCCAGCACCCGGGCGCGCTCCAGCCCCAGCAGGGCCTGCTTGCGGGGCGCACCCCAGCGATAGTCGCCCAGGGCGCCCGTGGCCTGGATGACGCGGTGGCAGGGGATGAGGCCCGCGATGGGGTTCGCGCCCACGGCGCTGCCCACGGCGCGCGAGGCGCCGGGCGAGCCCGCGAGCTTGGCCACGTCGGCGTAGGCCAGCGCGTGGCCCGGCGGGATGCGCAGGAGGGCCTCCCAGGTGCGGAGCTGGAAGGGCGTGCCCTTGAGGACGAGGGCCAAGGGCTGGTCCACGCGCCCCGCCATGCGCGCGGCGAAGGCGTCCGCCAGGGGCCGCACGGCGGCGGGCGCCGCCTCCAGGGTGGCCTCGGGCCAGCGCTCCCGCAGCTGGGCGAAGGCCGCCTCGGGATCGTCGTCCGCCAGGAAGGAGAGGCCGCAGAGGCCCCGGTCCAGGGCGGCGAAGAGGGCGGGGCCGAAGGGCGTCTCCTCCACGCCCCAGCGGAGGGTGAGGCCCGCGGCCCGCGCCTTGTACTCGCCGGGCGTCATGCACTCGAGGCTGAGGAAGAGGTCGTGGAGGCGGCTGGGGCTGGAGAGGCCCACCTCGTAGGCCGTGTCCAGCAGGCTGCGGGATTCCGCCAGCATCCGCTTGGCCTCGGCCAGGGTGAGCACCTGCAGGAAGCGCTTGGGGCTGAGCCCCGCCCATCGCTGGAAGAGGCGCTGGAAGTGGAACTCGCTGAGGCCCGCAGCCTCCGCCACCTCCGCGAGGCTGGGCTGCTCCCGGGCCCGCGCCTGCAGCAGCCGGATGGCCTGTTCGATGCGGGCGTAGTCGCTCTTCGGCATGGTGTGCTCCCGGCTTCCAGCGTCGGCTCCGGGCGGGGCCCCCTCAATCCGATTCTTGCGGCCATGCGCCTGGGCATTCCATGGGAAAATCAGCCCCGATGAACACCGTGCTCCGCTTCCTCTTCTCCGCCGTGGGCCTCCTGGTGGCCTCCAGCGTGGTGTCCGGCATCCACCACGGCCCCTTCGTGGACCTGCTCATCGTGGCCGTGCTGCTGGGTGCCCTCAACGCCACCGTGGGCCAGTTCCTGCGCCTGCTGGCCATCGTGCCCATGGCCTGCTCCTTCGGCTGCTTCAACCTGGTCATCAACGGGCTCATTTTCTGGTGGGCGGGCTCCCTCAGCCGCATGCTGGGCCTGCAGTTCTCCGTGGACGGCTTCTGGCCCGCCTTCTGGGGCGCCCTCGTCAGCTCCATGGTGGCGGGCCTCCTGGGCTGGCTCTTCCTGCCCAAGGCATCGCGCCCCGGGCGCCCGGGCCCCAGGCCCGGCCCCGGATCCGGGGGCGACGACGAGGGGCCGCGCCCCATCAAGATCGTGAACCCCTGAGGAGCCTCCGTTGAACGATGCCGCTGGCGCCAAGCCGCCCCGCAAGCCCGCGCCCGGCGCCGCACCCACCGACGGGGGCGTGCCCTGCCTGCGCTGCGAAGGCACCGGTCGGATGACCCGCCCCTGTGACGCCTGCAGCGGCAAGGGCGCCGTGGTGCTGCGCTGCCGGAAGTGCTCCGGGTCCGGCACCTACACCCAACAGGAAGGCCCCTGCTCCCGCTGCCAGGCCAAGGGCGTGCTGGCTGATGGCTCGAAGTGCCCCCGCTGCCGGGGCACCGGCGCCCAGGCCGCCTTCACCTCCACCTGCGCCAAGTGCGCGGGCAGCGGCTCCGTGAGCCTCCCCTGCAAGCACTGCCGGGGGCGCCTCACCGTGGACGCGGAATGCGCCAACTGCCAGGGGACGGGCATCTACCGCCGCTGAGCCGATGGACCGTTCCTCCACCAACCGCCTCACGACCCACGACCTGCCCCGCTTCGAGGGGGACACCCTCTTCGACGCCTTGGCCCGGGCCGTGTGCGGGGCGGGCTGCCTGCCGCGCAAGGAGCTCTACGAAGCCTGGGAGGTGGCCCGCCGGGTGCGGCGCCGCTTCCGCGGCCGGCGCGTGGTGGACCTCGCCTGCGGCCACGGCCTGCTGGCCCAGACGCTCCTCCTGCTGGACGACACCTCCCCCGGGGCCGTGGCCTTGGACCTGAAGCTGCCCAAGAGCGCCGCCACGCTCCACGCGGCCCTCGTGGCGGCCTGGCCCCGGCTCGCAGGGCGCGTCCACTTCCAGGCCGTCGACCTCATGGCCCTGGAGCTGACGGCGGACGACCTCCTTGTCGCCTCCCACGCCTGCGGGGCGCTCACGGATCGCATCCTCGAGCGGGCCGTGGCCGCGGGCGCCGCCGTGGCCGTGCTGCCCTGCTGCCACGACCTCAAGCACGGTGACCTGGGCGGCCTGGAGGGCTGGCTGGACGGCCCCCTGGCCATGGACGCCACCCGCGCGGCCACGCTGCGGGGCCACGGCTACCGCGTCCTCACCCAGACCATCCCCGGCGACATCACGCCCAAGAACCGCCTGCTGATGGGCGCGCCGGAAGGCGCGGAGAACCGCTAAACTCGCGGGGTTCCCCGGGAGTTCCCATGCGCCTCCTCCGCCCCCTGGCCGCGGTCGTCCTGCTTGCGGGCTGCGCCCTGCCGCTGGCCGCCCAGGCCCTGCACCTGCCCACGCACCGCGACATCTTCCTGCTCAAGCGGGTGGGCGCGCCGGCCGTGAGTCCCGATGGCCACTGGGCCGCCTTCTCGGTGACGGAGCCCAGTTACGACCCCAAGGAGCAGCGCAGCGACGTGTGGCTCAAGGACCTCACCTCCGACGCGCCACCCCGCCCGCTCACCTTCACCAAACCCGGCGAGGGTGGCCTCGCCTGGGCGCCGGACAGCCGCCGCCTGGCCTTCACCGCCAAGCGCGAGGGCGACGAGCAGTCCCAGGTCTACGTGCTCGACTTGGCCGGCGGCGAGGCCAGGCGCGTCACGGAGCTGCCCCTGGGCGCCCGCGCCCCCAAGTGGAGCCCCGACGGCACGCGGCTGCTCGTGCAGAGCGACGTCTTCCCCGGCGCCGAGGATCCGGCGTCGATCCAGAAGGAGCTGAAGGCCCGCAAGGAGCGCAAGGGCACGGCCCGCACCTACGACACCTTCCCCGTGCGCCGGTGGGATCACTGGACCGATGACCGCAAGCCCAGCCTCTGGACCGTGGACCTCGGCACCGGCGCCGTGGCGAACCTGCTGGCGGGTACGAAGGCCCTGGCCTCGCGGAGCTTCCACGGCACCCAGGGCAACGACGGGGCGAACCTCGACGCGGTGTGGGCGCCCGAGGGGCGGTCCGTGGTCTTCGTCGCGGTGACGAACCTGGACCAGTCCGCCCACGCGGAGGTGGACAGCCACCTCTTCCAGGTGGGCGCCCAGGGCGGCGAACCCGTGCAGCTCACCACGGGCCACGGGGACCACGGCCAGCCCGCGTTCTCGCCGGACGGGAGGACGCTCCTCTGCGTCGCCACGCCCAACGACGGCAAGGTCTACCACGTGGGCCGGCTCACGGCCTTCCCCTGGCCCTTCGCGAACCGCCCCACGGTGCTCACGGCCCGGCTGGATCGCGCCATCTCCCGCTTCGTGGTGCCCACGGGGCAGGACCGCATCTACTTCACCTTCGAGCACGCGGGCCTGGAGCGGCTTCATTCCCTGCCCCTGGCCGGCGGGGACGTGCGCGAGGAGCCGGGCCCGGCCCGCGGCAGCATCGGCGCCCTGGCCACGGGCGGCGGGCGGCTCTTCGGCACCTGGGACTGCGCCTCCCAGCCCCCGGAGATCTTCGCCTTCGACGCCCACGGGGCCACGGCCCTCACCCGCTTCACCGCCGACGCCGTGGCCGGGATCGGCTGGGCGCCCCTGGAGCACTTCTGGACCGTGACGAAGGGCGGCCGGCGCCTGCACTCCATGCTCGTGAAGCCGCGCCTCCTGAACGAAGGGAAGAAGGTCCCCCTCTTCGTCGTCATCCACGGCGGGGCCGCCAACATGTGGAAGGACAGCTTCTCCATCCGCTGGAACTACGACCTCCTCACCCAGCCGAACCAAGCCGTGCTCCTCACCGACTATCGCGGATCCTCGGGCTACGGCGAGGCCTTCGGGCAGTCCATCTTCCTGGATCCCCTGAAGGGGCCCGCCGACGACGTGAACGCCGCCGCCGACGACGCCCTGGCCCGCTTCCCCTTCCTGGACGCCTCGCGCCAGGCCGCGGGCGGCGCCAGCTATGGCGGGCACCTGGCCAACTGGCTGCAGGCCACCACCACCCGCTACAAGGCCATCCTCAGCCACGCCGGCGAGATGGACCTCGCCATGCAGTGGGGCACCAGCGACGGCATCTACCACCGGGAGCTCACGAACGGGGGTCCCGTGTGGGACCGCGGGAAGGTGTGGTCCGACCAGAGCCCCCTGATGCAGGGCGGCAACGCCGCCAAGGGCACGGGCTTCAAGACGCCCATCCTCATCACCGTGGGGGAGCTGGACTACCGCGTGCCCGCCAACAACGCACTCATGAACTTCGCGCTGCAGCAGCGCCTGCAGGTGCCCAGCCGGCTCGTGGTCTTCCCCGACGAGAACCACTGGATCCTCAAGGGCGAGAATCACCTCCAGTGGTACGAGGAGGTGAAGGCCTGGCTCGCCAAGTACCTCTAGACTGAAGCCATGAGCCAATCGCACTGGGATGCCATCTACGCCGCCAAGACCCCGGACCAGCTGAGCTGGACCCAGGAATCCCCCGCCACGAGCCTGCGCTTCCTGCGGGACGGGCGGCTGCCCGCCGGGGCGCGGGTGCTGGATGCGGGCGCGGGCCTGGGCACCCTGGCCCAGACGCTCCTGCGCGAGACCGACTGGCAGATCACCCTGGCGGATCTCAGCGCCGAAGCCCTGGCCAAGGCCCAGATCCGGCTGGGGGATTCGCCGCGCCTCGCCTTCCTCCAGGGCGACGTACGCAGCCTGCCCCTGGTGCCTGGGAGCCTGGACGCCTGGCATGACCGCGCGGTGCTCCACTTCCTGCAGGCACCCGCCGACCGCGCCGCCTACGCGGCCCAGGTGGCGAAGGCCCTGAAGCCCGGCGGCGTGGCCGTGCTGGCGGGCTTCGCCCCCGAGGGCCCGGAGAAGTGCTCGGGCCTGGAGGTGTGCCGGGCCGATGCCGCCGACCTCGCCGCCCTGCTGGGCCCCAGCTTCACCTTGGAGGCCTCGGAGCGGGACCTGCACCTCACCCCCTGGGGGAAGGAGCAGGCCTTCGTGTACACGAGGTTCCGGAAGGGCTGAGAAAATGCGCGTTGGCAGGGTAGGGTTTTGGAAAGACAACTAATAACGCGGAGGAAAGCGGAGAAGGGCCGGAGGAGCGCGGAGTGGAGATCGGTTTGGAATTGGAGGCGTTGACGGAGCGGATTCTTGGATGTGCCATCCAGGTTCAACGGAAGTTGGGCCCGGGATTATTGGAAAGCACCTACCAGGCTTGCCTCGCCCATGAGCTCCGGAAGGCGGGAATCTCCGTCGAGAGCGAAGTCATGCTCGACCTCCAGTACGATGAGTTGCTCATCGAGCGGGCCTACCGTTTGGATCTCCTCATTGAAGGGAAGGTCGTCGTCGAGCTGAAGACACTGGATCGCCTCCTGGATGTCCATCAGGCCCAACTCCAGACCTACCTTCGCTTTTCCAACCATCGATTAGGGCTCCTCCTCAACTTCTGGAGGTGGCCGCTGAAGGATGGCGGCATCAAACGGGTCATCAATCCCCACACCTAATCCTTCCCTCCGCGCTCCTCCGGCCCTTCTCCGATTTCCTCCGCGTTTGAAGTTTCATCAGGACCCCCATGCGCACGAGCACCCGGCTCCTCATCCTCCTCACAGGCATCAACCTGCTCAACTACCTGGACCGCTACGTGGTGGCGGCGGTGCTCGAGCCCCTGGGCCGGGACCTGCACCTCACGGACATCCAGTTGGGGCGACTGCCCTTCGTGTTCGTGGTCGTGTACATGCTCTCGGCCCCCGTCTTCGGATGGCTGGCGGATCGCTACCACCGGCCCAAGCTCGTGGCCATGGGCGTGACCCTGTGGTGCCTGGCCACGGCGGGCGCCGCCTTCGTGCACTCCTATGGCGCCCTGCTCTTCACCCGCTCCCTCGTGGGCGTGGGCGAAGCCGCCTACGCCACCCTGGGCCCCGCCCTCCTGGCCGACGTGGTGCCCGAGGAGGAGCGCGCCGCCAAGTTCACGTGGTTCTACCTGGCCATCCCCGTGGGCAGCGCCTTCGGCTACGGCCTGGGCGGGATCGTGGCCCAGCACTGGGGCTGGCGCGCGGCCTTCCTCGTGGCGGGCCTGCCGGGCCTGATCTTCGCCGTGCGCATGACGCTGCTGCCCGATCCCGTGCGCGGCGGCCTGGACCGGACGAAGGACCTGGCCGCGGACCTCGGCTTCGGCGCGCGCCTGGCCGCCATCTTCCGCAACCGCGTGTGGCTGGCCTGCACGGGCAGCTACGTGGCCTACACCTTCGCCATGGGCGCCCTCTCCCACTGGGCCCCCACGCTGCTCCAGCGCAAGTTCGGCGTGAGCACGGGGCAGGCGGGCACCGTGTTCGGCGGCATCGCCGTCGTCACGGGGATCATCGGAACCTTCCTCGGCGGCAGCCTCACGGACCGGATGCAGAAGCGCTTCCCCGATGCGGGCGTGTGGATCAGCGGGCTCACCCTGCTGGCGGCGGGTCCCGTGGTGGCCCTGGCCCTGCAGGCCGGGAACCTAACCCTGGTCTACGCCCTCTTCTTCGCGGGCATGCTGCTGCTCTTCATCAACACGAGCCCCGTGAACGCCCTCACCGTGAGCAGCCTCCCCGCCTCCGTGCGCGCCACGGGCGTGGCCCTCAATGTGCTGCTCATCCACTTGCTGGGCGACGCCATCAGCCCCGAGTGGGTGGGCCACCGCAGCGAGGCCCTCCACGGCCTCGGTCTCAGCGCCGGGGACGCCCTGGGCCGCGGCATGCTCATCGCCGTGCCCGCCATCCTCCTCTCCGGCGCCGCCCTGGGGTGGGCCCGGAAGCGGGAGGCCACCGCGTGAGCCAGGCGCTGCTGAAGTCCTTCGCCCGGGCCACGGGCCGCCTCTGGTTCCGCACGCTGCGCAAAGAGGGCCCCGCCCTCCCCGACGGCCCCGTGCTCGTGGTGCTGAACCACCCCAACGGCCTGCTGGACCCCCTGGTGGTGACGGCGCTCCTGAGCCGTCCTCCCCGCTTCGTGGCCAAGGCCACGCTGTGGAAGCTGCTGCCGCTCCGGCCCTTCCTCGCCCTCTTCCGTCCCATCCCCGTGCAGCGCACCCAGGACCTGCCCGAAGGCGCCACGGAGGACCAGCGGCAGGCGGCCGTCCAGGCCACCTTCAGCGCCGTGCACCGGGCTTTCCAGGCGGGCGAGGTGGTGGGCATCTACCCCGAGGGCATCAGCCATGGCGGTCACGACCTCGCGCCCCTTAAGACCGGCGCCGCCCGCATGGCCCTGGGCGCCCCCGAGCGCCCCGTCCTCGTGCCCGCGGGCCTCGTCTACGGCGACCGGGAGATCTTCCGCCACAACGCCCTCTTGCGCCTGGGCGCGCCCATCCCCCACGGGGACCTGCCCGGCTCCGACCCCGAGAGCGTGCAGATCCTCACCGCCCGCATCCGCGAGGCCCTGCGGCCCCTCACCCTCCATGGGCCCGAAGCGGAGCGCCTGCGCCTGGCCCAGGACCTCGCCTGGCTCCTGGCCGAGGGCCCCGAGACCCGCGCGGACCTGGAGGGCCTGCGGACCCGCGTCCACGCCCTCCAAGACCACCTCGCGGCCCTGCCCCGGGGCGAGGAGGCCCGGCTGCGGGAGGAAGTGGACCGCATCCAGGCCTGGCTCCAGCGCCATGGCCTGCGCCCGGACCAGGTGGGCCACGCTTACGGCCTGCCCGAGGCCGCCCGGTGGCTGCCCCAGGCCCTCCTTCGCCTGGCCTGCCTGCTGCCCTGCCTGCCCTTCGGCCTCCTCTTCTGGCCCGCCTACCGCCTCGTGGGCTGGCTGGCCGGCCGCTTCGCCGAGGAGGTGGACGTCACCGCCACCGTGAAGCTCCTGGCGGGCCTCCTGCTCCTGCCCCTCTGGGCCGCGGGCCTCGCCTGGCTCGGCTACCGCACCCTGCACCTGGGCTCCTGGGCCTGGCTGCCCCTGGGGTGCGTGGCCGCCTGGCTCAGCCTCCCCCTTACGGAACGCGTGGCCGAAGACCTCCAGGCCGTGCGCGGCTTCCGGGCCCGCCGCCACCCCAAGGTACCGGCCCTGCTCGAGGCCAAGGCCCAGTTGATGGGGGCGTGCCCCTCGCTCCGGTCCGTCTGATCCCGGCAGGTCAGATCCCAAAAAAACGGGGCGCCGTGGCGCCCCGTTCCCATTCATGGGGGGTATCGGATCAGAAGCCGGCCGCGGTGGGATCCACCACGATGCTGCTGCCGCCGGCCCCGAGGAAGTAGGCGAGCTGCTTCTGGGCCAAGGCGGTGTTGGCCGGCTGATTGGTCCAGTCCAGGAAGAAGCCGTGGGTGATGCCCGGCAGATCGAACTGGAAGTAGCCCTCGGTCGGTCCGGTGGCGTCGGTGGCCGCCGGCGCGGCGCTGAACTTGGTCATGAAGGGCACCACCACGCCGTTGGTGGCAGTGTGGGTGGTGGCGTACTGCACCTGCTTGAAGCCGGGCGCGAAATCCACGGGGCTCGCCACGTTCCAACCCGCGAAGGAGGTGGCGAAGTAGCGCGTGGCGGAATTGGGGATGGTGAGGTCGCCGTTGGTGGCCACGCCGTTGGCATCGAAGGTCGTGGAGCTGGCCTCCTGGATGGCGAGGCGGCCCGTGAAGCGGCTGAGGGCCCCGGCACCGGCGATGCCGGTGAGGGCGGGATGGCCCATGGTGGCGGAGTCCACCGGATCCACGACGCTCTGCAGCAGGTGGAAGGTGCTCTGGTAGTTGCGGTTGAAGGCCGCGATGTAGGCCGGGGTCCCCGGCGTGAGGCTGTAGGGGGGGTTCGTGAGCAGGGCATTGATGCCGGCGGACACGCCCGCCTTGACCGCCCCGCCGAAGGAACCGCTCTCCTTGAGCAGGTAGGCGATGCGACCGCCGGGGACGCTCAGGAAGCCCTTGGGGCTGGAGGCGATGGAGGCGGCGTCATACACGCCCGTGCCGGGGTTCACGTTGGTGGTTCCGGCCAGGAAGTAGGCCCCGACGATGGACCCGAGGCTCTGGCTGACGTAGGTGATGTTCCCCGTGGCCCCGGGCGTGGGACCCACGACGCCCTGGCCCCCGAGGGCCGTGGCCACGGCACCCGTGCGCATGAGGTATTCCAGGCGGAACAGGTTGAAGCCGGCCTGCTGGATGTTCGTGCGGCCCGTGAGGGGGGAGCTGAGGCTCATGAAGTCCTGGCCCCACAGGGCCCCCTTCGTGACGCCGGGCGCCAGGAGGTCGCTGCTGTTGCCGGTGAGGTTCGTGCGGGCCAGGGTGCCGTGCATGGGCTGGTCGATGGCGATCACGCCATAGCCCAAGGCGCAGGCGGTTTCGGCCATGGTGAGGGCGTCCTCCTTCTGGCGGGTGATGCCGTGCTGGAAGATCACCATGGGCACCGTGGCGCCGGCCGGGGCCGTGGGCTCGAAGTAGAGGAAGTTCACCGTGCGCGGCACGTTGTAGAACCCCTGGAGCAGGCTGCCGGTGCCCGCGCTGCTGCGCTTCTGGACGAGCACGCCGTAGGCCACGGGGCCCGTGGCGCCCGTGAAGGCCACGTTGTAGGTGCTGTTGGTGCCCGTGTTGTTCATGGTGGTGGCATCGGTGCCGGCCAGGTCATTCACCGCCAGGGCCTGGTAGGGATCCACGGCGAGGTCGGCGCTGTTGAAGGAGCCGTTCACCACGTTCTTCACGTGGGCGTGCGGCACGGCCGCGGCGCCGGCGGCCGTGTAGAAGGTGGCGGCCGGGATGGGCGCGGTGGCGGTGACCGTGTTGTTCCAGTTCTTCGCGAGGTTCGAGAAGGGGTTGCCCGGGGCCCCGGCCGTGGCGAACGCCTTCAGGAGGGCATCGATGGGCTTGAGCGTGGCGGGGTTGGCGGGATCGGTGTAGGTGGCCATGGCGCCCGTCGTGATGAAGCGGCCGATGACCTTCACGTCGTCCCGGTTGACGGCCTTGCCTGCGGCCACGAGGTCGCCCACGGTCTTGCCGTAGCCGGAGAGGAGGATGGGACCGCCGGGGGCCGCCAGCACGTTGCCCCGGATGCCCTCGAGCGCGGCGGCATTGGCGTCCGTGAGGAAGCCGGGCACGGTGCTCTTGCCGGAACCATCGACCAGGGGGGTGGCCTGGGAGGCGAAGCCGAAGGCGAGGGTGCGGCCGACGCCGAGGTGCGTCACCGAATCCTTCAGGGCGCTGGTGACCACGTAGACATAGCGGGTCCCGGGCTTCAGGGGCAGCTTGGGGAAGGCCAGCACTTGGTTGGTGCCTTCGGTGGCGGTATCCGCGCCGAGGACCTTGAACGTGAAGAGGGCCGTGATGTCGGTGAAGGTGAGGGGGTTCGCCTCGGTGAGGCCATTGGAATCCGGGGTGATCTCGTAGATCTTGAAGCCGGCGGCCAGGGTGGCGGGATCGATGGCCCGGGTGAATTCCATGAAGATGGGCGCGTTGATGCCGGCCACGGCATGCTTGCCCGCCATCTCGATGGTGTTCACGTACCGGAGGCTCTTGAGCGGGTCCAGGGGCGAGGTGGCGGTGGGCGCCTCGGTGCCGAGGTTGAAGGCAGGCTGCGCCGCCGTGGCCAGGATGTTCGGCAGGGGCACGATGCCCTTGGCCGGATCGAAGGCCGGGGTGTTGTCCGCGGTGGTGTACGTGCCCGTGTCACCCGAGTTCGGGGGCGGGACGCTGCGGACGTCGGTGCTGCCGCTGCAGCCCAGCAGGACGAGGAGGGGAAGCCCGAGGAGGGCGCCGCGTTGGAGACGTGACATGGGAGGCCTCGTGGTGAAACAGAGTGGTGACAAAGGGGTGTGTGGACCTGACGATAGGCACTCCCCGGGGGGATTTCCAGCCTCAATTGCAGGGCGCCCAAAACCTACCCGGAGTCAGTCCTGATGCGGGGCCGGCGGCCAAAAGGAAGGGCCCACCGGAGTGGGCCCTTCCTGCCTTGACGGAGAGCCTCATTCCGCGACGGCGAAGACCACCTTGTCGTTCTTGAAGCGCTCCTTCTTCAGAAGGGTCACGGTGGCGGTCTGCTTGTCCTCGGAGATGACGAGCTTGTAGTGCTCATCCTTCACGTAGGAGCCGGGCACCACGTTCACCTTGCCGATCTTCTTCAGGTTCATGTCGGCGGCCTTGATGGTGATCACCTCGCTGGAGCGGAGGTCCAGGCTCTGGGTGAAGAGGTCGTCGCGCCAGTTCTTGCCGGCCCGGTCCTTGGCGAAGACGGGGATCTCGATGATGCCCTCGCCCTTGAGCTTGTCGCGGTTACCCACGATGTAGTGGAGGCTGTTCAGGGAGGCCAGCTGCTGGGCGTTCTCGCCCTGGAGCTTGGCGCGTTCCTCGATGAGGTTGGAGCGCTCGGTGCGCAGGCCCTCGATGTCCTCGGCGAGCTTCTTCTTCTGGCTCTCGAGGTCGAGCACGTCCTCCTGGAGCTTCTCGTTCTCGGCCACGGCCTGGTCGCGCTCACCCTCGATCTTCTCGCGCTCCTGCTTCTGCAGCTCGGAGGGGGTGATCTTGGCCTTGCCCTTGGCCACCCAGGTGCCGTACACGCCGTTGGCGTAGAAGTGGTAGACCTCGAACCCGGGGGCCAGCTTCTCCATGATGTTCACGTTGGAGACGAGCTTGCGGGCCTCGGCCTCGGGAACGCCCTTCTTCTTCAGGAACTTGAGGGCCATGCCGTAGTGGCTGTCACCCTCCCGGGCCCGGTCGGGGGTCGGCAGGTCCTGCTTCAGCTTGGCGATCTTCCCGTTCAGGTCCTTGATCTCCTTGTCCTTGTCCAGAACTTCCTGGAGGAGGGCCTGGTAGGAGCTGTTCTTCTCGTTCTTGATGCGCTCCTCGAGGGCCTTCTTCTGCTCCTCCGTGAGCTGCATGGTCTCGGCGTTCACGCGGACATCGGAGACCCCGGCCTGGGCCAGCTTCTTCTGCTGCTCGGAACCGGCCTGGCTCAGCTGCTGGCCGGCCTTGTCGGCCTCGGCGGCCTTCTGGGTCAGCTCCCGGATCTGGGGGTCCTCGCGCTTGCAGGCGGTGAAGACGAGGACCATCGAGGCCACGGCGGCCAGGAGGGTGGTACGCAGGGCGCGATTCATGGGGATCCTCCACAACTTGGGGGTCTTCGGGCCTTCGGGGGTGGTCCCCCACGATACAGGGGGGGCCCCACCCCGGGCAAGGAGCCTGATAAGATGATGGGTTCCGAGAGCCTCCGCCTCCTACCGCATCCACTGGAGTCCACATGGCCAAAACCGGCCGCCACCTGTTCACTTCCGAGAGCGTCACGGAAGGCCATCCCGACAAGATCGCGGATCAGATCAGCGATGCCGTCCTCGACGCCGCCCTGACCGACGACGCCACCAGCCGTGTGGCCTGCGAAACCCTCGTCACCACGGGCCTCGTGGTGGTCGCGGGTGAGATCACGACCAAGACCTACATTCCCGTGGCCAAGCTCGTGCGCGAAGTGGTGAACGGGATCGGCTATGACGATGGCCGGAAGGGCTTCGACGGCAACACCTGCGCCGTGATGGTCACCCTGGACCAGCAGAGCCCCGACATCGCCATGGGCGTGGACACCGGCGGTGCCGGCGACCAGGGCCTCATGTTCGGCTACGCCACCCGGGAGACCCCGGAGCTGATGCCTGCGCCCATCCAGTACGCCCACGCGCTCACCCGCCAGCTCTCCCGGGTCCGCAAGGACGGCAGCCTCCCCTGGCTCCGCCCCGACGGCAAGAGCCAGGTGACCGTGGAATACGATGGCGACCAGGTTCGCCGCATCGACGCCGTGGTCATCAGCACCCAGCACGATGAGGTCGTCACCAACGAGATCATCCGCGCCGAGGTCGAGCGCCAGGTCATCCGCGCCGCCCTGCCCGCGGAGCTCCTGGACAAGGACACCAAGTTCTACATCAACCCCACGGGCCGCTTCGTCATCGGCGGACCCATGGGCGACGCCGGCCTCACGGGCCGCAAGATCATCGTGGACACCTACGGCGGCGCTGGCCATCACGGCGGCGGCGCCTTCAGCGGCAAGGACCCCAGCAAGGTGGACCGCTCCGCCGCCTACTTCGGCCGCTACATCGCCAAGAACATCGTGGCCGCCGGCTTGGCCGACCGCTGTGAGATCCAGCTGGCCTATGCCATCGGTGTGGCGGAGCCCGTGTCCGTGAGCGTGGACACCTTCGGCACCGGCCACGTGTCCGACGAGGCCATCGTGAAGGCCGTGCGCAGCGTCTTCAGCGCCACGCCCAAGGCCATGATCGAGACCCTCGACCTGCGCCGCCCCATCTACCGCCCCACGGCCGCGTACGGCCACTTCGGCCGCCCCGAGTTCAGCTGGGAGAAGACGGACAAGGCGGATGCCCTGAAGGCCGCGGCCAAGTAAGGCCGTACGCTCCGCTCCCCTGGATCGCGCCCTCCCCCGGAGGGCGCTCCTGTTCAGGTGCTTCGCACCTTCACAGAACGGGGTCCCTTGGCCCCTTCGGCCGCCCCGAGTTCAGCTGGGAGAAGACGGACACCATCCGACCGCAGCGGAGCGAAGGGAGGATCGGGCCGTACCGGCACAGCCGGTGCGGGGGCGCAGCCCCGAGGACCGGAGGTCCGAGCCAGGGCGGATGCCCTGAAGGCCGCGGCCAAGTAAGGATGAAGGCTCAAGGATGAAGGATGAAGGCGGGTTCCTTCATCCTTCATCCTTCATCCTTTTGACGTCATCCTTTTTCCGCTTCGCCTTGGGGTCCGCCGCCTCCGGTGCCGCGCCGTCCTCCCGCTCCACCCGGTTGCGGCCGCTGTGTTTGGCCTTGTACAGGGCCTCATCCGCCGCCTTGAGGAGGTCCTCGGGACTGCGGTCCGAGTGGGGGGTGAGGCAGGCGGCGCCGAGGCTCATGGTCTTCTGGATGGTGGTGCCCTCCAGGGTGTGCGAGCTCGCCTCGAACTTGGTGCGGAGCCCATCGGCCGCCAGCACGGCGCCCTCCAGGTCCGTGTTCGGCAGGAGCACGGTGAACTCCTCGCCGCCGTAGCGGGCGGCCAGGTCCGTGGTGCGGATGCCGTTCTTGAGGAGGGCCCCCATGTTGCGCAGCACCTCGTCGCCCATGGCGTGGCCGTAGGTGTCGTTCACCATCTTGAAGTGGTCCACATCCATCATGAGGACGGAGAGCGGCTGCTCGAAGCGCTTGGCCCGGGCCACCTCCTCCTCGAGGCGGTTCATGAGGTGGCGGCGGTTGGGGAGGCTCGTGAGGGCGTCCGTGACGGACAGGGCCTCCAGCTGGGCGTTCTTCTCCCGCAGCTCGTCCTGCAGCTTCTTCAGCTTGTGGTGGATGCGGACCCGGGCCAGCAGCTCCTTCTCATGGAAGGGCTTGAGGACGTAGTCCGAGGCGCCCCGCTCCAGGATTTCCGCCTTGCGGTCCAGATCGTCCTCCGCCGTCAGCATGATCACGGGGATCTGGGCGAGCTCGGGGCGGCTGGCCTTGAGTCCCAGCAGCTTGAGGCCGTCGAAGCCCGGCATCACGAGGTCGCAGAGCACCACATCCGGCTGCTGCTCCATGAGGATCTTGAAGGCGCTGAGGCCATCCCCGGCTTCGAGGAAGGCCCCAAAGGCTTCGTCCTTCATGAGCACCGCCTTGATCTCCTGCCGGATCATGGCGTTGTCGTCGACGATCAGGACGCGGCTGGCCGCCATCTAGACCCCCCCTGCGGCGGCGGCCGCGGCCCGGACCTTGGTCACCCAGGCGGACCAGGCCGCGGGATCCAGGGCCCCGGGACGGGGTTCGCGAAGGTGCGTGCGCAGGGTGCGGGAGCGGGCGAGCGCCTGCTCCCAGGCGGAGGAGGGCAGCTTGTCCAGCGCGGCGGCGCAGGCAGAGACGCCCGCGTCCGTCTGGCAGACGAGGAGCCATTCGTGGCCCGCGGCCAGGGAGAGGCGCACCCGGGCATCCCAGTCCCAATCGGTGCAGCCGCCCATTTCGAGGTCGTCGGGGAGGAAGCGACCCCGCACCCCCCAGGGGTTGTCGGCCACGGAGCCTCGGTGGAGGCTGGCGGGCAGGCCCTCGGTGGCCGGGAGGCGGAGGTGGGCCACCATCACGAGCCGATCCTCATGGCCCAAGGCGATGAACGGCTTCGCGTTCTCCGCGATCTGGTCCCCCTGGGTGAGCTCCGGGAGGCCCTTGTGGCTGTCGAGGAGCGTCCCACCAAGCCCAGGGAAGTGCTTGAGGCAGCCCCGCACCCCGGTGGATTCCAGGCCATGGAGGAAGGCCCCCGCCGCCGCGGCCACTTCCGCGGGGTTGCGACTGGCGCAGCGATCCCCCATGCCCGTGCCGGGATGGCCGTCCCAGAGGTCCGCCACGGGGGCGAAGTCCACGTTGAAGCCCAGCAGGGCCAACCCTTCACCCCAGAGTCGCCCCCAGGCCTCACAGGCTGGGGCCCCGCCGGCCTTCCAGATGATGCGGAGGTTCGGGGTCTCGCCCACCCAGGGACGCAGGCGGCTCACGGCGCCGCCCTCCTGATCCAGGGCGATGGCCAGGGGCCGCTCCCCGCCCCATCGCTCCTGCAGCCCGTCGTTGAGGGCCTTGCAAAGCGCGGGGCCGACGGCCGGATCGGGATCCAGGTTGCGGGCGAAGAGGATCACGCCTCCCGGCGTGAGGTCCGCGCGCACCTCCGCGGGCGTGCGGCCCGTGAAGCCCATCCAGAGGATTTCCTGTTGCGTGTTCACGATGCACCTCCTGTGCATCGCCCCTTCGGGGTCGAACTACGTTCGATGGAACTCCCTCCACGGGACGCACCGTCCACTGGACGGTGCTCCCGCTCGTGCCTCGCGGTTGTGAAGCCTCCCTGTTGCGTTCTCATGAAGCCACTTTATCCGGGACCGGGCCTCCCGCCCCGCCGAGCGCCAGCTCCAGGTGGCGGAGGAAGAGCACGAAATCGGGATCCATGGCGCTGAAGGCGCTGCGGCCCTCGTAGCCCATGGCCAACACGCCGAAGGGCCGGGGGCCCGCGCCGGAGAGCATCACGCCGTGGGCCTCGGGGTAGCCCAGCTGGCCTTCCCACCCGACCTCCAGGGCGCCCAGGCCGGCAGGCAGCCGGCGGGGGCCATGTTCATAGACCAGCCGCCATCCCCCGCTCCCGGGCACGTAGAAGCCCAGGCCATCGGGCTGCCAGCGGGCCTGCAGGTGCTCCATGAAGAGGGCGAGGCTGCCCTGGCCCGGCATGCGCTGACTGGCCGCGGTCAGGTCACAGAGGGCGAGGGCCTCCTGGTAGAGGCTCTTGAGGTCCTGGGTCCGCCCCATGACCTTCCGTTCCAGTTCCGTCTGGTACTCGCGCACCTGGAGCTGGAGGCGGGCGTGCTCCAGGGCTCGGCTCACCACCATCTCGATCTGGTTCAGGGTGAAGGGTTTCTGGATGAAGTCGTAGGCCCCGTGCTGGAGGCTCTTGATGGCGCCCTCCAGGGTGGCGTAGCCCGTGAGCACCACGCAGACGCAGAGGGGGTCCAGCCCCTTGATGGCCCCCAGCAGCTCGAGGCCCGAGGGGCCGCCGGGCATGTTGAGGTCCGTGATCACCACCGCGAAGTGCCGGTTCCGGATGCTCTCCAGGGCGCTCCGGGCACCGTCCACGGCCTCCGCCGTGAAGTTCCGTTCCGCCAGGGCCTCCACGAGGCTCGCCCGCACCTCGGGATCATCGTCCACGATGAGGATGGGATCCTGCAGCGCGTTCATGCCACACCTCCGGGGGACGCGGCGCCCTGGGCGCGGCTCCCCCTCGTGGCCCTCAGGGTCCGGGAGCTTCCCCGCCCCGGCCTCATGACGCAGCCTTCCCGAGGTTGGTGAGCAGGAAGACCCGGGCATCGATGAACAGGCGCAGCAGGTCGGCGTCCAGCAGGCCGCCCTTGGCCTCCTCCTCGAGGATCTGGAGGCTGCGCTCCACGCTCACGGCCACCTTGTAGGGCCGGTCATGGGCGGCCAGGGCGTCGAAGACGTCGGAGATGGCCATCATCTTGCTCTCGAGGGGGATCTCCTCCTCCCGCAGGCCCTTGGGATAGCCCTTGCCGTTGAGGCGCTCGTGGTGGGCGTGGGCGATGTCGGGCACTCGCTTCAGGCCATCGGTCCAGGGGATCTTCACGAGGAAGTCGTAGCTGTGGCTGACGTGGCTCTCCACCGCTTTTCGCTCCTCATGACTGAGGCTGCCCTTTCGGATCTGCAGCATCTGGAAGTCCTCGGGCGTGAGCAGGGTGCGCTCCTCGCCGCTCCAGTGCCGGTAGGTGAGGGGCTGGACGTCCACCAGGCCCTCGCTCACGTCCTGGGGCAGCACCGAGGGTTCATTGGCCCGCATGAGCAGCGCCACGAGGCGTTGGGTCTCCAGCACCACCTGCTCCTGCAGGTAGGCGACCCGGCCTTCGGTGAAGGTCTCGCCGGCCCGCCAAGCCCGCTCCATCTCGGCCATCACGTTCTGCACGGCCCGTTGGTGCAGGCGCTGGAAGATGAGTTCCAGGCGCTCGCCTTCGATCTTCTTGGCCTTCACGAGCAGGTGGTCCTTCACACCCACCTTGCCGAAGTCATGGAGCAGGCTGGCGTAGCGGATCTCCTGGATTTGGCGTTCGGTGTAGTGGATCCCCCCGAAGCGCCCCCCCTCGGTGGCGCCCACCACCTCTGCGAGGCCCACGGTGAGGGTGGCCACGCGGGAGCTGTGGCCGCTGGTGGTGGGGTCCCGTGCTTCAATCGCCGTGATGGAGGCGTTCACGAAGCCCTCGAAGAGATCCTCGATCTCCTCCTTGAGGCCGAGGATCTCCCGGGTGCGCTCTTCCACCATGCGCTCGAGGTTGTGCTGGTAGTCCTCGTTCTGGCGGAGCAGGGCGTAGTGATCCAGGGCCCGTTTGATGCTGGCTTCGAACTCCGCCAGCTTGAAGGGCTTCTGGATGAAGTCGTAGGCCCCGTGCTTGAGGGCCGTGATGGCCGATTCCGTGGTGGCGTAGCCCGTCATCAAGATGGTCAGGGCCTTGGGATCCACGCCGTGGATGGCCTTGATGAGGTCCAATCCCGACAGCCCGCCCGGCATGTTGAGGTCCGTGCAGATGAGGGGGAAGTGCTTCTCCCCGATCCGGACCAGCGCCGCGTCGCCCCCATCGGCCCCCTCGGGGGCGTAGCCCATGTCCTCGAGCGCTTCCATCAGGAGGTTGCGCAGGTCGGCTTCGTCGTCCACGACGAGGATAGGGATGGGGCGGGTCAGCGGCAAAGGTGCTCCGGGCGTACCCCACCCCTTCGGCTCCGGGCGCCCGGAACCTCAATTCTGGACTTGGGCACTTCCTGCTGGGACCCGGAGCGGATCCTTACTGCACGGCCCCCACCCGGACCTGCAGTTCACCCCCCTCCACCTCCAGCCGGGCCACGGCACCGGGCTGGAGTTCGCCCTTCAGCATCATCCGGCTGAGGGGATTCACCACCACCTGCTGGATGAGCCGCTTGAGGGGGCGGGCCCCCAGGGCGGCGTCGAAGCCCTCCTTGGCCAGCCAGGCCAGGGCCTGGGGTGGAATATCCAGGGAGACCCGCTTCTCCTCAAGCAGGGCCTCCACCCGCTTGAGCTGGATGGCGGCCACGGCTTCCATGTCCGCGGAGGCCAGGGCCCGGAAGGTCACCACCTCGTCGATGCGGTTCAGGAACTCGGGCCGGAAGGCGGCATGGAGGGCCACCTGCACGGCGGCGTCCGCCTTGCGGGTGTCGCCGCCCGCCGCGAAGATGGCCTGGCTGCCCAGGTTGCTCGTCATGAGGATCACGGCATTCCGGAAGTTCACGGTGCGGCCCTTGCCATCCGTCAGGCGGCCGTCCTCCAGCACCTGCAGGAAGAGGTCGAACACCCGGGGGTGGGCCTTCTCCATCTCGTCCAGGAGGAGCACGCAGTAGGGCCGGCGGCGCACGGCCTCCGTGAGGCGACCCCCCTCCTCGTAGCCCACATAACCCGGGGCCGCGCCGATGAGGCGGGTGGCGTCGGCTTCGTGGGTGAACTCGCTCATGTCGATGCGGACCATGGCGTTCTCATCGTCGAAGAGGAACTCCGCCAGGGCCCGGGCCACTTCCGTCTTGCCCACGCCCGTGGGGCCCAGGAACAGGAAGGATCCGATGGGCCGCTTGGCATCGGAGAGCCCCGCCCGGTTGCGGCGCAGGGCGTCGCTGATGGCCACGAGGGCGGGCTCCTGCCCCACCACGCGCTGGGCCAGCTTCTCCTCCATGTGGAGCAGCTTCTGGATCTCGCCCTCCATGAGCTTCTCCACGGGGATGCCCGTCCAGCGGCTGACCACGGCGGCCACGTCGGCCTCGCCCACCTCCTGCCGGAGCATGGGGTTGGCCTCGTGTTCCGAGGCTGCGGCGATCTGTTTCTCCAGGGTGGGGATCTCACCGTACTCCAGCCGAGAAGCCCGGTCGTAGTCCCCGCGCGACTTGGCCTGATCCAGCTCCAGGCGGAGATCGTCCAGCCGCTTCTGGAGGCTGCGGGTGGCCTCGATGGCCTTCTTGGCCTTCTCCCACTGGCTGCGGAGGCGGGTGAGCTCCTCGCCCAGGTTCGCCAGCTCCGCCTCCAGCTCCTTGAGGCGGGCCTTGGAGAGGGCGTCCTTCTCCTTCTTGAGCGAGGCCTGCTCGATGCGCAGCTGCATCTCCCGGCGCTCCCGCACATCGATCTCGATGGGGCGGCTGTCGATCTGGATGCGCACCATGGAGGCGGCCTCATCCATGAGGTCCACGGCCTTGTCGGGCAGGAAGCGATCCGAGATGTAGCGGTGGCTCAGCTGCACGGCCTCCACGATCGCGGCGTCCTGGATCCGCACGCCGTGGTGCAGCTCGTAGCGCTCCTTGAGCCCGCGCAGGATGGAGATCGCGTCCTCCACCGAGGGCTCGTCCACGAGGACGGGCTGGAAGCGGCGCTCCAGGGCGGCATCCTTCTCGATGTGCTTCTGGAATTCGTTCAGGGTGGTGGCGCCGATGCAGCGCAGCTCGCCCCGGGCCAACGCGGGTTTCAGGAGGTTGGCCGCATCCATGCTGCCCCCCACGGCGCCGGCGCCCACGAGGAGGTGCAGCTCGTCGATGAAGAGGACCACCTTGCCTTCGGCTTGCTCCACCTCGGTGATGACCCCCTTCAATCGCTCTTCGAACTGGCCGCGGTACTGCGTGCCCGCCACCAGGGCGCCCATGTCCAGGCTCACGACCCGGATCCCCTTCAGGCTCTCGGGCACGTCGCCCTTGGCCACGCGCTGGGCGAGGCCCTCCACGATGGCGGTCTTGCCCACGCCGGGTTCGCCGATGAGCACGGGGTTGTTCTTGGTGCGGCGGCTGAGCACCTGCAACACGCGACGGATCTCCTCGTCCCGGCCGATGACGGGATCCAGCTTGCCGGCCTCCGCCAGCTCGGTGACGTCCTTGGCGTACTTCTTCAACGCGCCCTGCTTCTCCTCGGCGCGCTCATCCTCCACCCGGCTGCCGCCGCGCAGGGACTTGATGGCCGCCTCCAGCTTCTTGCGGTCCAGGCCGAAGCCCTCCAGGGCCTTCTTGGCGTCCGTGGCCGCATTGGTGAAGGCGAGCAGCAGCGCGTCCGTGGCCATGTACCGATCACCCAGGCCCCGGGCCGTGTCCATGCCCACCTCCAGGAAGTGGCGCAGGGCCGGCCCCGCCTGGGGCTCGGCGCCGCCCACGGCCTTGGGCAGTTTGTCCACGAGGGCATCCGCCTTGTCCTGCAGCCCCTTGAGACCCTCGGGTGCGAGGCCCGCGGCCTCCAGCACGGGGCGCAGGCCCATGTCCGGCAGAAGCAGCGCCTGGAAGAGGTGAATGGGCAGCAACTCCGGGTGCTGACCCCGCACGGCCCGCTCCCGGGCGGCCACCAGGGCATCGTTGGCTTTTTGGGTGAACGGAAGCATGGCAACCTCCAGAGCTTCCAGTGTCATTCAAATATGCGCGTTGTCAACTAAGATTTTATAAATACAGACTAACAAGTCCTTGTCCCTGTCGCTTCGTCAAAGGCCGTTGGAAGGGGTGAAACCCTTGGTACCCTTGATCTTTCCCCTTGCGAGGCCCCATGCGCATCCACCCCGAAGCCCAGGAACGCAACCGCCGGCTGGAAGCCGCGGCGCCCGAGGTGGCCGCGGCCCTCAGCCCCCTGGGTCTCCGGGCCTTCTTCCCCAAGGGGATCCCCTTCCAGGCCGGCCAGGCCGCCGCCTGCACCATCAACGCCACCATCGGCCAGATCACCGATGGCGCCGGCAACCCCCTGCCCCTGGCCCCCCTGAAGGAGAAGCTGGCGGCCCTGCCCCCCAAGGACGCCTTCCTCTACAGCCCCATCCAGGGCCGCGAGCGGGCCCGCAAGACCTGGCACGCCAAGCTGCAGAAGGAGGACGCGCGCATGGCCCAGGTGGCCCTGCCCAACGTGGCCGACGGCATCTGCCACGCCCTCTCCATGGCCGCGGACCTCTTCTTCGCCGCCGGCGACACGCTGATCATCCCCGACCTCTACTGGGACAACTACGAGCAGATCTTCCTCATGCGCCTGGAGGGGGACACGGTCACCTACCCCTTCTACAACGCCGACGGCGGCTTCAACCTCCAGGGTCTGAAGGCCACGATCGCGCAGCAGGGCGCCAAGGCCCACGTGCTCCTCAACTTCCCCTCGAACCCCAGCGGCTACAGCCCCACGCCCGGGGAACTGAAGGCCATCGCCGAGGCCCTCATCGAGGCGGCCCAGACCCGCACGGTGGTCGTTTACTGCGACGACGCCTACCACGGCCTCGTCTTCGAGGATTCCGCCACCTCCAAGAGCCTCTTCTTCGACCTGGCCGAGGCCGCCATCTCCGGGCGGGCCCCGAAGCTGGTGCCCGTGAAGTGCGACGGCGTGACCAAGGAGCTGAATTTCTTCGGCGGCCGCGTGGGCTTCATCACCTTCGGCGTGAAGGCGGAAGCCGCCGCCGTGCTGCAGGACAAGGCCATGAGCCTCGTGCGCGCCGGCGTGGGCAGCCCCGTGGGCCTCACCCAGTACCTCATCGAGGAGGAACTGCTGGACCCCCGCCACGACGCCGAGTTCGAACAGCTCCGCGAGCTCATGGCCGGGCGCTACCGCAAACTCAAGGCCGCCCTCGCCGCTCCCACCCCCCACTGGACCGTGTTCCCCTTCAACGCCGGCTGCTTCTGCCTCCTGCGCCTGCGCGAAGGCCTCGACGCCGAGGCCGTGCGCCAGGCCCTCATCCACGATGAGAAGGTCGGCGTCGTCAGCCAGGGCGACCGCGACCTCCGCCTCGCCTTCTGCTCGCTCAAGGAAGAGGCCATCGCGCCGTTGGTGGAAGCCCTGCACCGAGTGTGTTCGAAGATGAACTGAACACACAGAGGTGAGCAGAGGTGCAGAGGTGAGCAGAGAAGAGCATCCGCACCAGGAGCTCACGGAGAAGATCATTGGGCTGGCGATGAAGGTGCACCGGGCACTGGGCCCCGGGTTGCTGGAGTCGGCCTATGAAGCCTGCCTTGCATTCGAGCTTGAGGAGGCGGGCTTCGAGGTCCGCCGACAGGTGCCCGTCGATCTGCTTTACGCCGACCGCCTCCGCGTCGAATCCGCCTATCGAATGGATCTCGTGGTGAACGGCACCCTCGTGCTGGAATTGAAGACCGTTGAAAAGATCATCCCGGCCCACGAAGCTCAAGTATTCACTTACCTCCGCTTCTCCAAACTCCCCGTCGCTCTGATCCTCAACTTCTGGGCCTGGCCCCTCAAGGAGGGCGGCATCAAACGAGTCCTCCTTCCTCAACCTTGAGAAGCAGCCACTACCTCCAGCTTTTTCTTTTCCTCCTCTTTTCTCTGCTCACCTCTGCCCCTCTGCTCACCTCTGCGTTTTCAGTCAAAGGCCCCGATCCATGTCCACCCCGATGATGCAGCAGATCGCCGGCCTCAAGCGCGAGGCGGGCGAGGCCATCCTGCTGACGCGGATGGGGGACTTCTACGAGCTGCTGGGCGAGGACGCCGTGAAGGCGGCGCCGGTGATGGAGATCGCGCTCACCATGCGCGGCAAGGGTACGGAGTCGGAGACGCCCATGTGCGGCGTGCCCCACTTCGCCCTGGAGAGCTACCTGCCCAAGCTGCTGGCGGCGGGCTACTCCGCGGCCATCGCGGAGCCCACGGCCAAGGCCGAGGAGGTGAAGGGCCTCCTGCCCCGCGCCATCTCGCGCATCATCACGCCGGGCACCTGGCTGGACGACGACGGCCGCTGGCTGGGCAGCCTCCACCGCGTGGGCTCCGCCTGGGGCCTGGCCCTGCTGCAGCTGGCCTCGGGCCAGATCCGCGTGATCCCCGGCGAGGGTGGGGAACTGCTGGAGGCGACGCTGGACCGCCTCGCCCCCCATGAGCTGGTGCTGGCCGAAGGCGCCGAGGCGCCGGCCCTCGAGATCCCCATGAGCCGACTGCCGCTCTGGCGCTTCGAGGCCAGCCGATCGGCGGAGACCGTCAAGGCCTTCTTCGGTTGGAAGCACCTGGAAGGCATCGGACTCGACGCCTTCCCCGCGGCCCTGGGGGCCCTCGCCGCCCTGCTCGACCAGGTGGAGACCACCCAGCGGGGCAAGCCGGCCCACCTGCAGGGCGTGAGCCTGGAGCTGGGGGCCACGGGCCCGCTGCTGGACGCCACCAGCGCCCGCCACTTGGAGATCCACGGCAACAGCCTGGATGGCTCCAAGAGCGGCAGCCTCTTCCAGCTGCTGGACCTGGGCCGCACGCGCATGGGCAGCCGCCTCCTGAAGACGTGGCTGGACCAGCCCCTGCGCGAGCGCGAGCCCCTGGAGCGGCGCTGGCAACAGGTGGCCTGGCTCACCGCCGACAGCCGCCGCGATCCCCTGCAATCCATCCTCAAGGGCATCCCCGACCTGGATCGCCTGTTGGGTCGCGTGGCCCTGAACCTGGCCACGCCGCCAGAGCTCGCCAACCTGCGGGAGGGGCTCATCCAAGCCGCTCGCCTGCCGGGCCAACTGCGCGACATGGGCTTCCTGGAAGAGGCCTTCTCCCTCGGCCTCTGGGAGGAGGGCACACCCCTCTGCGACGGCCTGCGCGAGGAGTTGAAGCGCTGCCTCGCGGAGCAACCTCCCCTGGACCTCGACAAGGGCAACGTCATCGCCGAGGGTGTGGATCCGGAGCTGGACGCCGTGCGTCGCCTCGCCCGCGATGCCAAGCAGGTGATGCTGGAGCTGGAGGAGGAGGAGCGCGCCGCCGCCGGCATCCAGAGCCTGAAGATCAAGTACAACCGGGTCTTCGGCTACTACTTCGAGATCACCAAGGCCAACCTCGCCGCCGCGCCCGCCCACTTCATCCGCAAGCAGACCCTCGCCAACGCCGAGCGCTTCACCACCGAGAAGCTCATGGCCTTCGAGCAGCGCCTGCTGTCGGCCGAAAGCGACCAGACGCGCCTCGAAGAGGCTGGCTTCAAGCGGCTCCTCGGCCACGTGCTCACGGAACGCGCGGGCCTCACGGCCCTGAGCCAGGCCCTGACCAAACTCGATCTGCTCTGCGCCTTCGCGGAGCGGGCCCGTCTTTCCGGATGGACCCGGCCGGAATTGAGCGACACCCGCGAGCTGGTGATGGCCGGGGCCCGCCACCCCATGCTGGAAGCCCGCATGGGCCGCGAATGCATCCCCAACGATCTGCACTTCGGCGCCGACCAGCCCATGGCCGTGGTCACCGGCCCCAACATGGGCGGCAAGAGCACCTTCCTGCGCACCGCCGCCTTGCTCGTGGTGCTGGCCCAGGTGGGTTCCTTCGTGCCCGCGGAGCTGCTGCGCTTCGGGTTGGTCGATCGCATCTTCACCCGCATCGGGGCCAGCGACTTCCTATCCAAGGGCCAGTCCACCTTCATGGTGGAGATGACGGAGACGGCCCGCATCCTCAATCAGGTGACGCCCGCCAGCCTCGTGATCCTGGATGAGATCGGCCGCGGCACCAGCACCCGCGACGGCCTGGCCCTGGCCGAAGCCATCGCCTGCTTCCTCCGCGACCTCAAGGGCGGCGCGCCCCGAACGCTCTTCGCCACCCACTACTTCGAGCTCACGAAACTGGCCGACGACACGCGCATCACCAACCTCCACGTGGAGGTGCAGGAGTGGGAAGACCAGCTCCTCTTCCTCCACCGCATCCAGGAAGGCCCCGCGGATCGCAGCTACGGCATCCAGGTGGCCAAGCTGGCGGGCCTGCCCCGCCCCGTCATCCAACAGGCCCGGCGCCTCCTCCAGGATCTGCCGGAAGCCCCCGTGCCGCCGCCGGCACGGCCCCGGCAGGAAGTGGCCCAACCCCTGCTGCCCCTCTTCGAAATGCCGACCGATCCCCTGCGGGAAGAGCTGGGGGATCTGGACCTCAGCCGCATGACGCCCCTGGATGCCCTCAATTGGCTCGCGGCGAAGCAGAAGGAAGTCCGCTAGCATCGGCGGAGTGAAGACGCCCCTGACGCCCACCCGCCGCCGCCTCGCCTGGGGCCTGGCCATCGCCTTCGATGCCATCCAATGGGTGCTCTTCCCCGTCACCGTCGAGGGGGGCTTCTCCTTCGTGAACGATGGCCTCGATCTGATCGCCTTCGTCACCTTCAGCCTGGTGCTCGGTTGGCACTGGCACTTCCTCCCGTCCTTCATCACGAAGCTCGTGCCCTTCGTGGACCTCGCCCCCACCTGGACCCTGGCCGTGGCCTGGGTCACCCGCGCGCCCCGGCCGGAGCTGAAGACCTGAATCAGCGCCGGCGGCCCACCAGCAGCATCTCCCGCCCGCGACGGCGCACGTGGCTGCGCGTGGCCTCCGCCAAGTGGAGGATCTCGAAGCGAGCTTCCGCCAGGCGCCTCAGTTCTGTCATGGGCAGGGCGAAGGGCGGCCCGGGACGCCCCTGCACATCATGGAAGGCCGCCAGCAGCCACAGCCCCCCGGGTTTCAGAAGGTCCGCGGTGCGGTCCACGTAGGCCCCCCGGCGCTCGGGCTCCATGGCCACGAAGCAGGTGTGATCGAACACCACCTCGAAGGGTCCCGCCGCGGTCGTGAACCAATCCTCCTGCCGCCAATCCACGGCAGCGCCATACCGCGCCCGGGCGCCCTCCAATGCCGCCGGCGCGAAATCGAAGGCCGTCACCTGGAATCCCCGGCGGGCCAGCTCCGCCGCGTCGTGGCCGAACCCGCAACCCGGCACCGCCACCGAGCCGCCAGCCGTGGGAAGGCCCAACCCCACCAATTCCTCCACCAGCGGCGTGGGCGCATCCATATCCCACCCCGGCCGGGGTTCCGTGTCGTACACCTGCTGCCAATAATCGGGGGTACGCGGGTCCATGCCCCAAGCCTGACAGCCCCTGGCTCTGATTCACCTTCGTGAGCCCTGTCTCCGAAGAGAGGCTGTCATCCTTGCCTAGTTATGTCCCTCCGACCCGCCTGCCTCCCCCTCCTCAGCCTGACGCTGGCTGCCCAAGAGATCCCTGATCTCCAGGCGCTCCGTGCCACCAAGGTCAGCATCGCCACCCGGTTGGAGCAGAGCCAGGAGGAGGCGCCGTCCGTGGTCTCGGTGATCACCCGGACGGAGATCGAACGCTATGGGTGGCGGGAGCTGGCGGACATCCTACGGGCCCTGCCGGGCTTCGACTTCGCGAACGATGGCACGACCCTCATCGGCGTGAGCGTCCGCGGCGTCTGGGCCCATGAGGGCAAGGCCTTGGTGATGGTGGATGGCATTTGCGTGAGCCCGCTCCACAACGCCAACGTGAACTACTACGGCAGCTATCCCTCCGAGATGATCGAGCGGGTGGAGGTGATCCGCGGGCCCGGCTCCGCCATGTACGGCCAGTTCGCCGACATGGCCGTGATCAACGTGATCACCCGGCAGGTGGACGATGGCGAAGGCGGTCGCCTCACCCTGCGGGGCGACACCCTGGGAGGGGGCACCCACGCCGGGGGTGGTTACCTCGCGGCATCTTCCCGATTCCCCCAAGGGGGCAGCCTTTCCCTGAGCGCGGGCTTCCAGACGAGCCCCTTCAGCCGGCAACCCTATGTGGATAGCTTCTTCACCGGCTCCGTGAACCCCCAAGGAAAGGGCAACACCCGGCGGGAAACCCAATACCTCGTGGGGGATCTCCAGGCCTTGGGTACCTCCGTCCATTTCGTGCGCCACGATTTCCGGGGCGCGCAGGTGGATAGCGATGGCACGGGTGTCGTGGATCCCGTACCCGCGGGGCTGGCTCCGGGCACCCTCGGCACCGGCTCCCGCATCATCCAGGCCGTGCGCGTGAACCACCCCTTCGAACTGGCCGAAGGCCTCACCCTGGATCCCAAGGTGGAACTCACCAAGAACACGGGTGGGTCCATCTTCCCCCAGGCCCGCTCCAGCAGCGGTGTGAACCATTCCGGCACGGAGCGCGAGCGCTACCAGTTCGACCTGAACCTCCGCTGGGACCTCGCCGGGAAGGCCACCCTGCTGTTCGGAGCCGGCGCCTACCAGGATTGGGAACGGAGCGTGAACCTCCAGGGCAAAGGCGGCATGCGGGATCCCCTCGATGCCAATCACCGGCTGGCCGAAGTGACCTGGACGACCCGCTTCGGGTACCTCCAATACACGCAACAGCTCGGGGCCCTGGGCCTCACCGCCGGAGGACGCTACGAGGCCGCCGAGCTGGGCAACGTGTTCGCACCGCGCCTGGGCCTCACCTGGACCGAGGGCGCCTTCAACGCGAAGCTGCTCTACGGGCAGGCCTACCGATCCCCCACCTTGTTCCAGACCTACAGCAGCTTCTTCGAGTTCCGGGGCTACCTGGAGCCCGAGGTCACCAAGAGCTGGGAGCTGGAGCTGGGCTGGCACTTCACCCCCTCCATCGTGGGCCGGGTGAACCTCTTCAAGGCGGATGTCACGCGGGCCCTCTCCTTCGGCTTCGATGGCACCAACGCCTACATCCTCAATTTCGGCGCGGATCGGAGCCGCGGCATTGAAGGCACCTTGGAGTGGCATCAGGAAGCCTGGGGCGGCTTCTTCAACTTCAGTTACGACAAGCCCGGGGGCGGTTCGGATCCCTACTTCCTCACCCCGGATCGCACCAAGCCCCTTGGCGTGTCACCCCTCAAAGCCAACCTCGCCATCCACCGGCGCTTCGGCTCCGTCGAGGTGGCGCCGAGCCTGCTCTACGCCTCCAGCCGCGAGAACCAGAGCGCGGCCTCGGCCAATTCCCCCTACGCGCCGGGTTCCTTCGCCCCCTCCCTCGTGGCGACGGACCGCTATCCCGCGCGTCTGCTGCTCAACCTGGCGGTGACGTGGCATGCAGTCTTCGGCACCGGCCAGGATCTGCGCCTTTCGGCCACCAACCTCACGAACGCGAACTACCCCATCCTCCAGCCCTATTACGGGTACCACGCTCCCCTGCCCGCCCACGACCGGCGGCTGACCCTCGATTTCACCTGGCGGTTCTGAGCGGCTGCTCCGTCTAGACTGGAAGGTCCCGGAGACCGCCATGAAGCTCCTGCGCATCAACCATCTCGGCATCGCCGCCCCCGGATTGGAGGAGGCCATGGATCGCATGCGCCGCCTCTTCGGCATGGAGGCCGAGCATCGGGAGGCCGTGCCCGAGCAGAAGGTGAACACCGCCTTCTATCCCGTGGGAGAGAGCCGCCTCGAGTGGTTGGAGACCACGGATCCCGAAGGCCCCATCGGCAAGTTCCTCGCGAAGAAGGGCCCGGGCATCCACCACGTCTGCTTCGAGGTGGATGACATCGACGGGGCCGTGGCCGAGTTGCTGGCCAAGGGCGTGCGCATGGTGGATACCCAGCCCCGCCGGGGCGCCCATGGCTGCCGGGTGGCCTTCATCCACCCCGCGGAGACGGGCGGCATGCTGGTGGAGTTGAGCCAGAGCGGCCACGAATCCGACCTCGAGATCGCCGAAGCCCATCAAAGCGCCAACCACCATGCCTAAGCTCCGCATCCTGCACGCCCTCCTGGTCGCCAGCGCCCTGCTCGGCGCCGGGAGCCCCAAGGAACTGCTGAAGGCCACCGATCAACGGGGCGCCTACGAAGTGCTCAAGTCCCTCACCCAGGAGGTGGGCCCCCGGTTGGCCGGCAGCCCCCAGGATGCGGCGGCCCACGCCTGGGCGGCCGCCCGGTTCAAGGCCATGGGCCTCTCCGCCGTGCGCACCGAGGAAGTGCCCCTGGGCCGCACGTGGATCCGAGGCCGCGAGGAAGCCCGCCTGGGTGATCGCATCCTCCGCGTGACGCAGATGGGCTGGACTCCGGGCACCCCGGCCCCGGTGAAGGCCCCCCTGGCTCTGCTGCCTGCCGCCAAGGCCCGCGGGGATCTCGCCGAATTCAAAGGCCGGATCGTGCTGGCCGGTGAGCCCCTGCGGGAGCTAGACCCGCCCCAGATGCAGGCCCCCCTCCGCGCCGGCCGCGCCCCGAAGCCCCACGCCGATTTCCCCATGGGCAAGGCCCTGCCCGCCCTCATCCAGGCGGGCGCGCAGGCCGTGCTGATGGATTCGGGCAAGAGCGGCGAGCTGCTCACCATGGATGGCGGCGCGGTCAACACCACCGCGCCCTCCCTGCCCATCGCATTCGTTTCCCACGGCGACTACCTCCGCCTCGCCGAAGCCGCGGCCTCCGGCGCGGAACTGGAGTTGTTTCTGGGTGGTGCCTTCGGGCCCGCCGGCCGCACCTTCAACACCGTCGCGGAATTGCGGGGGAGTGGGAAGCCCGGGGAGTGCGTGATTCTCGGCGCCCACCTGGATTCCTGGGACCTCGCCACCGGCGCCATGGACAATGGCGCCGGGGTGGCTTCGGTGATGGAGGCCGCCCGCCTGCTCATCGAATTGAAGCGCCCCCCTCGCCGGACCGTGCGCTTCGTACTCTTCGGCGCCGAGGAACAGGGCTACCTGGGCTCGGCCGCCTACGTGGCCAGCATCCGCAAGGACCTGGGCAAGGTGAGCGGCGTGTTCATCATGGATACCGGAGGGGGAGCCGTGGATGGCGTGGCCTTGCAGGGCCGTCGCAAGGTGGCCCCGACGATGCTGAAGATCGTGGCACCCCTGCGCCCCTTGGGTGTCGTCGACACGGACCTGCGGATGGAATCGGGCACCGACCACATCCCCTTCCACACCGCCGGAGTACCCGCCTTCTGCCTGGAGCAGAAGCAGCACACCTACGCCCGGGATCATCACTCCGAAGCCGACACCCTGGACAAGGTGGATCCTGCGGAGCTCCAGCAATGCGCCGTCGTCATGGCTTGGTTGGGATGGAAGGTGGCGGATCTGCCCGGGCTGCTGCCCCGGTGAGGGGCCCTACCGGGCGCCGAGGAAGCCCAGGTAGGCCTCCCACAACCCCGGGCCGAAGAACACCACCAGCGGCGTGACCACGGCCATGCCGCAGCCCCAGGGCAGCATGTGCTGGCCCAGGCCATCCCACACGGAACCCTCCCGCTTCGGATCCCGGGCGGATCGGATCAGCGCGAAGGGGATCCCGAAGGCGATCATGGGCACGGTGCTCAGGAAGAGGATCCCGAGCATCGCCTGCCAGCCCCAGAAGGCCCCGAGCCAGGCGAGCATCTTGAAGTCGCCCATGCCGATGCCATCGGTCTTGCGGAGCGCCTTGTAGATGGCGTTCATGCCCGCGGGCACGCCATAGCCCAGCACCGCGCCGGCCAGGGCCTGCCGCCAGGTCACGGGCCCGCCGTAGAGGTGCCACATCGGGGCGGGTTGGAGGCCGTTGTGCCAGAGCTCCGCTTTGAGGATCGAGTCGTCCATGCCCCGCACCAGCAGGGTGGCGTCGGGCCAGCCCATCTGGGGCAGGGTGAGCAACAACCCCAGCGCGATGAGCGGAAGCTGGATGGCATCCGGCAGCATGAACTCGGTGTAGTCCGTGAAGAAGAGCACGATGAGCGCGAACCCCGCCACCAGCCCCTTGAACCACATGAGGGATCCCACGGGGAACAGGAGGGGGCTCACGAAGAAGAGCAGCCCCGTGAGCGCCTCCACCAGGGGATAGCGGAAGGGGATGCGCCAGCCGCAGGCCGCGCACTTCCCCCGGAGCCAGAGCCAGCCCAGCAAGGGCACGTTGTGCCAGGGCTTGATGGGCGTCTTGCAGGCGGGGCAGTGGCTGCCCTTGAGCATCACATCCCGGTCCTCGGGTTCCTCCTGGGGCAGGCGATGGATCAGCACGTTGCCGAAGGAGCCCACCAGGACACCGAAGCACAGCAGGAAGCAGCCGTGCATCCAGGGGGGGAAATCCAGCAGGATCGACATCGAAACTCCATGCGCGCGCCCTGAGGGGCGAACCTTAGGAGCCAGGATGGCACAATGGATTCATGCGCCGAATCCTCCCCCTCGCCCTCCTCCTTTCCGCAGCCCTGCAGGCCCAGGCTCCCGTGCCCCCCCCAGCGCCCGCGGCCACGCCGGCTCCGGCGGCCTCCCCCGCCCCCTCCACCAAGCCCCGGGTGAAGATCTCCACCAACTACGGCCCCATCGTGGTGGAGCTGGAGCCCGAAGCCGCCCCCCTGACCTGCGCCAACTTCCTGGCCTACGTGAAGTCCGGCCACTATGCGGGCACCATCTTTCACCGCGTCATCGACGGCTTCATGATCCAGGGCGGCGGCAATACCGAGGACATGAAGGAGAAGCCCACCCTGGCCCCCGTGAAGAACGAAGCGGGACGCGCCTTTGCGGCCGGCCTCCGGAACACCCGGGGCACCCTGGCCATGGCCCGCACCACGGATCCCGACAGCGCCTCTGCGCAGTTCTACATCAACGTCGCCTCCAACGAGTCCCTGGACTGGAAGGCCAACACCCCCGAGGGGGCCGGCTACGCCGTCTTCGGCCGCGTCGTGTCGGGCCTCGAAACGGTGGACAAGATCTCCAAGGTGAAGACGAGCTGGAGCAAGGGCCAGGCCTCGGTGCCGGACTACCCCGTGCGCATCCGCAGCGTGGAGCAGCTGCCTCAGCCCTAGGAGCGTGTCCAAATAACCGGAGAGAGCCGCGTTGAATCCAAAGAGGCTTCAGACAAGGAAGGCTGCGCGGGGCGATGCGGGTTCATCGCTCAAGCAGCCCGACGCCGGATCAAGCCCCTTTGGGTTCAACCCTTCGGGCTGGAGCGCCAGCCGTCGCGCCCTTGCGTTAACCTCACTCAGTGGTGAACCCGCACCACCTTCGTTCGGTTGCCTTGGGGCACTCGGCTGGCGTTCCAGCGCGGTCCCTCCGGTTACTTGGACACGCTCCTAGCCGCGTGTCCATGCGACGCCCCTGGCTCCGCCCCCTCCTCGTGTGGGCCTTCGCCGCTCCGGCCCTGGCCGTGGCCGTGGTGCTGGCCTTCCTGGCGGCCCTGTTCCGGGGCGGCCCGGGGGGGTTCTGGGCCGTGGCGCCGGGCTACATCCGGATGGTGGCCACCTGCTTCGGCATCCGCCGCCGGCTCGAAGGCTGGGAGGCCCTGCCCGAGGACATCCGCACGGGCCGCCGCCCCGTGATCTTCATCGCCAACCACGCCTCCCACTTCGATCCGCCCCTGCTCATCAGCACCCTGCCGAGCCATCCCGTCTTCATCGCCAAGCGGGAGCTGGGTCGCGTGCCCTTCCTGGGCTGGGTGATCTGGCTGGCGGGCTTCATCTTCATCGACCGCGGCAACCGCGCGCAGGCCATGGCCTCCCTGGCCGCCGCGGCCAGGCGCATCCACGACGGCCAGAGCGTGGTCGTGTTCCCCGAAGGCACCCGCAGCCCCGACGGCACCCTGCTCCCCTTCAAGCCCGGCGGCTTCAAGCTGGCGGTGGAGGCGGGCGTGCCCCTCGTGCCCCTGGCCATCCACGGCGGCGCGGGCATCCTGCCCCGGGGGGACTGGCGCGTGCGGGGCGGCCCCTACCGCATGGTCGTGGGCGCGCCCCTGGACTCCGAGGGCCGGGATCCCGGTGAGCTGATGGATCAGGCCCGCCATGTCATGACGGAGCTGCTCCTGAGCTGACGCTCAGACCGCGAGGAGCCCCCGCAGCGCGCGCTCCAGCGCCGCCCGATCCACGGGTCGGTCCAACCAGGCGTGGGGCCCCTCCGTGCGGGGGCCGCCCACCTGGATCCAGCGACAGCGGCGCCGGGCCAGGTCATCCTCCCGCCACACGCTGAGGATGGAGGGCTCGCGACCCCAGATGAGGATGCTCGGGTAGGGCCCCTCCCGGGGGGGCAGGGTGCCCAGGTCATCCACCTGGCCGCCCCAGGCCTCCAGCCAGGCCACCACCTTGGTCGCCTCGCCCGCATCCTGCATGCCCAGGGCGACGCTCCAGCCCCTCAGGAAGCCCTCGGGCGAGGATTCCAGGCGCAGCGGCTCCAGCCAGCCCACGCCCTGATCCGGGGCCCCGTGCACCGCATAGGAGGCCCCGTGGCGGTCCCGCAAGGTCACCTGCCCGGTGAGGGAGGGCCAGTCCTCCCCGAAGAGATCCTCCATGAAGGGACTCTCCGTCCCCACCCGGAAGCTGGGCCCCGGGGCGAGACGGCGCCAGGCCTGGGCCTCGGCCTCGGCCCGATCCACCCGCGCCTCCAGGCCCGTGGCCACGCCCCAGTGCCAGGAGGCTCCCAGGAAGGCGGCGAGGAAGAGGAGGCTGAAGCCGGAGAGGCGAACCTTCAGGTCGAAGGCGGAGTCCAGGAAGGCCTCCACGAGCACGGGGACCGTCACGCCCACGAGCCCCCAGAGCAGGCGCTGGGCCATGGCCTCGCCATCCTTCCGGGCCTGCATCACCCGGCTCACCAGGTAGAGGCTGAAGCCCACGTAGGCCAGGTTCGCCACGTTGTGGAAGGAGCGATCCAGCAAATGGTCCGGGCCGAGGAAGAGGTTGCGGATGAAGTTGGGCACGAAGGCCAGCCCCATCCAGCCCGGCAGGGAGGCGGGCAAGTGCGCGGGGAAGAGCGAGGTGAAGGCCCCCATGAGCGCGATGAAGCCCACGCACACGAGCAGGCTCTGGGCCCGCAACACCACGTCGGGATGCAGCAGCCCCACCTCGCCGGCGGCGATGAGCCCGTGACGCAGGGCCACCAGGGCGCAGCTGAGGGCGAGGCGCTGCATGACCTTGTCGCGCCGCGCGAAGCCGTCCGCCCCGAAGCTCAGGGTCAGCGCCAGAAGCGCTCCACCCTGGAGCGCGTTTAGAAGGGGCCAGAGGACGGGGTTCATGGGGTTGGTACGATCGTACTGCTAATCCTCATACCGCCGCTCCCGTAGCCCTGGAACTCTGGAGAATCCGTGATCCGCTTCGACCATCTGGAGGTGCGCTATCCGGGCGCACCCCGTCCCGCCCTCCGGGATCTCACCCTGGATCTGCAGGCCGGCGTGGTGGGCCTGCTGGGGCCCAACGGCGCCGGCAAGTCCACCCTGCTGAAGGCCCTGCTGGGGCTCCTCACGCCCAGCTCCGGCCGGGGCGAGGTGCTGGGCGTGGCGCTGGGCACCGACGCCGCCGCGCGCCTTCGCGCCCGCATCGGGTACATGCCCGAGTACGACGCCCTCATCGAGGACACGAGCGCCTACCACCAGGTGGCCTTCTGGGGCGAGCTCAGCGGCCTCAGCGCCGAGAACGCCCGGGACCGCGCCCACGAGGTGCTGCACTTCGTGGGGCTCGACGAGTCCCGCTACCGCCCCGTCAGCGGCTTCTCCACGGGCATGCGCCAGCGCGTGAAGCTGGCTCAGGCCATCGTCCACAGCCCCGAACTCCTCTTCCTGGACGAGCCCACCAACGGCCTCGACCCCGAGGGGCGCCAGCGCATGCTCGACCTCGTGTTGCGAGTGCGCCGCGAGCTGGGCGCCACCGTCATCCTCGCCAGCCACCTGCTCACCGACGTGGAGCGCGTGGCGGATCAGCTCGTCATCCTCGACAAGGGCGAGCTCAAGGCCGCGGGCACCGTGGAGAACCTCCGCAAGCTCCTGGCCCGGCGCTACGAGCTCCGCTTCCTGGAGCCGCTCACGCCGGATCAGGAAGCTTCCCTGGGCGAGCTCGGCACGGTGCTGGAGACCCGCCAGGGCCGCTACGACCTGGAGCTCTCGGACCTTGACCTCACGCGCCCCTTCGCCTGGGCCGTGCAGCGGGGCGCCACCCTCGTGCAGCTCACGCCGCGCCATGACCGCCTGGACGAGGTGCTCATCCGCGCCCTCCAGCCCGCCCTGCAGGGAGCGAACTGATGCCCATCTACGCCCCCACCCTGCCCCCCCGCCCCGAAGGGGACATCCAGATCCGCCCGCTGGCCGTGCTCTTCCGTTTCGAGTGGCAGCGCCTCCGCCGCACGAAGCTGGGCCGCTTCTTCGGCTTCATCT
>DATFAX010000073.1:0-77313 GCA_035254125.1 Holophagaceae bacterium | reverse complement strand
GAGCTGGCGGTCCACGCTCATCACGAGCCTCACGCTGCCCGTGTCCATCGTCGGCACCTTCATCATCATGCGGGCCATGAACTTCACGTTGAACGTGATGACCCTCATGGGCCTCTCCCTGGCGGTGGGCATCCTCATCGACGATGCCATCGTGGTGCGTGAAAACATCAGCCGCCATGCGGAGATGGGCAAGGACCACGTCACCGCCGCGCGCGAAGGCACCGCGGAGATCGGTCAGGCGGTCATCGCCACCACCCTCTCCATCCTCGCCGTGTTCGTGCCCGTGGCCTTCATGGGCGGCATCGTGGGTCGCTTCTTCTTCCCCTTCGGCATCACGGTGGCCTTCGCCGTGGCCCTGTCGCTGTTCGTCAGCTTCACCCTGGATCCCATGCTCAGCGCCGTCTGGCCGGATCCCGAGCATGAAAAGCATGAGGAATCCGACAAGCCCCGCCATCGCAACGCCATCATGCGCAGCGTGGACGCCTTCGGCCGCATGCTGGACGGCTGGGAGATCGGCTATGAGAAGGTGATCCGCTGGGCCCTGGCCCACCGCAAGACCACCATGCTGATCGGCTTCGGTAGCTTCTTCCTGGCCATGGGGCTCTCAGGTCTCCTGGGCAACAACTTCATGCCGGACTACGACCGGGGCGACCTCGCCGTGACTTTCAAGACGGCCCCGGGCGCCAGCCTGGAAGCCACCAAGGCCAAGGCCCTGGAGTTGGAGATGCTCGTCAAGAAGACCGAGGGCGTGAAGCTGGCCTACACCACCATCGGCACGGGCCTTTCGGGCTCCATCAACCAGGGCGGCATCTATGTGAAGCTGGAGGAAGGCAAGCGCCCCTCCCAGGTCCAGATCCGCCGTCACCTCCGCGAAGCCTTCCATTCCGTGGCGGGCGTGGAGACCACCGTGGGGGCCGTGAACGACTTCGGCGCCGTGAGCCCCATCCAGCTGGCCATCCAGGGCCCCGATCGGGCCGCCGTCCTCAAGGCCGAACCCCTGGTGAAGGAGGCCCTGCGCCAGGTCCCCGGTGCCGTGGACATCCTCAGCACCCTGGATCAGGGCAAGCCGGAGCTGCGCCTCGTGGTGGATCGCAAGGCCGCCTCGGATCTGGGCGTCTCCCCGGCCCTCGTGGCCCAGATGGTGCGCCCCCTCGTGGATGGCCGCGTGGTGGCGAAGTTCGAAGACGAGACGGGGGAGCAGCGCGACGTGCGCGTGCGCCTGTCGGATGCGGGTCGCCGATTGGCTTCCCAGCTGGCCATGATCACGGTCCAGAGCACCAAGGACCTCGGAGGCGGCAAGCATCCCCTGATCCGCCTCAGCCAGGTGGCTCGCTTCGAGGAGTCCATCGCGCCCGCCAAGATCCAGCGCCACGACCTTCAGGAGGAGATCGAGCTGGATGCCGGGTTCGAAGGCTCCACCCTGGGTGAGGTGAGCGCCGGCGTCGCCGCCAAGGTCGTGGAGCTGAAGAAGTCGGGCCAGCTCCCCGAGGGCGTCAGCGTGGAGCCCCTGGGTCAGGCCCGGGACCAGGTGGAGACGGGCAAGTACATGGGCGCCGCCCTGCTGCTCGCGGTGATCTTCATCTACTTCGTGCTGGCCAGCCAGTTCGAGAGCTTCAAGCTCCCCATCACCATCATGCTGAGCCTCCCCCTCTCCATGGTGGGCATGGTGCTTATGCTGCTCGTGACCGGCGACTCCAACTCGATCATGACGAGCATCGGCCTCATCCTGCTGATGGGCCTCGTGACGAAGAACGCCATTCTGCTGGTGGACAACGCCATCCAGCACCGGGATGATGGCCACGGCCGTACCGAGGCCCTCGTTCACGCGGGCAAGACGCGCCTCCGCCCCATCCTCATGACGAGCTTCGCCATGATCTTCGGCATGCTGCCCCTCTTCTTCGCCCTGGGCAGCGGCGCTGAAATGCGGGCCCCCATGGCGCGCGCCGTGGTGGGGGGCATCATCACGTCCACGCTGCTCACCCTCATCGTGGTGCCCGTGTTCTACGAGATCCTGGACGACTGGAACTTCGGTCGCCTGATCAAGGGCCTGAAGCGGATCCTCCGACTCCCTGCTCCCACGGAAGGCTGAGGATGACGCTCCCCTTCTATGAAGCCGTGGAAAGCCGCCGCACGGTCCGGGATTTCCTCCCGGACCCCGTGCCCCGGGCCGTGTTGGACCGCTGCCTGGACGCCGCCCTCAAGGCGCCCAGCAGCTCCAACCTCCAGCCCTGGGAGTTCGTGCTCCTCACCAGCGAGGACGCGAAGCGGGAAGGGGAGAAGGTCTGCCTTAACCAGACGGCGGCGAAGCGGGCGCCCCTGCTCATCGCCCTCGTGGCCCACACGGACACCTGGCGCCGGAACCGGGACCTGATCATGGCGACCTTCACGCAGCGGGGCACCCTGCGCAAGCGCCAGGGCACCTACTACAAGAAGCTCATCCCCCTGGTCTACACCAACGGTCCCTTCGGTGTGCTGGGCTGGTGGAAGCACGTGGTCGGTCCCGTGGGCAGCCTCTTCCGCCCCGTGCCGAACATGATGCCCCGCCACGATACCCGCGTGATGGTGCACAAGAGCACCGCCCTCGCCGCCGCCACCTTCATGCTCGCCTTGCGCGCCGAAGGCTATGACAGCTGCCCCATGGAAGGCTTCGATCCCTGGCGGGCCAAGAAACTGCTCAACTTGCCCCGGGGCGCGGAAGTTTGCATGTTCCTGGCCGTGGGCAAGCGGAGCGATACGGGCGTTTGGTGGGATCGCATTCTCGTGCCGAGGGAGTGGGTGGTCCGGGAGCTTTGAGAGGCAGATCGCGAATGACGAGAATGGAGCGAATGGCGCGAATCAAGGATTGAGTTATGGGCACTCGTTGTTATTCGCGCCTATTCGCGTCATTCGCGATCCGTCAGTAACCGCCTGGCATCGGCCCAAAGCAGGCCTCAGGCAACCGGGCTCCCGTCTTGGGATGATGTAGCGTCCGCTTGAGCACGAAATCAAAGAGCAGCGGGTTGGCCTTCCAGATCTCGTTCAGGGCCTTCCGCTCCGCCTTCGTGATGAAGCCCTGTTTCGCGAAGCTGCGGGTCCAGATCACGAGGTCGATGGCCGGCAGCGGGAAGTCACTGCCGTTGATGAAGCGACGGGACCACTCCGGGTGTTCCAGGATCGCGGTCAGGGGGCCCGGCATGCGGTTGGCTTGGGTGATGGCGCTGAGGTCCGCGAAGAGGCGGCCCTCGTACTTGGGCTCGGCCAGCAGGCGTGTGAAGAGGTCGAAGTTGGCGGCCTGGGTGCCCGGGTGGTCGAGGTCCTCGTTCATGCCCAGGCTGGCCCCATGGGCGACGATGACCCGCACTCCCAGGTCCAGGGGGCGCCGCAGCTTCAGGGGGTTGCCGTAGGCCTGGGCCCCGGCGAGGTCCACGGCCTTCTCCTCCCCCGCGTGGGTGAGGAGGGTGATGTGCCGCTCGACCATGCGGCGGTAGAAGGCGTCGTAGCGGGGGTCGGCGGGATCGATGCCCTGGGCGTTGGGCAGCCACTTGAGGAAGCGGGCCCCCCGGTCCGCGCAGCGGTCCAGCTCCTGGATCGCATCGGGGCGGGCGGGGTGGATGGAGACCACGGGGACGAAGACGTCGGGGTGGGCCTCCGCCGCCTTCAGGACCA
Source organism: Holophagaceae bacterium (assembly GCA_035254125.1). Taxonomy (GTDB): domain Bacteria; phylum Acidobacteriota; class Holophagae; order Holophagales; family Holophagaceae; genus JAFDVN01. The sequence goes on along the minus strand of DATFAX010000073.1, from coordinate 73,668 downwards.
GGTCGTTGGGGACGTAGAACTCCGTGGCTTCGGCGTCCACGGAACCATCGGGGCGGTGATTGCGATCCATGGCCAGCAGGTGGATGCGGAAGGGGCGCGGGAAGGCCCGGGCCAGGGCCACGAGGTGGTCCACGTACGCCTCGGTGAAGTGGGCGTCGTCGGGAACCCCTGCGGCCCGGAGGTACTCGCCCGTCATCAGGCGCTTCTTGGGGTGCGTCCAGCTGAACATCACCGGATTCACCTCGATGCCACTGGCGCCCTTCCCATTGCCGATGAGGTGCGTGTGGTGGTCCACCAGGGGTCGGGCGGGATCCAGGCCCTCGAAGGCGCGGGCCACCAAGGCATGGGCTTCGGGGGAGAGGGGACGGGGGGGCCGGGGCGCGGCGACGAGGAATCCGGCCGTGAGCAGGATGGCGAAGGCCAGCAGGGAGAGGAGGGCGGGGCGGCGTGTCATCAGGTTTCCATTCGGTACCGTATGGTGCTGCGTTCCTGCACGCCATGCAAGGGGAACCTGCGGGGGTGGACGCGGAACCCCGGCCATTCGAGCCTTACATGTCCGAATTTCAGAAGCTGGCGAAGCTTGATCCCAGGCCTAAGTTCGAGGGTTGGAGTCCTCAAAATGTCGAAGCTGATCCGGAAATTCAACCGAATCCGGATCCCCGGTGGGCGCCCCCTGCGGCAACGCGGTCTCCCCATGATGGTGGAGGTCATCCAGGACTACGCCATTCTCCTGTTGGATCCCGAGGGTCACGTGGCCTCCTGGAACCTCGGCGCCGAGCGCGCGAAGGGCTACCGGGCCGAGGAGATCCTGGGCCGGCACTTCCGATGCTTCTACACCCCGGAGGACATCGCGGCCGGTCTGCCGGAGCAGGCCCTGGCTCGGGCCGCCACGGAAGGACGCCACGAGTTGGAGGGGTGGCGGGTGCGGAAGGATGGCACCCGCTTTTTCGCCAACGTGGTGATCACGGCGGTCCGGGAGGGCGACGTCCTTCTGGGCTTCGTGAAGGTGACCCGGGACATCACCGAGCGCCAGGAACTCCTCAATGCCCTGCATCGGCATCAGGCGGAGCTCGAGGCCCTGGTGAAGGAACGCACCCGCGACCTCGAGGCGGAGCGGCACACCCTCCAGCTCATCTATGACGCCCACCAGGATCCGATGGTGCTGCTGAGGGTGGAGCCCACGGGGCACCGGGTGGTCAGCGCCAATCAGGCCTGCGCCCGGGCTCTGGGACGGATGCCCGCGGACCTGGTGGGCACCCGGCTGGATCCCCTCATCCGGCCCCCGGCCGAGGAGGTCCTGGCGGCCTTCGCCGCAGCGAAGGCCTCGGGAAAGCCCCAGCGGCTGGAGCGCCGGCTGACCCAGGCGGAGGGGCCGAAGGTCTACGATGCGGAGATCATTCCCCTGCCCCAGGGCGGCGACACGGTCACCCACCTCCTCGTGTCCTCCCGGGACATCACGGAGCGGGTGCGCATGGAGGAGAGCCTGCGGCAGACCCAGCGGTTGGAGAGCCTCGGGGTCCTGGCGGGGGGCATCGCCCACGACTTCAACAACCTCCTGACCACCGTGCTGGGAAACGCCAGCCTCGGGGAGCTGGCCCTACCCCAGGAGAGCCCGGGCCTCGTCTTCCTCCGCCGCATCGAGGAGGCCACCCTCAAGGCCGCGGACCTCACCCGTCAGCTCTTGGCCTACGCGGGCAAGGGCAACTTCGTGAAGACCACCGTGGACCTGAACCGGGCCGTGGGCGAGATGACCCAGCTCCTCTCCGTGTCCATCTCCAAGAAGGCGGCCCTGCGGTACGACCTCTCGGACGCCCGGCCCCGGGTGCAGGCGGATCCCAGCCAGGTGCAGCAGCTCATCATGAACCTGGTCACCAACGCCTCCGAAGCCATCGGCGAGGAGACCAGCGGCCTCATCACCGTGCGCACGGGCGTGCAGCACCTCGATGGGGACTACCTCAAGAGCCTGGCCCTGGCCTTCCCGGTGGAGCCCGGCCTCTACGCCACCTTGGAAGTGAGCGACACCGGCTGCGGCATGAGCGCCGAGACCCAGGCCAAGATCTTCGACCCCTTCTTCACCACCAAGTTCACGGGCCGGGGCCTGGGCCTCTCGGCCATGATGGGCATCCTGCGCACCCACCACGGGAGCCTCAAGCTCTACAGCGAGGTGGGTCGGGGCACCACCTTCAAGCTCTTCCTGCCCGCCGTGGGGGCCACGTGGGAGGACCCGGAGGCCCAGACGGATCCCGGCCAATGGCGGGCCACGGGGCGGATCCTCGTGGTGGATGACGAAGTGGGGGCCCGCACCGTCACCCGGCAGATGGCGGAGCACCTTGGGCTCGAGGTGGTGGAGGCCTGCGATGGCCGGGAGGCCGTGGACCTGTTCAAGGCCCACCATGGGCAGCTCCGGCTGGTGATCATGGACCTCACCATGCCCCACATGGATGGCCGCGAGGCGTTCCGGCGCTTTCGGGAGGTGGATGCCACCGTCCCCGTCATCCTCTGCAGCGGTTACAACGAGGCCGATGCCGCCCAGGACTTCGTGGGCCACGGCCTGGCGGGCTTCCTCCAGAAGCCCTTCCGGCACAAGGCCTTCGCGGCGGCGGTGCGGGCGGTGTTGGAAGGGGCGTGACGCTCGACCCCGACCTTCAGGCACACTGGAGGTCGGATGGATACGCACGACCTCGGATCTTTGCAGGAGCTGCTCCGCCTGGTGGATGGGCCCGCGTCGGCCCTCCAGGCGGGCGTGCGCCTGCGCTGGACCACCCCCACGGCCCTCGCCGTGCTCCTGGCCCGCCGCATCACCCGGGAGGGCCGGGTGGAGCCGCTATGGGTGGACGCCCCCAGCGAGGCTGAGGCCGAGGCCCTGACCCGGGCCCTGGCGGCCCTGTTGCCCCAGGCCACCGTGGCCCACTTCCCGGGCATGGCGCCCTACGCGGGTGGCGAGAGCAGCCCCCCGGGGCTCGTGCTGCGCGACCGCCTCGCCACCCTGGTGGGCCTGTTGGAACGCAAAGTCCAGGTGCTCGTCACGGGGCCCCTGGCCCCCTTCGAGAAACTGCCACACCCCACGTGGTTCCAGAAGCAGAAGCTCGAATTGCGCAAGGGCGCCGAGGTTCCCCGGGAGTTGCTGCTGGAGACCCTGGTGGCCCTGGGCTACCGCCGCACGGAGCTGGCCTCCAGCCCTGGCGAGTTCAGCGCCCGGGGCCTCGTGGTGGACCTCTGGCCCGACCACCTGGACAAGCCCCTGCGCCTGGAGACCTTCGGCGACGAACTGGAGCGGCTCTCCCCCTTCGATCCCGACAGCCAGCGCCGCACGGGCGAGGAGCTGGAGGCGCTGACCCTCTACCCCCGCTACGAGGGCGAGCGCGGCGAGGGCCAGCCCCTGCTGGATGCGGTGAAGGCGAGGGCCGGGAAGTCCCACGATCCGGAAGAGGACCTCTCCTTCCGCCGCCAGCGCCTGGCCAGCCACGGCCACTTCCCCGGCGAAGAGCTGTTCTATCCCCTGCTCAGCCAGCCCAAGGGGCAGCTCGTCCACTGGGTCACGCCCTGCCTGCGGCTCACCCTGCAGGATGAGTGGCGCGAGGCGATCCTCGCCCAGGAGCGGGAGCGCATCGCCAAGGGCCTCGAGACCCTGCGGCGGGGCGGGGTGGTGTGCCCCGACTTCGAGGACCGCTTCGCGGACAAGGATCAGAGCCGCGCCACGGCCCACCTCGTGGAGTGGCAGGCGGAAGCCACCATGACCTTCCTGGCCCAGCCGCCACTGGAGTTCCAGGGTCGGCTTACGGACTTCACGGGCCACCTGCAGCAGCAGACCCACATGGGCGTCCGCATCTTCCTGGCGGGGTCCACCTCGGGCATGCGCGACCGCTTCCGGGAGATCATCGGGGACCACGACCTGGTGGAAGCCCGCGGCTCCGAGCCCGGCTGCCGGGCCCTGCACCTGGGCCTGGACACGGGCACCTGGCTGCCCGATGCCAAGGTGCTGCTCCTCACGGAGCGCGAGGCCTTCGGCCGCCGGGCCCTGCCCACGGCCCCCAAGCGCAGCGCCGCCGCGGCCTTCCTCAGCGACTTCCGGGACCTCAAGCCCGGGGACCGCATCGTGCACCTGGACCACGGCATCGGCGAATTCCTGGGCTTCGAGACCCAGAGCATCGGCGGACTGGAGATCGAGGTGCTCAAGCTCCGCTACGCCGATGGCGGGCAGCTGAGCGTGAGCTTGGAGCGGGCGGACCTGTTGCAGAAGTACACCAGCGAGGGCGGCGTGCTGCCGCCCCTGGACAAGCTGGGCGGGGCCGCCTGGGCGAAGGTGAAGCGCCGCGCCAAGAAGGCCATCCGCGACATGGCCGAGGAGCTGCTCAAGCTCTACGCCAAGCGGAAGGCCGAGAAGGGCATGGCCTGCAAGCCCGACGGCCCGGAGATGGCCGAGTTCGAGGCCAGCTTCCCCTACGAGGCCACGCCGGATCAGCTGGAGGCCACCGAGGCCATCAAGAAGGACTTGGAGGGCGAGCGCCCCATGGACCGCCTCCTGGTGGGCGACGTGGGCTTCGGCAAGACGGAAGTGGCCATGCGCGCCGCCGCCAAGGTGGTCTTCGATGGCCGCCAGGTGGCCGTGCTCTGCCCCACGACGATCCTCTGCTTCCAGCACGCCCGCACCTTCCGGGAGCGCTTCGCCGCCTTCCCCATCCGCATCGAGCAGGTGAACCGCTTCGTGCCCGCCGAGGAACAGAAGAAGATCTTCCAAGATCTCGAGGCGGGGCGCGTGGACATCCTCGTGGGCACCCACCAGGCGCTGGCCGCCAAGGTGCACTTCGCGGACCTGGGTCTCGTGGTGGTGGATGAGGAACAGCGCTTCGGCGTGGCCCACAAGGAGAAGCTCAAGAAGCTCCGCGTGAACGTGGACCAGTTGGCCATGAGTGCCACGCCCATCCCCCGCACGCTGCATATGAGCCTCACAGGCCTCCGGGAGATCAGCCTTATCGAAACGCCCCCCAAGAACCGCCTCGCCATCGAGACGGTGACGGCCCCCTGGAGCGACGAGCTCATCCAGACCGCCATCCAGTTCGAGCTGCGCCGCAATGGCCAGGTCTACGTGGTGCACAACCGCGTGGAGAGCATCGACAGCATCGCCGACCGCATCCGCGCCCTGGTGCCCGAGGCCCGCATCGGCATCGGCCACGGGCAGCTGGCGGAGCATGAGCTGGAGGAGGTGATGCTCGCCTTCATGGAGGGCCGCATCGACGTGCTGGTGGCCACCACCATCGTGGAGAACGGGCTCGACGTGCCCAACGCCAACACCCTCATCGTGCACCGGGCCGACACCTTCGGCCTGAGCCAGCTCTACCAGCTGCGGGGCCGCGTGGGCCGCAGCGATGTGCCCGCCTACGCCTACCTGCTCATCCCCGGCCGGGGCGAGATCAGCGAGGACGCCCGCAAACGCCTCCAGGCCCTGGAGGACTTCTCCGAACTGGGAAGCGGGTTCCGCATCGCGGCCCTGGACCTGGAGCTGCGCGGCGCCGGCAACCTGCTGGGCGGCGAGCAGAGCGGCCAGATCCACGACATCGGCTTCGAACTCTACCTCAAGCTCCTCGAGGAGACCCTGCAGGAACTCAAGGGCGAGGCCTCCGGCACCTTCGAGGTGAAGCTCGACCTGGGCCAGGCCCAGCTGGGCCGCCGCTGGATGGATCAGGCCAGCGAGCGCCTCGTGGCCTACAAGCGCGTGAGCCGCCTCAAGGACCTCCGCGACCTGGAGCTCTACAAGCTCGACCTGGAGGACCGCTTCGGGCAGATCCCCGAGGACGACGACGAGACCCGCCGCTTCTTCGAGCTGGTGAAGGTGCGCATCCTCGCCCAGCAGCTCGCCGTGAGCGAAGTGACCCTCACGAACGGCAAGCTCCGCCTCAAGCTCAGCCCCCAGACCCCCGTGGATCCCGGCAAGCTCATGGTGTGGGTCAGCCAGCAGAAGGGCGCCACCCTCACCCCCGACGGCGCTGTGCTCCTGCCCCCCGTGGGGACGCAGGACGGCCCCATCCTCCAGGCCCAGCAGGTGCTGGAGGGATGGAAGGGGCTGGTGGGGTAGGCCCTGCAGGGGCTACTTCACCTGCAGCGACTTGAGGTACTCGATCAGGTTGTGGACCCGGATCTTCGTCGCACCCTCGCTCCGTCCGTCGATGGATCGGAAGATGGGGCCCCAGACGGGCATGCCCGAAGTGCCGTGGCTGCGGTGGAGGGATTCGCCCACGATGGACTCCGACACGGCCACCTGGGGGAACTGGCCCTGGTTCCGCTGGGCCAGAGTGATGAGGTTTGGCGGCGGCGTCTTCAGGTGGGGCACCACCGGGCCATCACCGAGGCCCTTCACGCCGTGGCAACTGGCGCAATAGGCCGTGTAGATGGCCTCGCCGGAGGTGGGGGGTGTGTAAGGCGGGGGGACCTGCTTGAGGTTGGTGTCCTGGGCCAGGGCAGGGAGGGCCAAGGCCATGGCGAAGGCCGTGAGAGCGATGAGAGGTTTCATCTTGAACTCCGTTGAGGAGAAGGGCCGATCGATCCGTCCGGTCCACCGCTGTGAACCGATTCGACCTACCTGCGACCACCCCATGAGTCGGCGAGTGCCGATGGCCCCCACGATAGTCAGGTTGGAGGCACGATGAATGTGATGGCGGTAAAAATCCAGGGATCAATATGGAATCCCTACCCACGGAACCTCACCAGGCGTTTCGGAGGTCGTACAGAGGAAGGTCAGCTGCTTCAGGTGGTTGGCGTCATCCTGTAGTGGAGATTCAAGAACCTCCGTCCCCACAGGTTCAGCCGATGGTCCGCCCTCAAGACGGACTCCGCGTCCACGTATACATTGATCGATTCCTTCATGGACCCGACATAGCGGGCCCAACCCTGGCCGGGACTCTCCTCCACGAAGAAATAAAATCCAGGGTCCCCGAATCCCTTGCCTTCGGATCGAATGGTGAGGGATCCATCCGGGTGGGATTCGGCCCTCATGACCACTAGCGCGAAGCCATTCGGAAGGGGAAAAGCGACCTTGACGCAGGTGCCGGGGAAACCCGGGACCTGGCAGGTTGAATAGCAGCCCGCATAGATGGTGTCCCCCGAGGCCACGGACTCCCGTACCCAGGCCGATCCGGCGTGGGAACCATCGGGGTGGAGGAGATTCAGCACTTGACTCGTCATTCCCAAGCGGGTCTCCAGAGGATTCAAGGGCACGTTGAGTTGCTGGATCCTCCGGCTGAAGACCCAGGCGAGCAAGTGCCCGAAGGGCTTGAACACCAGGGACCAATCGGACCATACATCGAGCTTGAAGTCGGAAGTCCGCTCATAAAATCGCACCACCTCCGGGTGCACGGCCGCTGCCTGAAACCCAGGCCCCTCAAGGGCCGAGAAGGATGGCATCAATCCTCGCCCGGGTCCCTCCGCGACCAATCCCATCCCTTCACGCAGCGCGTAGCGGTGGAAGAACGTCATTCCGATCCCGTCCACGTCACCGACCGGGGCCGCCAGCCAGGGATGCTCCGTGAGGTGGACCTTTCGCCCTGTCCACTGTACCCACCGTTGGGTGAGCCAATCGCTCAGCCGACCCCGACGGGGCCCCAGATCCGGATTCGGGAAGGATGCAGGTCGGGCCAAAGTCACACCGCCAGGGGCGGCCCCCCCGGGCTGCTGGGATCATGGGGCAGGCTGCCCCGGGAGCTGCGCAGGTACACGAAGGGCGTGGCGTGCAGGAAGTTGCTGACGCGCGAGGTGTAAACGTCCGCGTAGCGCTCGATCTGGCGGGCGAGGTGGCTCTTGTCATTGCCGGCGCGGGTGAGGAGGCCCCAGCGGATGTTGAGCAGCTCCGTGGCGGTCTGGGCCAGGGGGGCGATCTCCGTGTCGAGCTCGGTGAGTCGGGTCTTGAGGTCCTGGATGCGGGCCTCCAGGGCGGCGGGATCCTCGGTGGGCGTGGGGCCATAGCCGGCCTTGCGGCGCTGCAGGTGGAGACGGGCGGCGGAGACCTGGGCCTCCAACTCCTCCTTGAGGGCCATGAGGTCGGCCAGGTGGTCCTCCTGCTCCCGGAAGCCCTCAAGGGCCTCCACCTCGGCCTCCAGTTCCCGCAGCACAAGGGCCGTGCGCCAGCGGAGGCGCCGCTTGCTCATGTGCACGTCGCCGAACATGTGGTCGCCCACGTAGAGCACCTGGTCCCCGCTCACGCCGAGATCCCGCTCCACCTGGGCGGCGCTGCCTCCGAGGTAGGTGCCGCCGGACCGGAGCTTGCCCAGGAGGGGCTTGAGCAGGCCCGCCTCGTCCACCACCTCGAAGAAGGGGCCGCGCTCCGTGAAGAAGGCGGGCTTGCGGGCGCTGACGACCACGATGTCGAAGAGGTCCCGCCAGGTCATGCCGCCGGGCAGGAAGCGGTCGTAGGCGTAGCTCATGAGGGGGGCCGTGTAGGCCCACTCGGAGTTGGTGATGAGGAGGAGGCGCTTGCCCGCGGCGCGCTGATCCAGCAGGGCCAGGGGGGCCTCGGGATCGAGGATCACGTAGCGCCCGGGATCGGCGAGGATCTCGGCCTTGAGCTTGCCCTCGATGTGCTGGGCCTCGATGCGGCGGCGCACCTGCTCGTAGACCTCCGCCGGGGTGCGGATGCCCGGCAGCTGGCCCGCCTCGAAGCGGTCCATGAGCTGGGCGAAGAGGCAGCCCTCGGAGAGGGAGAACACGGTGTTGAGGAAGATCCAGCGGGGATCCGAGAGGTCCACCTGCACCTGGGCGTAGTGGTCGCGTTGCTCGGCGAAGCTGAGGGGGCGCGTGCCGAAGGTGGCCTTCTTCACCACGCCGAAGCGGTTGGCCTTCACGAGGTGGCCCGTCTCCAGGTCCAGCACGAGGCCCCGGGCCACCATGTGGGGATCGAAGGCCAGGTCCCCCACGGGCCAGCCCGCCTCCAGGAAGGAGGCGCGGGCCAGCTCGTAGACCCGCGCCTCGAAGGCCTCCACGTGGTAGTCCACCAGCGTGTAGTCCATGTCGTAGCCGATGGCTTTCAGGGACCGGAAGTTCAGGGTGCGGTTGCAGAAGACGCGGCGGCTGCGGGGGAGGGCGGGGTCGGTCATGTTGACCTGGATGGTGCCACGATCGCCGGCCCCCCGGCTGTGAAGTTCCTGCGTCCTGGCCCTCGGCCCCTACCGGGCGAGGTCGGCCCCGGCTTCTTCCAGCAACGTCCGAAGCACGCTCCGGTGGCAGCGGGCCTCGTCCTCGCAGTAGCAGCCCACGCTGAGGTCCGTCGTCTTCGACAGCGCCGCCAGCAGGGCCAGGGTGTGCTGGGCCTCGGGGCGGGCCAGCTCGGCCTTGAAGGCGCGGACGAAGGCCTTCCACTCCGCCTCCGTGGCGGCGCCCTGGGCCGTCTTCACGAGGGGCTCGCTGGGCGAGAGGATCGGCAGCCAGGTGTCGTAGTAATTCCGCGTGGCGAACTCCGCCTTGGGGACGCCCCGGGGCGGGCGGCGCACCGTGCCGATGCGCAGGCCCTCCTCCGGGTGGCGGGGGGTGCCGAGGCGGACGATGCGGAGGGCCATGGAAACCTCGTGGGGAGAGCTCCATCTTGACCGGAGGTCCAACCCTTCGGGATGCTGGGCCCCAGGAATCCACCCATGACCTACGCTGCGATCACCGGCTGGGGCAAATGCATGCCCCCCGCCGTGCTCTCCAATGCCGACCTCTCCACTTTCCTGGAGACCACGGACGAGTGGATCACCACCCGCACGGGGATGCAGGAACGGCGCATCGCCCACGTCACCGGGGTGGAGCTGGCCACGGTGGCCGCCGCCCGGGCTCTGGCCTGCGCGGGGCTGGCGGCCGACCAGGTGGACCTCATCCTCTACGGCAGCTGCAGCGGCACGGAGACGGTGCCCAACAGCGCCTCCGGCGTGCAGCTGGCGCTCGGCGCCGTCAACGCCGGGGCCATGGACATCAACACCGCCTGCACCAGCTTCCTCTACGCCCTCAGCACGGCCACGGCCCTGATCCGCACCGGGGCCATCCGCTCGGCGGTGGTCATCGGCGTGGAGCTCATCTCCACCTGCATGGACTGGAGCAACCGTAACGTGGCCGTGCTCTTCGGGGACGGCGCCGCCGCCGTGGTGCTGCAGGCCTCGGAGCGGGAGGAGGGTCTGATCGGTGGCGTGCTGGGCTGCGACGCCGAGGCCCGCCACATCCTGCGGGTGCGGGGCATGGGCTGCGGCTATGCGGGCCGCGGCATCGCCCTGGGCGACACCCACTGGGATTTCGATGGCCCCGAGATCTTCAAACGGGCCGTGAAGGCCATGAGCGCCGCCTCGGAGCGCGTGCTGCGGGAGGCGGGCGTCGCCGCCGAGCAGGTGGACCTCGTGGTGCCCCATCAGGCCAACCTCCGCATCATCGAGGCCGTGGCCAAGTACGCCCGCATCCCCATGGAGAAGGTGTTCCTCACCGTGCAGCGCTACGCCAACATGAGCGCCGCCACCGTGCCCGTGGCCCTGGTGGAGGCCCTGGAGGCGGGCCGCGTGCGGCCCGGTGCCACCATCCTCATGCCCGCCTTCGGCGGCGGCCTCACCTGGTGCGCCCACCTGGTGAAGTGGGGAGGGCGTACGACGCCGCTGGGCACCAGCGATCGCGAGCTACCGCCCTGCGACCGGACGGCGCTGGAGCTGGTGAGTGCCATCCGGGCGAAGCAGGATCCGGGCGGGGCTTCGGCGGTGGGGCTGGCCCTCCCGCTGGGCTGAGGGCGACTACTGCCGCGACCAGCTCCCGTCGGGGCCGCGGTGGTAGACGAAGCCGAAGGCCGTTCCCGTCGTGAGGATGAATCCCTTCGGCACCTCGTTGGCCCGGATGATTCCGCGGGTCAGGCCCGCCCGTTCCACGTCCGTCCGGAAGAATGTCCAGATCTCCTCAACCTCCCTTTCCAAGGCCGGACGGTCCGACGTCTTCAGGTCGGTCTGGTAGTTCAGCATCAAGGCCGGCGCATCGTTGGAGAACGACATCCGGGTGATATTGAGGACCTTCAGAGCCCGGCCGTTGGGCATCTTCACAGTTTGGACCGGGGGGCCGCCGGTACCACAGGCCGCGAGGAGGAGCAGGAGGATGATGGAAGGGAGCTTTGGCATGGGACATTCCCAGTGCAGATGATTAAGGTGGATCGGGATGGGGGGAAAGTTCGATTGCTGATTCGGATAATTTATCAGTATCTGTGCTTGAATTGTTTACTTTGTATACTATTGATTTGACTTTTTATGTTCTACTTTAACGACTAGGTATTCTGTGCGCGTGTATGATAAGTAAATAGTGTGGCCTAGAAGAATGGTGTATAAATATCGTTCTCCATTGATGGATTCAATTTCCCATTCTTCGGTGGATTCAAGACCATTTTCAGAAGTTTTAATGATCCTGGCCTGGATTATTTTTTTGAAAAGGTCATTTCGGAATTTCAAGTTATGGAAAACATTGATGTAGTTGCATACATCTGTTTGGCTTGATGCATTTGTTCTAACTCGTTCCCTTGGCGCAAGTACTGGATTTGAACACGATAATAAAATACCAAGTAGAGATAGCGAAAGTGTTTTATTCATAATCTACCTTGTTGATTGGAAATTAATGAAAATATGTAACTAATGTCAAGAGAGGGATCTGATTAGACGAAGTCACCACCCACAACTTCCACCGCAGATTTCAGTCCAATACATGGGTTCATGGAATCTGACGTCATTCTGGCATGGCTGGGTGCTGTGGCCCATGGGATTTCACGCGGAGACTCATCCGAGGGCTTTCTTTTGATCCCCGGCCGGTGTGCGTGTCTGGCCGCCCCTGATTTGCCTTGGAAGGATGGGGTCCACCGGAGCGTCCACCCCCGCTCGCCGACCCCCACCCGCCATTCGCCGATCCCCCGCCGCGGGGGTGCCTGACATCTCCCAACCTGGGTCATCGGTTGCCGGAGAATCCCATGTCCGACGTTGAAATCCCCTCCCTCCCTGGTCCGCTGCGGATGCTGCTGCTGGCCTTCCTCATCCTCTTCTCGGCGCAGGTGGCCCGGGCCCAGGAGCCCGTACTGGTGAGCTTCCATGACGCCATCGGCCAGGAGGTGCAGTCCCAGGGTTTCACGCTCCCCCGGGATGCGAAGGTGCATGTCTACGCCCGCGGCGGGGCCTCCCACGGCTGGGGCCGGAGCCCCTTCTTCGCCTACGGGTGGATCCTCAACGCCAACACCCGCGAGGTGGTGTGGCAGATGGACGGCCGCACCAGCCAGCGCCAGGACGGCTACGAAGTGGCCGACCGCTACCTCGACCTGCCCAAGGGCAGCTACGAGGCCTACTATTCGAACCACGGCTTCGAGCGGAAGACGCTCTTCATGGGCTGGAGCCGAAACATCGATCGCCGCACCCTGGCCCAAGAGGAACGGACCGACCGGGACCGCGGGGGCTTCCTGGAGGATCTCCAGCGCAGCCAGCTGGCCCGGTGGCGGAAGCAGGCCGTGAACTACGGCATGGAGATCTACCTGCCCGGGGGCGACCCCAAGGAGGTGACGCGCTTCGAGGCGCCCCTGCGCTGGAAGCGGGAGCTGCTCTCCTTCACCCGCGTGGGCGATTCCGGACATTGGAGCCAGGCCTTCCGGGTCAAGCACCCCATCACCCTCCACGTCTACGCCCAGGGTGAGCGCGTGGGCGAGAACCGCTTTGCGGACCACGGCTGGATCGTGGACGCCCGCTCAGGCAAGCGGGTCTGGGCCATGGAGGGCGCCAAGGCCCAGTACGCCGGCGGCCACGAGAAGAACCGCCGCCAGGTGGAGACGATCCGCCTCCCCGAGGGCGACTACATTGCCAGCTACGTCACGGACGACAGCCACTCCCCGGCGGACTGGAACGAGGCGCCCCCCTGCGATCCCCTGATGTACGGACTCACCCTCTCCGTTCCCGACCCCGCGGACCTGCCCCACGTGGCGCTGGTGGAGCTGAAGCGCCCCGACCGGATGCTCGCCGAGCTGGTGCGGGTGGGCAACGACGAGGACCTCAAGGCGCCCTTCACCCTCACAGCCAAGACCACCCTGCGCATCTACGCCCTCGGCGAGGGGGATGGTGACGACATGGCGGACTTCGGGTGGATCGAGGATGCCCAGGGGCACAAGGTCTGGGAGCAGCGCTACGAGGAGACCACGCCCGCCGGTGGCGCCTCCAAGAACCGGCAGACGGACACCCTGGTGGAGCTGCCCAAGGGCACCTACACCCTGCGCTTCCAGACGGACGGCTCCCACGCCTATGGCCACTGGAATTCGCGGCGTCCCACGGACGAAGCCCACTACGGGATCACCGTCTACACGGGCAACTGAGGCCGGGAACTCAGCCCACCCCCGGCGCAGGTCGATGGGGTGGGCATGAACCGGCTGCGGGCCTTCGGGCGCGATCATGCCACGGCCCTCTTCATGGGGGCCTGGCTCGTGCTGACGGCGGGCACCGTGGTACTGGCCCTGCGGCCGGGTTCCCTCCCGGAATTCACGCCCAACGTGCTCACCACGGGGAACCGCACCTTCAACCAGATGATGGCCGTGGTGATGGTCTCCATCTCCCTCATCATCCCGCTTACGGCGAACCTCTACACGCCCACGCTGGTGCGGCCTTACGTCACCCATCCCATGGTGGCCGGGGGCCTCGCGGTGATCTTCAGCAGCCACCTGCTGACCATGGCCATCCAGGTGCTGCCGCGGGACCACGCCCTGCTGGTTCCCGCCATGTACGTGTATCTGGGCCTCTACATCACGGTGCTGCTGGGGGCGCTGCCCTTCCTCTACGGCATCAGCCGCTTCCTGCGGCCCACCTTCTTCATGCCCATGCTCACCCGCAAGGGCTTACGGGGCTTGCAGATCCTGGGTCGCCACCCGGAGGACCCCCGGGCGGCGGAGGACCTCTTCGAATCCATCGACGTGGTCACCAACATCGCCCTGACAGGCATGGCCCGGGGCGATCGCCAGCTGGTCCTCCTGGCTCTGGGCTCCCTGCACACGCTGCTGCAGGAAATCCAGGCCAGCCCCGGGGCGTGGCGGAGGGATCGGCCCCGCTTCGTGCCGGGGCTCGCGGAGGAAGGCCAGGCCTACCTCACGCGGGCCGGGATCTGGCCCGAGGCCTACGTGCTGGCCCAGACCCTGAAGATCATGGAGGTGGCCACCAAGCGGCAGCACGAGATCCTCTCCGAGGTGGGGGGTCAGCTGGTGGAGACGGCGACCCTGGCCGCGGCCATGGGGCAGGACCCGGTGGTGGAGCTGCACGTGATGACCTTCAACGCGCTCCTGCGGGAGGCGGTGGAGGAGGACGACCTCCGCCGCTTCCAGAACCTCTGCTACTACTACCGGCTGCTCATAGAAGGTTTCCATGGGGATCCCGAGCGCATGCACGGCACGGCCCGGCACCTGCTCCACTACGGGCGCATCGCGGCCCGGCGGGGCCTCAACTTCGCCATGGAGACCATCATCTACGACGTGGGCGAGCTGGTGCTGAGCCTGGGCCCCGTGGATGAGGGCCAGGCCGTGGAGATGGTGCAGGCCTGGGCCGGCCCGCTCTGGCTGGAGAGCATCGCTCCCGAGAGCCCCACCCGGAAGGCCGCCTGGCGCACCCTCATCCGCACCTACTGGGAGGCCAAGGCCCAGGGGCTGGAGGATCTGGCCAACGCCATCTACTGGCGCTTCCTCACGGACGATGCCATCCACCGGGATCACCTGATCCAGGTGCTCGACGAGAACCGCGAGCTGCACTACGAGTTCAACGACCGCCTCATGCGCTTCGCCCACCTGGGGACCCGGGCCGAGGCGCTGGCGCGGGACTTCGAGACGGCGTGGTGACCTAGAAGGGCCGACCATCCTCGTAGTAGCTGCGCCGGGTCAGCGGGAGGAAGCAGATGTCCACGGAGGGGCAGCCCGCCTCCCGCATGCGGTCCGTGAGGATGCGGGCCACGGCATCCTGGGTCTCCAACCCACGGTCGAACCAGGCCACTTCGATGAAGGGCGGTCCGGACACGAGGGTCTCATCTTGCACGTAGTGGTCCGTGGGCACGTGGAAGACGAGCTCCTCCCGGGGGGATCCCAGCAGGGCCTGGAGGTCATCGGCCATGGGTCCGCTGGCCGCCTTCACGGTGGCGAGGGGGATGGCGTGGAAGGCGAATCGGGGCATGGCGGACCTCAGAGGCCGAACTGACGCAGGTGGTGGTCCGTGTGGCGGAAGGCCCAGCGGAGCCAGTCGGTGGGTTCCATGGTGCCGAAGACCTTGTGGGTGCGCGGCCAGATGTGAGCCGGGGCCGCGGCGAGGCGCGCGAGGCCGTCCAGGACCCGGCGGCGGTCCGCCTCGAAGTCATCCGGCGGGGTGCCGCCCTTGCGGGCATCGATGCGCGCCGGAGCCTGGAATCCCTTCGGCCAAGGCAGGCCCGAGCGCAGGGCGATCCACTTGATCAGGGGCTTGGCGCCCACCGCGGGGCGGGGGGCTTCGGGATCCAGCACGGCGTCCGCCGCGTCGCCGAGGTGGCAGAGCATCTCATGGGCGGACATCGCGCCCCACCGCCGCGGCGAATCCGGCCGCAGGGCCTCGAGGCGCTGCACGAGGCGCGTGTGGGTGGCGGGATCCGCGAGGGTGGGTCGGGTCATGGTCCGGCCAGCATGGGCCAGGCCGCGCCCCGGGGCAAGGCTCAGGGCCGAGCCAGGGTCTGGAACCAGGCCAGTACGGCCTCGGCCTGGGGACCATGGGGTTGGCCTGGAAGCACCTGCACGGGGATGGGGCCGAACCCGTGGGCCTGGGCCTGACGGATGGCCTCCTGGGTCTGCTGGAGCCAGGCCGCGCGGCCCAGGTTCTCGGAACCCCGGAGGGTGCCGCAGAAGAAGACGCGGACGGGCACCTGGGCCCGCTCTGGAGCGGTGGACCAGTTCCGCGAACTGAGCCAGCGGCCCGCGAAGTTGGGGGAGACCGGCGCCACGCCCGCCCAACGCTCCGGGTGGCGGAAGAGCATGGCCCACACCGTGTGGCCGCCGGCTTCCCAGCCCGTGAGGAAGGCCTTGGATTCACCCTGGTAGCGGACCCGCACCTCCTCCAGTACGGCTTCCACGCCCGCGTCATCGAACCCGAAATCCCCGACGCGGTCCACTTCGCGCCAGACGGAGACTTCGTACTGGAAGTTGGGGTTGTCCCGGTAGGCCGGGCCGCCGCTGGTGACCACGAAGGGGGCCACGAGGATGAACGGGCGATCCCCCCGGGCCTTCACGAAGGCTTCGAGGTTGCCTTGGAAGTCGCGCTCAGCGTCCGGCACCACCACCACCACGGGCCAGGTGCGCTGCGGGCACCAGCCCTTGGGCAGGGCCACGCAGTACTGCATGGGGTGCCCTGGCGTGGTGCGGATGCGGGTCCAGGGGGCCTGGGCGGTGAGCGTGGCTCCGGCCAACAGCAGCACTCCCGGGATCAAGCGACGCATGGGTACCTCTCCAGGTTCCATGAACGGCCATCGGGCGGGGCCGGGCAATCGTCCAGGGACCAGGGGGCCCGCCCCTGTGGCGGAAGGAACGAAGCCGGGGCGAAATCAGGCCAGGGCGAGCAGTCCTTCGAGGGCCTCCTCCACCCGCGAGAACACCGGTACGCCGGAGCGCGCGAACTGCGCGCGCAGGGACTCGTAGGCGGGACCCGCGTCCAGGGCCAGGGCCAAGGCCTTGCCGCGGGCGGCGGCCTCGGCGGCCAGGGTGCGGGCGAAGCCCTCGGGATCCGGGAAGGCGAGGCGGCGGGTGAAGGGGATGAGGCCCACCACCACCACCGTGGCCTCGGAGTCCAGGAGGAGCTTGGCGGCTTCGAGGTAGGCGGCGTCATCGGCCATGGGCGTGAGGTCCAGGGGCAGGCGGGCCGACACGAGGCCTGCGAGCCCCGCCTGCTGCAGCAGGGCCTGGAGGCGGACCGTTTCCTCGGGGCTCAGCTGCGCGCCGGGGAAGGGGCGCGCCATGCGATCTGCGGCGCTCACGCTCTCGAAGCCTGCGTTGCTGACCACGGCCACGGGGCCCGGCCGCAGCTGGGGGTAGGCGCCCAGCCACCGCATGCCGGCATCGAAGGAGGCGATGGTGGGGGCGAGCTTCACGCCGGCCCGGCGGAGCAGGGCCTCCTCGAGCACGAGGTCCCCGGCGAGGGCGCCCGTGTGGCTGGCAGCGGCGGCCTGGCCCGCCTCGGAGCGGCCAGCGCGGTAGAGGAGCAGCGGCTGGCCCGTACCTTTGAGCCAGGCGGCGGCGCGGGCGGTGGCGGCCAGCTCGCCGGGGCCGAAGCCCTCCACGTAGGCGGCGATGGCGCGGATCTCCGGATGGGGCTCCAGGGCCTCCAGCACCTGGCTGAGGCTCAGGTCCAGCTGGTTGCCCAGGGCGAGGCCCAGGCCCAGGGGCAGGTCCGGCGCGCGATTCAGGCGGCTGAGCATGAAGGCGCCGCTCTGACTGAGGAGGGCCAGGGGGCCGGGCACGGCGGGCGCCGCCCACTTGTCCCCGGGGATGAAGCTGGAGTTCAGCTGGCGGCCGGGCACGATGTGGCCGAGGAAGTTGGGGCCGAGCACCGTGGGGGTCCAGGCATTGGCCTCCCGGGCGGTCTGCAGGAGGGTGCGCACCCGATCCGCGAGGCCGTCGTGGTCGGCGCCGTCGCCGATGCCACCGGCCACGAGGCCCACGACCCGGGCGCCGCCGCCCTGGGCCACGAGGGCTTCCAGGGCCTCCACCGCCGCGAGGGCGGGCAGGGCCAACAGCAGGAGGTCCACGGGATTGCGGGCCAGGGCGGTGACGTCGGGCAGGCAGGGCAGGCCCAGGAAACGGGACTCCCCGGGCTTCACGATGAGCAGGTCCCCCTCGGGCAGGCCCGTGGCCCGGAGGTTCTCGAGGATGATGCGGCCGACCCCGTCGGGCTTGCTGGAGACGCCCGCCACGGCGATGCGGCGGGGCTCGAGGAGGGCTTCCAGGAAGTCCGGCGGCGGGGGCAGGCGCTGGGTGCGGGGCGAGGTTCGATGACCCACGCCATCCAGGGGGCGCGGTTCGCCCGCGGCGTCGAGCACGACGGGGTTGAGCTCGAGCAGGTCCAACCCCCGGGCCTCCGCCAAGGTGGCCAGGGCCCAGAGGCGCTTGAGGAAGGTCCGGAGCTGGGCTTCGGAGGTGAGCGCCTGGGTACCGCGCAGGCGGCCCAGCCAGATGCGGCCCAGGAGGTGGGCTTCCAGTTCCTGGTAGGCCTGGATGGGGTCGACCCAGGGGATGGGCCAGCGCAGGGGGGGGATGGCCTCGCCCATGGCCTCGGCCTGGAGGCCGCCGAGCCCGAGGATGAGGGTCCAGCCGCCCTCGCCCCGGGTGAGGGAGACGAAGGCTTCCGTGGGCAGGCCCTCGGCCCGGGCGATGGCCACGCGCTCGCAGACCAGCGCGCCGATCCATGGGTAGCCCTCGGCTTCCACCCTGCCGCGCATGACCTCCGCCGCCGCCCGGAGGGAATCGGGGTCGTAGGGGAGGAAGCGGAGCGCGCCCAGCTCGCTCTTGTGCCAGAGGCCGTCCGCCAGGCCCTTGAGGACCACGGGCTCCCCCGCTTGGAAGGGCAGGGCCCCGCCCAGCCACCCATGCCGGGGCGGCACCCAGCCCACCTTGGCAAGGAGGGCGTGGGTGTCGGCCTCGTGGAGGAAATCCGACCGGAGGGCCAGGGCTGTCGTCATTGGATCAACTAACGGGAGTGGTGATGGCCTGTTGGCCGGCCTTGAAGGCGGCTTCGTTGAGGGGCAGGAGGGCGACCTTGTCCTTGAGGACGGTGCGCAGGGTGGCCATGAAGCTCTCCGCGGGGAAGAGGTCCGTGGCGGCCTGGAGGGCACCCAGGGCCACGATGTTCTTCACCATGGGGCGCTGCAGCTGCGTGGCGATGGCCGTGAAGGGCACACCGTACACTGTGCGGCCCGCGGGCATCACGCCGGGATCGGTGATGACCGTGCTGTCGTAGATGATCACGCCGCCTTCGCGCACTTGCGGCGCGAACTTGGTGAGGCTGGGGGCGTTGAAGGCGAGCAGCACGTGGGGATCCGGGGCTGCGGGGTTGAGCACTTCATCCTGCGCCAGGTGCACGTCGGCGTAGGAGGTGCCACCGCGGCTCTCGGGGCCGTAGCTGGGGATGTGGGTGGCATCGAAGCCTTCGTCGATGGCCGTGCGGGCCAGCAGCAGGGCCGCCGTCTGGGCGCCGTCGCCGCCGGAGCCGGCCAGCTTGAAGGAGATGTCCACGCACTTGAAGTGGTCGGGGAAACCCTTGGCGTGGCGGGCCGTGGGCTCAGTGTCCACGCCCATGAGGCCCAGGACCTTCTCGGGGGCGAAGCTGGGGGCCTTGCGGTCCCACCAGGGCTCCGTCTCGGCGCTCTTATCCTTGAGCACGCCCAGGGGGAAGATGGGCGTCATGCACTCCTTCACCCACTTTTCCGTGTCCTCGGGGCTCTTCTTGAGGTGGGTGGGGCACTCCGCGAGCACCTCGATGAAGGCGTAGCCGCGGCCCTCCTTCTGGATGCGCAGGGCCTTCTCGATGGCCTTGCGGGCCTTGATGCGCTGCTTGGGATCGAAGAGGGCGACGCGCTCCACGTACACGGGGCCGTCCAGCTGGGCGATCATCTCGGCCATGCGGATGGGGCTGCCCATGTTCTGGTTGCGGCCGTCGGGGCTGGTGGCGGTCTTCTGGCCCATGAGGCTGGTGGGGGCCAGCTGGCCGCCCGTCATGCCGTAGATGGCGTTGTTGATGAAGATGACGGTGATGGGCAGGCCCATCTGGGCCGTGGCGATGGTTTCGGCCAGACCGATGGAGGCGAGGTCGCCGTCGCCCTGGTAAGAGATGACGATGCTCTCGGGGTTCGCCAGCTTGTGGCCCACGCCCACCACGGGGGCGCGACCATGGGCGGCCTGGGTGTTGCCCACGTCGAAGTAGTAGTAGGCGAACACGGAGCAGCCCACGGGGGACACGAGCACGGTGCGATCCTGGATGCCCAGGGCCTCGATGCTCTCGGCCAGCTCGCGGTGCACGATGCCGTGGCCGCACCCGGGGCAGTAGTGCGTGCTGTGGCCCTTCAGGCCCTCGCCGTGGGAGTGGCGCTCGAACTTCTCGTAGAAGACGCTCATCGGGCACCTCCCTTCACAACGGCTGCGACAATCTCGGTTTGCTGGGGCAGGGTGCCGCCATAGCGCTGCACGGGGGTGATCGGCGGGCAGGGGAGGCCGGCGTGGCTGAGGGCGAGGCGGACTTCGTCCTCGAGCTGGCCCGGGCTGGCCTCCACCATCACCAGGCGCTTCACCTGGGGCAGGAGAGGCTTCAGCCCCTCGATGGGGAAGGGCCAGATGGTGATGGGGCGGAAGAGACCGGCCTTGATGCCCTGGGCCCGAAGATCCTCCACGGCACCCTTGGCCATGCGGGCCGGGGTGTTGCAGGCCATGAGGAGCACGTCGGCGTCCTCGGTGCGGTAGGTGTCGTACAGGGCCTCGGTCTTCATGGCGTCGTATTTGGCCAGGAGCTTGAGGTTGTGGGCTTCCAGGTCGGGCTCGGAGAGGAAGATGGAGCACACGAGGTTCCCGCGGTGCTCGCGATCGCCCCACACGGCCCACTCGGGCAGGCCGGGCTTGGTCATGGTCTCGGGCAGCTTCACCACCCCGGTCATCTGGCCCAGGTAGCCGTCGGCGGCGATCACGACCGGGTTCCGGTACTTGAAGCTCAGCTCGAAGGCCTTGCGGGTGAGGTCCAGCATCTCCTGGGGTGTGGCGGGCGCGAGGACGATGGCGTGGGTGTTGCCGTGGCCGAGGCCGCGGGTCATGAGCTTGAGGTCCGCCTGCTCGGGGGCAATGTTGCCCAGGCCGGGGCCGCCGCGCATGACGTTGACGATCACACCCGGGAGTTCGGCGCCGATCATGTAGCTGATGCCTTCCAGCATCAGGCTGAAGCCGGGGCTCGAGGTGAAGGTCATGCAGGGCAGGCCCGCGCCGGAGCAGCCATACATCATGTTGATGGCGGCCACTTCGCTCACGGCCTGCACGAAGGCGCCGTCCAGCTTGGGCAGCACTTTGGCCATGAGTTCGGCCCCTTCGGTGCTGGGGGTGATGGGGTAGCCGAAGACGTGCCGGCAGCCGGCGAGCAGGGCGCCGAGGGCCGAGGCGTAGGTGCCCTTCAGCACCAGGGGCTGGCCCAAGGGCAGGTCGATCTCCTCCGCGGGCTTGGGCTGGGCCACTGGGGCGCCGGTCTCCTTGGCCCCGAAGAGGTTCTTGGGATCCTCGAGGTCGAAGTCGCCGTGCGCGTCCGTGGCCACGGGGCCCGCCTGGGGCCGCAGGCCGTAGGGTTCGGGGCAGGCCTGGATGCACAACTGGCAACCGTTGCAGTTGTCCAGTTCCAGATGCACGGGCACGAGACCCGTGGCGGCGTTGATGTCATGGCCCTCGGTGATGCACTCCTTGGGGCAGGCGTCGACGCAGCGGAGGCAGCCCTTGCAGTACTCGGGCTCCAGGAACGGCTTGGGGCGTTGGGATGCTGGAATGGCCATGGGGTTACCCTCGGTCTCCAAGATCAGGCTTGGTCCCTGTGCAAGCTGTCACACCGCCCGTGCGGCTCATCACATGGAATAAATCCACCGGAAATTCCGGATTGAGACGCGCCGTCTGTCTCAAGGCGCAGCGCGAGGCCGGATGGCCGGCCTCGCGCAATGCGGTCTGTGATCGGGGTCAGGATTTGGCGAAGGATTCCAGGGCGGACATCAGCACGTGGCAGCGCTCGCATTCGTCACTGGGGGAGCCGCAGGGGAAGCCGTCCACGCCGATGCCGGCGCAGCGGGGGTTGTGTTCTGCGAGGATGAGCAGCTCGGTGCAGGCCTTGGCCATGGGGGCCTGCTTCTCCTCGGGGAGGGCGCGGAGGGTCTCGAGAAGCCTGGATTCGTGGGGGGCCAGCATGGTCGCCTCCTTCGTGTGCATCCCCAAGATGGGCTGAGGAGGGGAGGACCGCCGTCACACCTGGAGGCGGGGCGGAAGGAGCTTCCTTCGGGGCGAGCGGTGGTCCCTTGGACCAGCTTCCGGCGAAACTGGGGGGTTCCCCCATCGGAGGCTCCATGTCCCGCATCCTGCGCCAGCTCGCCTTGGGCGCCCTCTCCCTGACCTTGGCGGCCCAGGGCAAACCTGGCTCCAACCTGGGCTTCGACCCCGCGAACCTCGACCCTTCGGTGAAGGCCTGCGAGGACTTCTACACCTACGCCAACGGCGGATGGATGAAGCGCAATACCATCCCCTCGGACAAGGCGCGCTGGGGTTCCTTCGAGGAGCTCATGGAGCGCAACCGGGCCCACGTGAAGGCCGTGCTCGACGAAACGAGTCCCCGCCGGGACTGGAAGAAGGGCAGCATCGAACAGCAGGTGGGCGACTTCTTCGCCTCCGGCATGGACGAGGCCCGCATCGAGAAGCTGGGACTGAAGCCCCTGGCGGCCGACTTCAAGCGCATCGAGGGGTTCAAGGACCTCCAGGGGCTCCCGGCCTTCCTGGGTGAGAGCCACAACCTGGGCCTGGGCGGGGCCTTCGGCTTCTCCGTGGGCCAAGATGCGAAGGAAAGCACCCGCTACCTGGGCAGTCTGAGCCAGGGCGGCCTGGGCTTGCCGGACCGCGACTACTACCTGCTCCAGGACAAGAAGAACGTCGGCATCCGCACGGAATACGAGGCCCACGTGGCCCGGGTCTTCGGCTTGGCGGGGGAGAAGCCTGAACTCGCGAAGGCCCACGCCCGCATGGTGCTCGACTTGGAGACCCAATTGGCGCAGGCCGCCTGGTCCCGGGTGGAGAACCGGAATCCCAACAAGACCTACAACAAGCGCACCCTCGATCAGCTCATGGCGGAGGCGCCCGGGTTCGACTGGAAGGCCTATTTCCAGGCCCGGGGCGCCCAGGTGGCGGAAGTGAACCTGCGCCAACCCTCCTTCTTCAAGGCCTTCGGCCAGCTGGCCCAAAAGGTCCAGGCCCCGCAGTGGCGCGTGTACTTCAAGTGGAACCTGCTGCGCTCCGCCTCCGCCGCCCTGCCCAAGGCCTTCGTGGAGGAGTCCTTCGCCTTCAATGGCAAGTTCCTCAACGGCACCCCAGAGCAGGAGCCGCGCTGGAAGCGCATCCAAGCCGCCACGGATGGCACCCTGGGCGAGGCCCTCGGTCAGCTCTACGTGAAGAAGGCCTTCAGTCCCGAAGCGAAGCAGAAGGTGCTCGACATGGTGGCCAACATGCGCGCCGTGCTGAAGGAGCGCATCGAGGGACTGGACTGGATGGGCGAGGCAACCAAGAAACAGGCCATCCGCAAGCTGGAGGCCTTCGGCGTGAAGATGGCCTACCCGGATCACTGGCGCACCTACACCTTCGACGTGAAGCGGGACGATTACTACGGCAACCTGCGCCGGGCCCGCTTGTTCGAGACCCGACGCAACCTGGCCAAGCTGGGCAAGCCCATCGACCGCACCGAGTGGGGCATGACCCCGCCCACCGTGAACGCCTACTACAACGCCTCCATGAACGAGATCGTGTTCCCCGCGGGCATCCTGCAGCCGCCCTTCTTCGATCCCAAGGCCGACATGGCCGTGAACTACGGGGCCATCGGCTGGGTGATCGGCCATGAGATGACCCACGGCTTCGATGACAGCGGCAGCCAGTTCGATGCCGATGGGAACCTCAAGAACTGGTGGACGGATGCGGATCGCAAGGCCTACCAGAGCCGTGCCGATCTGGTGGTGAAGCAGTACGACGCCTACGAACCCCTCAAGGGCGAGCACGTGAACGGTAAGCTCACCCTGGGCGAGAACATCGCCGATCTCGGAGGCCTGAAGGTGGCGTTCGCCGCCTGGAAGAAGAGCCTGGGGGCCCAGCCCGCGCCCGTGCTCGAGGGCTTCACGGGCGAACAGCGCTTCTTCCTGGGCGCGGCCCAGGTGTGGCGCAACCACATCCGCCCCGAGGCCCTCAGCGTTCGCCTGAAGACCGATACCCACAGCCCCGGTCATGAGCGCGTGGTGGGCCCCATGTCCAACCTGCCGGAGTTCTTCGACGCCTTCGGATGCGGGGACGGTCAGCCCATGAAGCGAGAGGAATCCCAGCGCCCGAGCATCTGGTAGGGACTTCCCCCGGGGATGAATTGTTGTGAAGAAGGGGCCGGGGACGGAACTCCCCGGCCCTTTTCCGTATGCTGAAGGTGGAGTTCCCATCGATGCGCATCCAAGCCCTTCCCATCGCCCTCGCCCTGATCTGCGGCGCGCTGTCGGCCCAGCAGGCCCGACCCATCCTCGGCGTGGATCCCGTCTACATGGACCGCTCGGTGGACCCCTGCAAGGATTTCTACCGCTTCGCCTGCGGGGCCTACGACAAGGAGCCCATTCCCGCGGCCTACGGATCCTACGGCGTGAACCAGGAGATCGACGAGCGGAACTGGAACCTGCTGAAGGGGATCCTGGAGGCCTCCGCCGCCGCCAAGGCCGCTCCAGGCACCGCCACCCAGCGCATCGGCGACTTCTACGCTTCCGGCATGGATGAGGCGGCCATCGAGGCGGCGGGCCTCACCCCCCTGAAGCCCTGGTTCAATCGCATCGAGGCTCTCAAGGGCCCCCGGGACCTGGCGCCCCTGTTGGCCGAGATGCACAAGGTGGGCATCCGGGTGGGTTTCGGTTTCGGGGTGGGCATCGACGACAAGGACGCCACGGCCATGATCGGCCAGTTGGGCCAAGGTGGCCTGGGGCTCCCGGAGCGGGCCTACTACCTCCGCACCGATGCCAAGACCGTGGCCCAGCGGAAGGCCTACGTGGCTCACGTGGCCCGCATGCTGGAGCTTTCCGGCCTCAAGGCGCCCCTCGCCAAGGCCGGGGCCCTGAGGGTGATGGCCCTGGAGACGAAGCTCGCCACGGCCTCCCGGCCCCTGGAGGCCCTGCGGGATCCGGAGAAGAACTACCACAAGGTGGCCCGCCCCGAACTGGCCCACATGGGCAAGGGCTTCCCCTGGGAGACCTACTTCAGTGCCCTGGGCCTCCCCGCCGGGGAGAAGGCGGTGCTCGTGGGTCAGCCCGAATTCCTGAAGGACTTCGCCCTCCTGGCCACCAAGGGCAACCTGGCGGACTGGAAGCTCTACCTGCGTTGGCACCTCCTCGACGGTACCGCCCACGCCCTCCCGAAGGCCTTCGACCAGGCCTCCTTCGAGTTCTTCGGCAAGGTGCTCTACGGCACCGAGGAACAGCTGCCCCGCTGGAAGCGCATGCTCCGGGCCACGGATCAGGCCCTGGGCTTCGACCTGGGCAAGCTCTACGTGGCCAGGGCCTTCAGCCCCGTCGCCAAGGCGAAG
The DNA here is from genome assembly GCA_035254125.1 of Holophagaceae bacterium. Lineage (GTDB taxonomy): Bacteria > Acidobacteriota > Holophagae > Holophagales > Holophagaceae > JAFDVN01. The sequence goes on along the minus strand of DATFAX010000073.1, from coordinate 48,361 downwards.
GTGCTGGAGATGGTGAAGTGGCACAAGGAGGCCCTGCGCCAGAGCATCCAACGGGCGCCCTGGATGGGGGAGGACACCAAGGTACAGGCGCTGAAGAAACTGGATGCCATGGCCGTGAAGGTGGGCTATCCGGATGTGTGGCGAGACTACAGCGCACTCAGCGTGTCCCGGCAGCCCCACGTGCTCAACGTGTTGGCCGGCCGCGCCTTCGAGTTCCAGCGCCGCCTGGGCAAGCTGGGTAAGCCCGTGGATCACACCGAATGGGGCATGTCCCCCCAGACCAACAACGCCTACTACGAGCCCACCCTCAACGAGATCTGCCTCCCCGCGGGCATCCTGCAAGCCCCCTTCTTCGACGAGAAGGCCGACGACGCCTCCAACTACGGGGCGCTGGCCTCCACCATCGGCCACGAGATCCTGCACGGCTTCGATGACCAGGGCAGCCAGTACGATGCCGCGGGGAACCTGCGGAACTGGTGGACGGAGGCGGACCGCAAAGCCTACACCGCCCGCACCGGCGAGGTGGTGGCCCTCTACGACACCTTCGAGCCCCTGAAGGGCCTCCACATCCAGGGCAAGCAGACCCTGGGCGAGAACCTGGCGGACATCGGCGGCCTCAAGCTGAGCTTCGAGGCCTGGAAGCTGGCCACCGCCGGCAAGCCGCAGCCGGGGGGCGAGGGGCTCACGCCCGAGCAGCGCTTCTTCGTGGCCTTCGCCCAGGGCTGGCGTACCAACCAGCGGCCCGAGGAGATCGACACGCAGGTGAAGACCGACGTGCACAGCCCCATCCGGGAGCGGGTGCTCGGGCCCGCCAAGCTGGTGGGCGCCTTCCATGAGGCCTTCGGCTGCAAGGGCGAGAAGACCCTCGAGCTCTGGTAGGTCGGATCCGCTCCGCCCAGAGGGGCCCGGGGAGATCCCCGGGCCCCTTCACCTTCAGACCTGCAACAGCGCACTGCGGTGCGTGCGGGTCAGGGTGAGGGTGGTGCCGTCCACCATATGCACGAGGTAGTCCCCATGGAACCAGGGTTGCAGCTCCCGGATGTGAGCCATGTTCACGATGGTGGAGCGGTGGATCTGCCGGAACTGGTTGGGATCCAGGCGCTTCAGGAACTCGCGCAGGGTGTGGCGGATCAGGTGGGTGCCCTGGGCCAGGTGCAGGCGGATGTGATTGTCCTCGGCCTCGATCCAGTGGATGTCCGCCACCTTCACCAGCTGCTGGCCGGCACCGATCTTCACGAGGATCCGCTCGGGATATTCGCCGGTCTTCCGCACATCCTCGAGCAGGTTCTCCAGCCGCTCCTGGACGGGCCCTGACTCCCCCAGCCGGGCCTTGGCTTTCCCCAGCGCCTTGCGGAACCGGTCGGCGTCGAAGGGCTTCAGGATGTAGTCGACGGCGTTCACGTCGAAGGCTTTGAGGGCGTGCCGAGCGTAGGCGGTGACGAAGACGGGGCAGGGCATCTTCTCCGGGCCCACGGCCTCGATGACACCGAAGCCGTCCAGCTCGGGCATCTGGACATCCAGGAAGACGAGGTCGGGGCGGAGGCGTTCAATGGCCTCCACGGCGGAGGGGCCATCCTCGGCCTCGCCCACGATCTCGATGTCCTTCTCGTCGGCGAGGAGGGCCCGGATGCGCAGACGGGCCGGAGGCTCGTCATCGACGATGAGCGTGCGATAGGTCATGGGGTTGCTTTCAGCTGACCGCGCGGGGCCGCAGGCGGGGGGCGGGGACGGGATGGGTCATGGCGGCGAGGTCGGCCTCGGGGTCGAGGGGCTTCCAATGGAGGGGGAGCTCCACCCGGGCCAGGGCGCCGCCCTTGGGGGCGTTGAGCAATTCGAAGGCCTGCTGGTCGCCGTAGAGGGCCGCCAGTCGGCTGCGGGTGTTGGTGAGGCCGATCCCCTCGCGAACGGGGTTGGTCCCGAGCCCGCGCCCGTTGTCCTCCACCTCGAGTCGCAGCATCTCGCCCCGGAGGGAAACGTGGATGAGGAGGCAGCTCTCCCGGGATCGCTGGCCCAGGCCGTGTTTGAAGGCGTTCTCCACGAGGGGCTGGAGGAGGAGGTTGGGCACCAGGGCGGGGAGCAGTTCGTCGGGGCAGGCGATGACCACGCCCAGTTTGGGCCCGAAGCGCTGCCGCTGGATGTCCAGGTAGCAATTGAGCACCAAGAGCTCTTGCCGCAAGGTGACTTCCTGGGGACCGCTCTGTTCCAGGGTGTAGCGGAGGAGGTCGCCCAGCCGCGTGACCATCTGCTCGGCCTGCTCGGGTTCCACCCGGATGAGGGAATTGATGGTGTTGAGCGCATTGAAGAGGAAGTGGGGCTGGAGCTGCATCCGCAGGGCCTGATGCTGGGCGCGGGCCAATTCCACCTCGAGGTTGCTGGCGGCCAGCTCCCGCTCCCGGTAGCGATGGTAGAAGTCGAAGGCCACCCAGGCGCCGATGGCCATGAGGAATTCCACGAAGGCCATGTGGAACACCTTCCAGTGCCAGGCCCAGAAGCGGGTGAACAGGCCGCCGGGGAGGGGATCCAAGGGGCCGCCCATGGCCTCGAGGATGGCGAAGGCCACCACCACTCCCAGGAAGGTCATGCCCAGGCTGAGGGCGAGGTAGAGCGCCCAGCGGCGCACATCCGCGAGGCCGCCCATGGGGATGCGATCCAGGTTCCGGAGCACGCCCAGCACCATGGCACCCCAGGTGAGGTGGAGGGTCACGTCCACCACGAGGATGCGGAGGGGGTGGTTCCGGAGGGCGGGAGTCCCCGAGAAATCGAGCGCGGCGAAGTAGAGGCCCACCAGGATCCAGATGGCCCAGTAGCTCCAGCCTGCCTTTTGTCGGTGCTTGGTCATGAGTTCGAAGCTATTCGACTGGGAGCTGATGACAAGGGCCAAATGGATATCGGCGGGGTGAGGGGTTCCATCGGCGTGGCCAATCGGACGGATTGGGGCGAGCTGGACCCGATTCCCCGCGAAGCGGGAGCCGCGCAGCGCGAGGATGGCGGTCCCCCGTCACGGGAAGGTCAGGCGCTCGCGACTCACTTGCCCTTGAGCAGGCCGTCCAGGGTGGCCTGGGCGATGGGGTGGTAGCCGGCCCGCGCCCGGGCGTAGATGGCCTTCGCGCGGACCGTGCCCTCCGGGGTCGCCAGCAGCGCCTGGTAGAGGGGCACGATGAGCTTGCGGCGCCCGATCTCCACGAGGTAGCGCTCCAGGCGCGGCCAGGCCGGCTCATATCCGGAGCGGATGGCCATGAGCAGCCACTGGTGGGCGATCTCGGCATTGCCCGTGTCCGTGAGGTGGAAGGCGCGGTCCAGGGCGGCCATGGGGGTCTGCTGGAGGCGGGGCAGCACGCGGAGGAAGTGCAGCCACTCCTGGGTGGTCCAGCCGGTGGGATCGATGAGGCGCTTGGCGCTGTCCATGTCGTAGCCTGCGGGCTGGCCGGGCTTCGGCGGTTGCCCTTCCCCTTCGGACCAGCGCCGGGCCTGGGCTTCCACCGCGGCGAAGGCGGGGCTCTCGGGCCGGGGGGCGTCGGCGGGGAAGGTGCCCTCCGTGAGCCAGGCGGCGAGGTCGGGGGCCTTCTCCGGCGCCTGGGTCAGGAGGTGCTCCCGCACATGCTTCAGGAACTCGGAGGTGGTGACACTCTGCATCGCATGGTCCCGGAACCAGGATCGGAGCCAGGTATCGAAGGCGGGCCGTCCATAGGCCTCTTCGAGGCGGCGGAGCAGGAGGGCGCCCTTCTCGTAGGGGATGCGGGAATAAGCGTCGTCGGGATCGTGTTCGCCCATGGCCGGGAGCAGGGGGCGATAGGCGGGGTCCACGTGGGCGATATCTTCCTTCAGGTCCTGGGCCCCGAGCACGGCCTCCATCTCCGCGAGCTTGCGACCGTACACGGCCTCGAGGATGCGGCGTTCCACATAGGTGGTGAAGCCCTCGTTGAGCCAGAAGTCGCGCCAGGTTGCGTTGGTGACGAGGTTGCCGCTCCAGCTGTGGGCCAGCTCATGGGCCACGAGGCTCACCAGGCTCTTGTCGCCCGCGAGGATGGTGGGGGTGGCGAAGGTGAGCTTGGGGTTCTCCATGCCGCCGAAGGGAAAGGAAGGCGGCAGCATCAGCAGGTCGTAGCGGCCCCAAGCGTAGGGCCCGTAGAGGGTCTCCGTGGCCTTCACCATGGCCTCGGTGTCCTCCAGCTCCTTGGCCGATTTCGCCAGCATGGAGGGCTCGGCCCACACGCCGGTGCGGGTGCCCAGGGGCTGGAAGTCCAGGTCCCCCACGGCGAAGGCCAGCAGGTAGCTGGGCACCGGCTGATCCAGGTGGAACCGGTAGTCGCCGTTCCGGGGTGCCGCGCGGTCGAAGTCCGCGGCCATGAGGGCCCGCAGCTCCTTCGGCGTGTGGAAGCGGGCCGTGAAGGTGATGCGCACCGAGGGGCCATCTTGGCAGGGCACGAAGCTGCGGGCCTGGATGGCCTGGGCCTGGGTGAAGAGGAAAGGGTGCCGCTTGCCGGCGGTCTGGGCGGGCTCCAGCCACTGCAGGCCCCCGGCGTGGTCGCTGGTGCGGTAGGCCAGGCGCACGTGGCCGTGGCCCTTGGGTACCTTCACCTCGATGCGCTGGCCCAGGGCGCTGGACACGGCCACCACCTTGTAGGGGGTCGGACGCCAGGCCTTGGCATCGCGGCTGGTGCTCACGGCCTGGATTTCCAAATCCCGCCCGTCCAGGTTCAGGGTGGTGGCGGCTTTCGGTACTGCCTTCAGGGCCCAGGTGGCCGTCCCGCCCAGGCGGTGGGTGGCGAAGTCCACCTTCAGATCCAGATCCAGGTGCCGCACCGTGGGCCCGCCCAGGTGGGCGGCGCTGTGCACGTCGGCGCCAGGGCGCAGGAGGGATTCGGGGAGGGGGGCTTGGGCCATGGCGGGAAGGGCGAGGGCGGCCAGGAGGGCGAGGGTGCGCATCAGGGCTCCGGGAGGTGCGTCCCTTCAGCATCGCAGATATACCGGCGGGGGCCGCCGTGCAAAGGGGCGGGTTACCGGAGGGTGGCCAGCAGGCCCTGCTGCACGCCGGGCGATCCCGCCACCAGGTTGCCGGTGGTGGTCCAGCCCTCCCCGCCATCCCAATCGCTGAGCAGACCGCCGGCCTCGCTCACCAGCAGCACGCCGGCGCCGAGGTCCCAGGGTTGCAGGCCCATTTCCCAGAACCCGTCGTAGATGCCCGCGGCCGTATGCGCCAGGTCCAGGGCCGCGCTGCCGGCGCGGCGGATGGCCTTGGCCCGGGGCCAGATGCGGTCCAGGGACTCCCGCCACCGGGGGTAGCGGTCCCCCAGTTGGTAGGCGAAGCCCGTGGCCAGGAAGGCCCCGTCCAGTCCGGGGTGGGCGGAGACCTGCATGGGGCGGCCGTTCCAGGTGGCGCCATCCCCCCGGGTGGCGACGAAGAGGTCGCCCTTGAGGGGGTCCCACACCACGCCTACGGCGGGGCCCTCGGCATCCCAGAGGGCGATGGACACGCACCACTGGGGGAAGCCCTGGACGAAGTTCAAGGTCCCGTCCAGGGGATCCACGATCCATTTGCGCTCGGCATCCCCGGCGGCCCCGGTCTCCTCGCCCAGCCAGCCGTACTGGGGGAAGGCCTGCTCCAGCACGGCGTGGATGGCGGCCTCGCTCTCCCGGTCCGCGATGCTCACGAGGTCGTTCTTCGTCTTCTCCTGCACCGTGGCGGGATCCAGCTGGCGCCAGTGGCCCATGAGGATGGCCCCGCCCGCCTTCGCCGCTTCCACCGCCGCATCCCGCTGAGCCTCGAACATCGGGCCTCCTGAGCCATTCTGCCGGAACTCGCGAATCCTGACCTGGGGTCGACAAGGGAGGCACCGGCGTTGACCGCTGGTAACCGCTGCGCGTCCCGCGTCCCCTTGATAGCCTTCCCGGATATCCCCAGGCTGACACCCCGAATCGGAGGAACCATGTCCACGCTCAAGAACGCCGTCATCGTCGAAGCCAAGCGGCTGCCCCAGGGCAGGGGCGTGAAGGGGGCCTACGCGGCCACCCGTCCCGAGAAGCTGGGCGCCGTGGTGATCGAGGCGCTCAAGCCCCTGCTGAAGGACTGGTCGGCGCTGGAGGACGTGCTCGTGGGCTGTGCCATGCCCGAGGGCGAACAGGGCATGAACATGGCCCGCCTCATCAGCTTCAAGGCCGGCCTTCCCATCACCGCCGCCGCCGCCACCATCAACCGGTTCTGCGGCTCCAGCCAGGAGACGGTGCTCATGGCCCAGCGGGCCATCCAGACGGGCGTCGGCACCCTGTACCTCGCGGGCGGCGTGGAGAGCATGAGCAAGGTGCCCATGATGGGCTTCAACCCCTCCGTGGATCCCGAGCTCACGGCCACCTTCCCCGAGGCCTACTGCGGCATGGGCGTCACCGCGGAGAACCTCGCGGCCGACTACAAGATCACCCGTCGTGAGCAGGACGAGTTCGCCTACCACAGCCACCAGAAGGCCGCCGCCGCCTGGGCCAATGGCAAGTTCGCCAAGGAAGTGGTCACCTTCGAGACCAAGGGCCTCGACGGCAAGCCCGTGACCCTCAGTCAGGATGAGTGCGTGCGCGCCGACACCTCCCTGGAGAAGCTGGGCGAGCTCAAGGCCGCCTTCATCAAGGACGGCAGCGTCACCGCCGGCAACAGCTCCCCCATCACCGATGGCGCCGCCTTCCTCGTGGTCATGGAGGAGGAGACCGCCAAGGCCCTGGGCCTGAAGCCCCGCGCCCGCATCCTGCAGGGCGCCGTGGCCGGCTGCGCCCCCGACCGCATGGGCATCGGCCCCGTGCCCGCCACCAAGAAGGTGCTGGAGCGCCTGGGCCTGACCCTGGACCAGATCGACGCCGTGGAGCTCAATGAGGCCTTCGCCGCCCAGAGCCTCGCCGTGATCCGCGAGGGCAAGTTCGATCCCGCGAAGGTGAACGCCTGGGGCGGGGCCGTGGCGCTCGGGCATCCGCTCGGCTCCAGCGGCGCGCGCATCATCACGACGCTCTTGAACCGACTCGAGACGGATGGCGGTAAGTATGGGCTCGCCACCATGTGCATCGGTGGCGGGCAGGGCATCGCGTCGGTCATCGAAAAAATCTGAAGCCAACCACCAAGACACCAAGACACCAAGGAAAGCCGGAGGTTGGTCATGGAAATCAAAAAAGTAGCGGTGCTGGGCTCCGGGGTCATGGGCTCCGGCATCGCGGCGCATTGCGCGTCTGCGGGCCTGCAGGTGGAGCTGCTCGACATCGTCATCGACGAGGCGGCGCCCGACAAGCTGGCGGAGGGTGCCCTGGCGGGGCTCAAGAAGAGCAAGCCCGCGTTGATGATGCACGAGTCGCACCTGAAGCGGATCCGCACGGGCAACCTGCGGGACCACCTGGACCGGCTCAAGGAGTGCGACTGGGTGGTGGAGGTGGTGAAGGAGGACCTGAAGATCAAGCAGGCCCTCTATGAGCGCCTGGAGACCGTGCTGAAGCCCGGCGCCTGGGTGAGCTCCAACACCTCGGGCATCCCCCTCAAGCTGCTGGTGGAGGGCCGCTCCGCCGGCTTCCGCAGCCGCTTCGTCATCACCCACTTCTTCAACCCCGTGCGCTACCTGCGCCTGCTGGAGTTCGTGAAGGGGCCCGAGGTGGCCGAGGGTGAGGCCGCGGCCTTCCGCGACTGGCTGGAGACGGCGCTCGGCAAGGAGGTCGTCCCGGCCTTCGACAGCCCCACCTTCATCGGCAACCGCATCGGCATCCACGGCATCATGAGCGTGCTGCACCTGGCCCTGAAGGAGAACATCCCCTTCGAGGTCATCGACTCCGTGCTGGGCGACGCCGCGGCCCGGGCCAAGAGCGCCTCCTTCCGCACCGCCGATCTGGCGGGCGTGGACATCATGGCCGCCACCGCCAAGAACGTGTACGACCTCTGCCCCAACGATGAGGTGCGCGACACCTTCAAGTTCCCCGAGTTCCTGCAGTGGATGCTCGATAACAAATACCTGGGGAACAAGACCAAGCAGGGCTTCTTCAAGAAGGACAAGGGCCCGGATGGCAAGAAGCTCTTCCTGCGCCTGGACCCCGCCACCAAGACCTACGTGGCCCAGGAGAAGAAGGATTGGCCCCTCCTCAAGGAGCTCAAGGGCATCGATGAACCCGTGGAGCGGGTGCGCGCCCTCTTCACCTCCGACAGCGAAGCCGGCCGCCTGGCCTGGCGCTGCGTGGCCGACAACCTCATCTACGCCGTGAACCGGCTGGGCGAAGTGACGGACCTGCCCCTGAACGTGGACCGTGCCATCCGCAACGGCTTCGCTTTCGAGCTGGGGCCCTTCGAGCTGTGGGACGCGCTGGGCGTGGATCGCGTCGTGGCCCGCCTGCGCTACGAGGAGCGGCCCGTGCCGGCCCTGGTCGAGCAGATGCTCGCCAAGGGCATCACGAGCTTCTACCGCATGGAATACGGCGTGCCCGTGGCCCAGCTGGACCCGGCCACCCTCACCATGGTGCCGGTGTTGGAGGACAAGCGGATCCTCATCCTCAAGCGGGAGGAGGGGCGCGGCAAGGTCATCGCCGAGAACAGCAGCGCCCAGCTCATCGACGTGGGCGATGACGTGGCCTGCCTCAGCTTCCGCACCAAGATGAACGCCCTGGACGACGGCATCGTGATGCTGATGGAAGACGCCGTCCAGAAGCACATCCCCGGCAAGTTCAAGGGCCTCATCGTGGGCAACCAGGGCAAGGTCTTCAGCGCCGGCGCCAACCTCGTGTTCGTGCTGAACGCCGCCCGGGACAAGCAGTTCGACCTCATCGAAGAGGCCGCCCGGCGCCTGCAGTACGCGGCCCGGGGCCTCACCTACGCCCCGTTCCCCACCGTGTCGGCCCCTTTCCAGCTGGTGCTGGGGGGCGGCTGCGAGGTGACCCTGGCCTGCCAGGCCACCGTGGGCTCCGCCGAGACCTACATGGGCCTCGTGGAGGTGGGCGTGGGCGTGATCCCCGCCGGCGGCGGCTGCCTCCAGATGCTCCTGCGCATGGAGGACGCCATGAAGGCCAAGGGCGAGCTGGGTCCCATGCCCAAGGTGAAGGCCGCCTTCCAGTTCATCGGCACGGCCCACGTGAACACCTCCTTCGACGAGGCGCAGCGCAACGGCTTCTTCCGCCGCACGGACACCCGCGTCATGAACCACGCCCACCTGCTGCACGACGCCAAGCAGCGGGTGCTGGCCATGGCCGCGGACTTCAAGCCCGTGGAGCCCCGCACCTTCCGCCTGCCGGGCCTCGGCGGCGAGACGGCGCTGAAGCTGGCCGTGAAGGACTTCCAGCTCCAGGGCCTCGCCAGCGAGCACGACGCCATCATCATGGGCGAGCTGGCCCACGTGCTCTGCGGCGGCGATGTCAGCGTGGTCCAGGAGGTCACCGAGGAGCGCATCCTCGAGCTGGAGCGCCAGGCCTTCGCCCGCCTCTGCGGCTACGAGAAGACCCAGGCCCGCATGGACAGCATCCTGACCAAGGGCAAGCCGCTGCGGAATTAGGGGGAACCAACCTCAATCGTGGGAGGGGTCATCGGACCCCTCCCTTTTTGGAGGACTTCATTCCATGGTTCCCTGGACCTCATGCCCTGGCTCCACGAGTTCCTCACCTTCGGCTTCAAGGAGGCCCGGGCCTGCGTGTTCGCCGGGGGCTTCTTCGTCATCCTCGTCCTGTCGCGCCTGGTGCACGTGCCGGGCCTGCCCCGCTATGACTTCATCCTGCTCTGCACCCTGGCCCTTCAGGCCCTGCTCCTGCTTCTGAAGGTGGAGACCTGGGACGAGGTGAAGACACTGAGCCTCTTTCACGTCGCGGGCCTGCTCCTGGAGCTGTTCAAAACCCACCCGTCCATCCACAGCTGGGCTTATCCGGAAGCCGCCTTCACGAAGCTCTGGGGGGTGCCCCTCTACTCGGGCTTCATGTACGCGGCCGTGGCGAGCTACATGATGCAGGCCTGGCGCATCTTCGACCTGGAGCTGGTGGCGATGCCGCCCGCCCGGTGGAGCCTGGGGCTGGCCCTCGCCATCTATCTGAACTTCTTCACCCACCATTTCCTGTGGGATCTGCGCTGGCCACTGTCAGCGGCGGTGGTGGCGCTGTTCTGGAGGGCGCGGGTGCGCTTCACCGTGGTGACGGCGAGACGCTGGCTGCCCTTGGCCCTCAGCTTCGTCCTCATCGGGTTCTTCGTGTGGGTGGCCGAGAACATCGCCACCCGCGGCGGGGCCTGGGCCTATCCGGATCAGCGGATGGGCTGGCGCCCGGTCTCCTTCGGGAAGGTCCACAGCTGGACCCTGCTGGTGATCCTCAGCTTCGTCATCGTGGCGGATCTGAAGGCCTACAAGACCGAGCACGCCCAGACGGGATCAGTCCACTAGGTGCTTGCCGCCGCCCCGCAGGACCAGGGCCACGGTGACGTGGTCGAGGTTCCAGTCCTTCGAATAGCCGGCGAAATAGTCATACTCCTCGCGGAAGCGGCTGCGGGTGAACCGGACATCCACGCCGACCACGCGGTTGAACTGCCAACCCAGGCCCACCACGGGCGTGAAGGCGGTCTTGTCCATGGACTCGCCGTCGCCGTAGTTGTTCCCCTGGTAGTCGAGTCCCAGGTACTTCTTCCAACGGGTCCACTGGGCGGCGGCGGTGACATAGGGGCCGCGCAGGGCGTTGGCATCCGTGATGAAGTACTTGCCTTCGAAGCCGAGGTAGAACCCCTTGGTCTGCTGGGTGACGGTGTAGGTGGGCAGGGGCGTGAAGGGCTGGCTGCGCTCCCGGAACCAGATGCCGCCTAGCCGGGCGCCGAGGACCAGGTGGTTATGGAGGGGGAAATCCAACGCCATGCTCAGATCCGCGCCCCGGCCCGAGCTGGCGAGGTCTTCCTTGGTGTCGGCATTGGTGGCCTGGGCCATGCCGAAGGAGAGGCCGAAGCGCACGTCCGTCGGGGTCTTCCCTTTCTGGAAGAAGGCGCGTTCCACCGCCTCCGAGGTGTGCTCCTGGGCGGCCAGGGGCGTGAGGAGCAAGACGAGGGCGGACACGCAGGGGCGGAGGACGGTCATGCGGAAGGTTCCTTGATGTAAGGATTCAGGATAACGCCAGAAAGGCCCCGAGTCCCTTGGCAATTGCTCCAAGGAGGGAAAATATGGGCTTTTAGCCTCGTAACGCAAGGGATTCGGCGGGCGGGGCTGTCCGGCCATCTGGGGACCTGGAGGGGCGGGATCGCCGTACCATGCCCCATGCGCGCCCTTCGTATCTCCGCACCCGGCCAGCCCCTCGAGGCCCTGGAGCTCCGCGAGGTGTCTTCCCCGGTGCCGGGCCCGGGCGAGGTGCGCCTGCGCATGGTGCTGCGTCCCATCAACCCTTCGGATCTGCTGCAGATCCAGGGGGTCTACGGCCGCATGCCGGAGCTGCCGGCCACGGCGGGCCTGGAGGGGCTCGGCCTCGTGGAGGCCCTGGGGGAGGGTGTCACGGGGTGGGCTCCCGGGGACCGGGTCGTGCCCCTGGGCGCCCAGGGCACCTGGGCCGAGGCCCTGGTGACTTCCGCGGACAATCTCGTGCGGGTTCCCGAAGGGCTCGCCGATGACCAGGCGGCCCAGGTCATCGTGAACCCGCTCACGGCCTGGATCATGGCCCACCAGCTGGGCCTGGGGCGAGGGCAGGTGCTCCTCCAGAGCGCGGCCGGATCCATCGTGGGCCGGGCTCTGATCCAGGTGGGCAAGGTGATGGGCTTCCGCACGGTGAACCTGGTGCGCCGCCCGGAGCAGGTGATGGAACTGCTGGCCCTCGGGGCGGATGCGGTGGTCTGCACCGAAGATCCCCGCTGGCCCGACCACGCCGCCGCGTTCCTGCCTCGGGGGGCCGACGCCGCCGTGGATGCCGTGGGCGGGACCCTGGGGGGGGAGATGGTCAAGCTGCTCCGGCCCGGGGCCACGATGCTCGTCTACGGGGCCCTGAGCATGGAGCCCCTGCAGCTGCCGGGCGGTCAGCTCATCTTCCGCACGGTCACCGTTCGGGGCTTCTGGCTCACGGACTGGAAGCGGCGAACCCCCAAGGCGGAGCGGGATGAGGTGTGCCGGGCCCTGCTCGCCTGCATGGCCGAGGGGAAAGTGGTCTGTCCGGTCGCCGGCATCCACCCCATGGAACGGTGGCGGGACGCCGTCGCCCAAGCCCAGACCGCCGGGCGGGTCGGCAAGGTGCTCATCTCAGGCTAGGCGATGGAACATTTCCCGGGGAGCGGGCATCCCAAAGGCAACCCGTCCTTTGAGGCCCGCCATGCCCCGCGGCATTGAACGTTCCCTGATCTATGTGCGTGAAACCGACGCCCAAGGGCACATCGTGGTGCGGGCCGTGACCCGGGATCTCCCGGCTCCGGATCCATCCGGGGTCCCGGAAACCACCGCGACGCAAGATCGAAGCCCCGGAGTCCGATGAGGTCCCAGGGGGTAAGCCCCGGGAGGCGGCATTGGCACGGATCGAATGGTCACCCAACTGGAGCGTCGGGGACGATTTGCTCGATCACGAACATCAAGGCCTCATCGCGCTCATCAATCGGCTGTCCGAGGTGGAGGGTGAGGTCCGGGCGCACCCCGGGATCTGGCGGGAATGCCTCGCGGAGATGGTGCTCTACGCGGAGAACCACTTCCGCCATGAGGAGGAACGGATGGGGCAGGTGGCCTATCCCCACCTGGAGGCCCACCGGGCAGGACACTTGCGCTTCCGCAAACAGCTCTCCCTGCTGGCCCAGGAGGCGGAGGCCAGGGGGGAGGACGCCCTCCCCAATCTCCACGCCTTTCTCGCGGCCTGGCTGAAGAACCACGTCCTGGAAGACGACCGGCGATACGTCGCCTACCTCACGGTCAACCCCGACTGAATTCAGCCCCGCAGCCCCGGCCAGAGGAGCATGGCCAGGAGGGCGGCCAGGAAGAAGAGGATCCAACCGGCTTCCTCCATCCAGACCGGGTCGTGGAGCGGGTGGTGGAACCGGGGCACATGGAAGCGCATGGGAACCTCCGGATGCAGCCCCAATATGGGCTCCGATCCGACCTCGCGCCCGGGGATCTTGGTGCCCCCACCCGGGGTCGAACGGGCGAAGCCCAGGCGGGTGGCTTCCGGCGCGGCAGCGGCCGCGCGGGATGCCGGCCCCCGCCGGGGTGAGCATCACCCCGTGTCCCGGTTCGCGGAACCCGGGTGCTTGGAACTGGTGCCCCCACCCGGGGTCGAACCGGGACACCCTTGCAGGTTGCGGATTTTAAGTCCGCTGCGTCTGCCATTCCGCCATGGGGGCGCAGGTCCAGGCTACCGCAAGGCCGGCATAATGGGGATCGACCCTGGAGGCCGGATGTCCGTGATGTTGATGCTCCTTGCCGGAACGCTGTCGGCGGCCCAGACGCCCCGGAAGGACCTGGCCCTGTTCTACCGTCGGGCCTGCGCGGAGTGTCATGGCCCGGATGGGGCCGCCCGCTCCCCCCTCGGGCTCCGGCTGGCCGGTCGGAATCTGGCCGATCATCGGTGGCAGGCCAAAACCCCGGATGCGGATATGGTGAAGGCCATCCTCAAGGGCAAGCGTGAAATGCCCGCCTTCGGCGCCAGCCTCACCGAGGAGGACGCCAAGCGCCTCGTCACCGAGATCCTGCGGCCCATGGCCGCCCGCAAAAACTAGGAGCCCCCATGCGACCCCTCCTGCTGGTCCTCGCCGCCGTCTCCCTCCCCGTGTTCAGCCAAGCGCCGGCGAAGGAAGCCGCGGCGCTGCGGGCCTTCTACGTGGGCGAATGCGCCCGCTGCCACGGAGCCGATGGCAGCGCCGTGGGGCCCGACGGCAAGCGCCTCAAGGGCCAGGACTTCACCAACCGCAAGGAGATGGCGGAGAAGCAGGACGCCAAGCTGGCGAAGACCATCCTGAAGGGCATCTTCTTCGGGAAGGCCATGCCCGCCTTCAAGGACCGGCTCTCCGAGGCCGAGGCCCTCGCCATGGTCACCGAGGTGGTACGCAAGGCCGAAAAGGGCAAGGCCATCCAGCCTTGAGCGGGCTCCGGGGAACCCGGAGTCCGCGGGGTATCATCGAAGGATGGATGCCCAGCTCGATCACCCGCTCCTCCGGGGCCTGAACCCGCCCCAGCAGGAGGCGGTGCAACACGTGAAGGGGCCCCTGCTCATCCTGGCGGGCGCCGGCTCGGGCAAGACCACCGTGATCACCCGGCGCATCGCCTGGCTGGTGGAGGAGGAGGGCGTGCACCCCTCCAGCATCTTGGCCGTGACCTTCACCAACAAGGCCGCCGAGGAGATGCGGGAGCGCGTGGCGCGCCTGGTGTCCGTGCCCGTGGAGCAGCTCTGGGTGAGCACCTTCCACAGCTTCTGCACCCGCCTGCTGCGTCGGGAGGGGGATCGCACCCCCGTGGGCAAGTCCTTCGTCATCTTCGACCCCAGCGACCAGAAGAGCCTCATCAAGCAGGTGCTGGCCGAACTGAAGCTCTCCGAGAAGCAGTTCCACCCCCGCAAGGTGCTGGAGTGCATCAGCGACTGGAAGAACCGCTGCCTGCTGCCCGAAGAGGCGCAGGAAGACGCCGTGGATGCGTGGACCCGCAAGACCCTGGAGGCTTACGCCCTCTACCAGAAGGGCCTCACCAGCCATAAGGCCTGCGATTTCGACGACCTCCTGCTCCACGCCGAGCGCCTGCTGCGGGAGCCGGTGATGCAGGAGGCCTACGCCCAGAAGTTCCGGCACGTGCTCGTGGACGAGTACCAGGACACCAACTACGCGCAGTACAAGCTGGTGCAGCACCTGGCCGGCCTCCACAAGAACCTCTGCGTGGTGGGTGACGAGGACCAGTCCATCTACGGGTGGCGCGGCGCCGACATCCGGAACATCCTCGACTTCCAGCGGGATTTCCCCGGCGCCAAGCAGATCAAGCTGGAGCAGAACTACCGCAGCACCCAGGCCATCCTGGATGCGGCCAGCACCGTCATCGCCAACAACAGCCAGCGCCTGGGCAAGACGCTCTGGACGGACCTGGGCCAGGGGGAGCGGCTCTCCTTCCGGCTCATGGACGATGGTCGCGCCGAGGCCGAGTATGTGGCCCGTCGCATCCGGGAGGAACGCTCGGCGGATCCCGAGGGCCGCGTGGCCATCCTCTACCGGGCCAACTGGCAGAGCCGGCCGCTGGAAGAGGCCCTGCGCGGTGCCAACCTCGCCTACAAGCTGGTGGGCGGCACGAAGTTCTACGAGCGCCAGGAGATCAAGGACCTCATCTCCTACCTGCGGCTCGCCGCCAACCCCTTCGACCTCACCTCCTTCCGCCGCTGCGTGAACACGCCCAGCCGAGGCATCGGGCCCACGACGCTGGCCAAGATCGAAGCCGCGATCCCCGAGAACGGCACGCCCATCGAGGGCGTGGCGGTGCTGCTCAAGGAGAAGGTCTTCACGGGCCGGAGCCAGCGGGAGATGCTGCGCTTCCACGACCTCTTCGCCAAGGCCGAGGGGGAGCGCCGGGCCCAGCCCCTATCCGGATTCATCCGCTGGATGCTGCACGAGAGCGGCCTCCTGCAGGCCCTCGTGGACGAGGACACCCTGGAGGCCAAGGGCCGCATCGAGAACCTGGAGGAGTTCCTCAATGCCGCCAGCGAGCTGGACGGCCTGGGCCTGGATGGCTTCCTGGACCGCATCACACTCATGGCCGATGCCGATGAAGTGGAACAGGACGCGCGCATCACCATGATGACCATCCACTGCGCCAAGGGGCTGGAGTTCCCCACGGTGTTCCTCGTGGGCATGGAGGAGGACGTCTTCCCCAACCGCATGGCCAAGGAGGACGATGGCCTCGAGGAGGAACGCCGCCTCTTCTACGTGGCCATCACCCGGGCCCAGCGCAGGCTCTTCATGAGCGGCGCCCGCCGCCGGGCGGCCTTTGGCGGACCGCCCACCCTGGGCATGCCCAGCCGCTTCCTGAAGGAGGTGCCTACGGAGGCCCTCGACCAGCCCATCCGCTGGGGCACGGAGATGTTCCAGGCGGGGCAGGGCGGCTGGACGCCGCCCCCGGCCCGGGGCGGGGGTGGCGTCTCCGTGGCCGGGGAGCTGAACCGCATCCGCTCCATGTTCAGCCAAGTGAAGGCTCAGGCCCCCTCCGAACCCGCCGAGAACCCCCAGGAGCCGCCTCCGCCCCCTGAGCCGCCGGTGCCCGGCGATGCCTGGCCCGTGGGCACCCGCGTGCGCAGCCCCCGCTTCGGCCGCGGCGTCATCACCGGCGCTTCGGGGCGCGGCGACATGCTCACTTACACCGTGCGTTTCGCCGAGAGTGGTGAGAAGCGCATCGTGGCTCGTTACGGGATGCTGGAGAAGGAATAGGCGGGAGACCGGAGGCCTGCAGCCCCCGGCCTGATCCTGTCATCCTGGAACCACCCCTCAGGTGATCCATGACCGATGCTCCGGCGCGTCCCGCGGCCGCTCCTTCCCTGTTCCTGCCCAGCACGATGGTGGGCCTGGGGGCCTTCCTGCTCTTCCAGGTGCAGCCCCTGCTGGCGAAGCGGATCCTGCCCTGGTTCGGGGGCTCGGCGGCGGTGTGGACGGCCTGCATGCTCTTCTTCCAGGTGATGCTCCTCCTGGGCTACGGCTACGCCCATGCCCTCCAGCAACTGCCGGCGCGGCGCCAGGCCCTGGTGCATGGGGGGCTCCTGGTGGCCAGCCTCCTCCTCATGCCGCTGAGCCCCAGCCCGTCCTGGAAGCCCACGGTGGCCGGTGACCCCACCCTGCGGATCCTGGGCCTCCTCTTCGCCACGGTGGGCCTGCCCTACCTGCTGCTGTCGGCCACGAGCCCGCTGGTGCAGGCCTGGGTCTCGAGGGAACGGCCGGGATGGCAGCCCTGGCGGCTCTTCGCGCTTTCCAACGCGGGCAGCCTCTTCGCCCTGCTCAGCTATCCCGTGCTCATCGAGCCCTTCCTGGTGCTCCCCACCCAGGCCTGGGCGTGGACGATCACGTTCGCAGCCTATGTGGCCTGCGCCCTCACCATGGCCTGGCGAGCCCGCGTGCTGCCCGATGGGGCCCCACACGAGGAGGTGGCGGACGGCCCCGCACCCGGAGTGGGCTTGCGCGTGTTCTGGGTGGCGCTGGCCTTCGTGCCGAGCCTCCTGCTGCTCTCGGTGACGAGCCACCTGAGCACCAACGTGGCGCCCATCCCCTTCCTGTGGGTGCTGCCCCTCTGCCTCTACCTGCTCAGCTTCATCCTCACCTTCGAGCACCCCCGCTGGTACTTCCGCACGGCGTGGTTGGGCCTCCTGGGTCCCGCCCTCATCGCCATGGGCCTCATGCTGAGCCGCGATTTCGCCCATGCCCCCGTGCGGGTGCAGGTGCCGCTCTTTTCGGCCGGCCTGCTCATCGTCTGCATGGCCGGTCACGGCGAACTGGCCCGCCTGCGCCCCCATCCCCGGCACCTCACGGGCTTCTACCTCTGCCTCTCCATCGGCGGGGCCCTGGGCGGCGTGTTCGCGGGGCTCATCGCCCCCCGCATCTTCCACAGCCTCTTCGAGCTGCCCCTCGGGCTGGTGCTCTGCGGCCTGCTGGCCTTCCTCGCCTGGGCCCGGGATTCCAGGCAGGAGAACGTCTGGGTGCGGCGGGCCCTGCTGCTGATGCTGGCCCTCGCCGCTGGGGGGGTGCTCTCCATGGCCACCTACTACCGGCGGGAGAGCGCCAAGGAGAGCCTCGTGCAGGCCCGCAATTTCTACGGCGCCCTGCGGGTGAAGGAAGAGGGGAGCGGCGAGGACCGCATGCGCCTGCTGCTGCACGGCACCATCAACCACGGCGGCCAGTACCTGGCGCCGGGCCACGAACGGGATCCCGCCACCTACTACGGCCGCAGCAGCGGGGTGGGGCGCGCCCTGACGGACCTCCAGAACGCGGGGCCCGTGAAGGCCGGCGTCATCGGCTTGGGCTCGGGCGGGTTGCTGTCCTATGTGCGCCCCGGCGACCGCTTCCGCGTCTATGAGATCAACCCCTTGGTGGAGACCCTGGCCCGCACCTGGTTCGAGGGGCTCCCCAAAGCTCCGGCACCGGTGGACCTGGTGCTGGGCGACGCCCGCCTCATGCTGGAAACGGAAGCCCCGCAGGCCTACGACCTGCTGGCCGTGGACGCCTTCAGCAGCGACTCCATCCCCGTGCACCTGCTCACCCGGGAGGCCTTCGACGCCTACCGGCGCCACCTTAAGCCCGCGGGCATCCTGGCCGTGCACATCTCCAACCGCTACCTGGACCTGAAGCCCGTGCTCGTGGCCGAGGTCGCCGCCGGGGGCTGGAAGGCCGTGTTCGTGAACGACGATGCCGAGGATGAACCCGAAGGCGTCTACAGCTCCGACTGGGTGCTCCTCTCCCGGGATCCCGCCGCCCTCCAGAGCGACCGCATCAAGGCTGGCTCGGAGCCCCTGAAGGGGACCCGCACCGTGCGCCGGTGGAGCGATGACTTCAGCAACCTCTACCGGATTTTGAAGTAGGCGCGATCATGCCCCGGACCGTCGAATCCAGGTCTTGGATGGGTGGAATGAGCGAAAGGTGGGGCCCTGACCTTTAGCGAGTACCGCTCGATACACAGGAATCCACGGAGGCCATGCCCGCGTATTGATCCTTTGCCTCGCCGGCCCCGCGATCCGAGCCGGATGCATCCCGCTCGCTCGCATGGCGACATCGATCAAGGTCAGGGGGCCCAGGGCCTGACCTCTCCGGGCACCCGGAGGTGGGGCATCGACCCACCCCTGTTGGGTGCACACGTCATCCCTTCCGCACCGCCTCCGGTCGCCGCGCCCAGGCCTTCGCCTCGGCCTTGACGAGGGCGCCCAGCTCCGGGTTCGCGGCGCCCCCGTAGGCCAGGGCATCCACGGCCCGGGCGAGGGCGTCGAGGGCCCTGCTGCGTTCAGGCCACGCGTCGGCCAGACGCTGGAACCAGGCGTGGGCGGTCTCGCCGGAGGTGGGCTTCAGGGTGGGGGGGACCTGCCGCAGCAGGGGCTTCAGCTCCCGGAGGCCTCCGGGCGATTCCTGGCCCCGCCGCGGGAGCTTGGGGCCGAACCAACGGAACAGGAGCAGCCCGAGGAGGGCGCCGCCGGCGGCCAGCCAGGGCCACCCGGGGCGCTTCCAGGACCAGCCTTCCACCTGGCCGCGGGCCCAGCCGAGGCCGGCTTCCTGGTCCTCGTCGGAGAAGCGCACCACATAGCGCTCCCAGCGGTAGCGCAGGGTATCCGCCAACCGTTCCCAGGTGGAGAGGCCCTGGGCCTCCCGGACCCGCAATTCGGCCGAAGGGGTGGCATCTTCGGCCCGCCAACGTCCGGTGGCTTCGTCCCACCATTCCACCCACGCATGGGCTTGTTCTTCGCTGACGAGGAAGTAGCCGCCCTGCTCCACCCAGGGGCCGAGCCGGTAGCCGTTCACGACCCGGGCGGGCACACCCCGGGCCCGCAGCATGAGGGCGAGGCTGGAGGCGAAGTACTCGCAATGCCCAGCGTGGGAGTTCTCGAGGAAGTCCTCCAGGGGGTTCGCGGCGGCGCCGCTGGGATTGGTGAGGGTGTACTTGAAGCGGCTCCGCAGGGCCCCTGAAAGGTGCTGAGCCAGTTCCGGGGCGGGTTGGTAGCCCGGGGCGAAGTGGTAGCTGGCGCGGCGGGCCGCTTCGTGCTCGGGGCCCAGCTGGGTGAGCGCGTTCCAGCGGACATTGGACGCCGGGCGATCCTCCTTGAGGGCCCGGGAGGTGGCGAGGTCGGATGACCAGGTGAGTCGAAGCGGGAACCCCTGGCTGGGGAGCCAGCCCCAACGCAGGCCACCTCCTTCGGCTGCACGGAGCGGAAGAGGCAGGGGGCCCTTCACGGCCTGCAGGCCGTAGGGCACGGTGAAGAGGGTGTTCCGGCTGGGGAGGAGGAAGAACTCCGCTTCCCGATCCCCCCGGGGGAGCCCCTCGTCGATGAAACTCTGCAGCGGGGCGCGCGGGGTCCTGGGCGTGGACTGCCACACCATCCCCTTCACCTCCTCCAGGGCGAGGCCCCGGAGCAGACCCAGCTCCTCGGCCCAACGGGCGCGGTCTTCGGGGCTTAGGGCGCGGGTGGGGGCCACGCGGAGCACTGCGGTGCCATTGGATTGGATGGGCCCTTCCTTCCCAAGGTCGAGGCCGTCGGAGAGACCCGCGGCGGAGCCGAGCATGCCCCGTCGGATGAAGGAGAAGGGGCGCAGGCCGATGGTGACGCGGGGCATGGCCAGGAAAGCCAAAGTGGCCAGGACGAGCATGCCCACGGACCAGGTGACGAGCTTGCGGAAGGGGGCCTGGGGTGACGGACCCCGGCGCAGGCTGGCGCTCTCCTCCCAATTGAGGTGGAGCAGGGTGACGGCGGTGCCCGCGAGGAAGGCGAGGGAGGCCCCGAGGAACATGAGGTCCGTGGTGCTGACCGCAGTGGTGAGGAAGAGGAGGAAGGCCATGAGCAGCAGCTGGCGCCGCTCCCGTCGCTGGCGGGGCAGGGCGAGCCGCAGGCCCATGAGCACGAACAGGACCCGCACGAGGGAGCCGAGGAAGTTCCGGGTGATGAAGGCATCCACCACGAGCAAGGCCAGAGCCCCCCACTCCAGGGACCGCCGCCACCCGCTGAGGTCCGCCCGCCGCGCCTCCAGGGTGGCGGCGAAGATCAGGGGCAGGCTCATGGCGAGCAGCTCCCAGGGCTCGTAGATGCCCGTGGAGGCCACGCCGCCCCAGACGATCCAGGGGCAGAGGTGATCGATCCAGCGGCCGGCTTTCATGGGTCAGCCGGGGAAGGCCCAGCTGCCGAGCACCCCGGGCCGCGAGGCGCCCGTCACCGCGGGGACATTGCCGGGCACCCGGGCGGCGCTGGCGGCACCCAGCAGGGCCCAGCTCACCGCCTCCCGGGCTCCGGGGGGGAAGGCCCGGTCCTCCGCGAAGGGCAGTTCCGGCAGACGCTCCGCCAGCTCCGCCCGCAGCCGGACATGGTGGGCGCCACCGCCGCTGACGAGGCCGGCGGCGGGCAGCTCGGGAATCCGGCGCAGCTCCCGGGTGATGGCCTCCGCACTGAAGGCGGCCAGGGTGGCGAGACGATCGACGAGGGGCAGGGCCTCCAGGGCCGGGGCCTCACCTTCGAGCCAGCCGGCACCGAAGGCTTCCCGGCCGGTGCTCTTGGGCGGGGTCTGGCGGAAATAGGGGTGGGCCAGCCAGCGCTCCAACAGCGCCCCGTCCACGGTGCCCACGGCGTAGGCGCCCCCGGGATCGAAGGGGATGCCCAGCCAGCGCCGGGCGGCGAGGTCCAGCAGGCTCATCCCGGGGCCCACGTCCCAGGCCTGGACCCGGCTCCCGTCCCACAGGGTGACATTGGCGATGCCCCCCAGGTTCAGGGCGGCCCAGGGTTGGGCCTGGTCGCGCAGCCACACCTCGGTGAGCGGCACCAGGGGGGCGCCTTGCCCTCCCAGGGCCATGTCCAGGCGGCGGAGGTCCCACACGACGGGGCGCTCGAGGCGGAGGGCGAGGAGGTAGGGGTCGGCCAACTGCAGGGTGGCCCCCTCGGCCGGGCGGTGCTGCACCGTTTGGCCATGGAGGCAGGCGAAGTCGGGGGCCTCCCCGGCCAAGGCCCCGGCGGCCTCGGCGTGGATTTCCCCCAGCCACCGTTGGAGGGTGCAGAGTTCGCTGGGACGGAGGCGATCCGAAGCTGCTTCCACCACCAGCTGGTGCAGGGGCTCGGGGTAGGGGTGGTGGTGGTGGGCCCGCAGGCCTAGGAAGGGCCTTCCGCCCCGGAAGCCGACCGGGTCCACGTCGATGACCACGGCATCCACGCCATCCGCGGAGGTGCCGCTCATGAGGCCCAGCACACGCCAGGGCCGGTCCAGCGGAAGGGTGGGAAAGGGCATTCGGGGATGATGGCATAGGGCGGGCCCGACGGCATCCGGGGGACGTACTAATCCCCGGAGGCCCGGCGGTGTAGCCTGGGGAGATCCGGGAGGTCCCCTTTGTTCTGGTTCATCCTCATCGCAGGCGTGGTGCTCTACTTCGTGTTGAAGGGCAAGTCCGACCGCCCCGAAATCGCCGGGGCCCCCAAGCGGGCCATGGGCAGCGGGTCCCTGGAACCCCACACCTTCGTGTGCCCTTATGCCAAGTGCGGCTCCTGCGGCGCCGCGCCGGACAAAATGAAGCAGGAATGGGATGGCCTGCGCACCGTGAAGTGGACCTGCGGGTATTGCGGGAACGCGGCCGGCGTCCAGGAACTGCGGGACGAGGAATTGCCCGCCAGCGCCCGGCGCCGCCTGGGGCTGGACCAGCCCCCGATGCAGCCGGGCTTCCAGCAGGGCCCGGGCTACGGCCGGCCCGGCGGGGGCGTGGGCGACGTGCTCACGGGGATCATGATCGGCTCCATGCTGGGTGGGGATTCCCATCACCACCACGACCGACCCGATTCCGGCGGGGATTGGGGCGGGAGCTCCGGTTCCGATGCCGGCGGCGGCTGGGGGGATTCCGGCAATGAATCCTGGGGGGACTCCGGGGATTCGGGCGGTGGTTCCGATTTCGGGGATTCCGGCGGCGGGGACGGCGGTTCGTCCGACTGGTGAACCACGCCGGGTGAACAATTCCCCTTGGCGACCGCCGGCCGCCCGCTCATGATTGGGCCACTTTCCACACAGCCCCCATGAGCCGGACCGCCGGCCCCTCCAGGAGGAACCATGCGTGCGTCGTCGCTACGATGCCTGCCGCTGTTGATCGCGGCCGGTGCGCTCCCACTCGCCGCCCAGACCACGGGCAATGTCCAGGGCCGGGTGGTCGATCCCAAGGGGGCGCCCGTGGCGGGGGCCAGGGTCTCCCTGTCGGGCGCGAACCTGCAGGGCGTGAGGGTCGTCAACACGGATGCGGATGGCAGCTTCCGCCTCAGCCTGCTACCTCCCGGCCCCTGCGTCCTGACCGTGACCAAGGAGGGCTTCAACGCCCAGAAATCCCAGGTCCAGGTGGCCCTGGACCGCACGGCTTCCGTGGAGCTGAAGCTCGCGGCCATCGCCCAGGCGGTGGTGGAAGTGGTGGATCAGGCGACCGCCGTGGATGTGAAGGCCACGACCCTGGGGGCCAACTTCACCAATGAGTCATTCGAGAAGCTGCCGGTCAGCCGGGATTTCGCCAACATCGCCCTCCTTTCGCCGGGTGTGACGAAGGACGATGCCGGGTTCAAGGTGTACGGCGCGTCCGGGGCCGAGAACAACTACGTCGTCGATGGCATCAACGCCACGGGGGTCGAGTTCGGCACCCAGGGCAAGCGGGTGCCCATGGAGTTCATCCAGGAATTCCAGGTCAAGACGGGCGGCTACGAGGCTGAATACGGCAAGGCCCTCGGCGGCATCATCAACGTGATCACCAAGAGCGGCGGCAATGAGTTCTCGGGGGATGCCTTCGCTTACTCCGAAGGCGTGCTCTTCAAGAGCGGCAACCGCCACGTGGACGATCTCAACCTCAAGGAGAAGCCCCTCCTCCTGGAGGACAAGACCCTGGAAGTGGGGTTCGACCTGGGCGGCTACCTGGTGAAGGACAAGGTCTGGTTCTTCGTGGCCTATGACCGCCGGCGCAACAACCAGGTGAACCAGATCCGGGTGCCCGGCCCCAATCAGGGGGATGAGGCTCCCACGGATTCCACCCGGGACCTCTTCGCCGGGAAGGTCACCTGGCAGATGGCGGAAGGGCACACCCTGATCGCCTCCTTCCTGGGCGATCCGGAGAAGATCACTGGGGCGGTGAAGACCCCTCAGGGCAGCACCGCGACCTGGGATGGCGAACACAAGGTCGGTGGCACCGACCTGAGCCTGCGGTACGAGACCACCGGCGCCAACTGGTTCGGCCACCTTCAGGTGAGTCGCCACAACGAGACCAACAGCACCCTGCCCGGGGCCGCCGGCGCGTCCCTCATCCAGCAGATCGACAATGCCTCCGGCGCGGCCAGCGGCGGATTCGGCCGCTTCGACGACAAGGAGTTCACCCGGGACATGATCCAGGGGGCCTTCGCCTACATCCTCGGCGGGCATGAGCTGAAGGCGGGGTTCGAGTTCCAGAACGACAAGGCGGACATCCGCCGGGGGTTCACGGGCGGTCAGCAGGTGACCCTGCTCGACCAGAATGGAGGCACCCCCATCTACTCCCACTACTGGTGGACCACGCCCGATGCCATGCTGGGCCCCCCCTATGACTCGGGGGCGGCCTTCAACGCCCCCTCCATCACCTTCACGTCCAAGCCCAAGCACGAGAGCAAGGCCTACTTCCTCCAGGACAAGTGGACCATCAGCCCCAAGTGGACGGTGAATGCGGGCGTGCGGTTGGACCTGACGGACATCGTGGACCCGAACGGGGTCACGGTGGCTTCCTTCAAGAACCAGTGGGCTCCCCGCCTCGGCGTGATCTGGGATTTCAAGGGCAAGGGTACGGACAAGGTCTACGCCAGCGCCTCCCGGTACTACGAGCAGATCCCTCTGGATCTTGTGATCCGCTCCTTCAGCATGGAGCGCAACCCCACCACCTTCAATTACAGCGCCACGGGGTTCGCCCCGGATGCCGGTGCTGAAGTGGCCTACACCGCGATCCTGCAGGCGGCGGACCCCACCGCCAGTCCCGTGGAGTCGAACATCTACGGCTACTCGGAGCCCGTGGACCCGGATATCAAGGGCTCCTACTCCGATGAATTCATCCTCGGCGCTGAGACGACGCTCGCGAATCGTTACGTGGTGGGGGCGAAGTTCATCCGGCGCTACCTGGGCCGGGCCATCGAGGATGCGCTGGATCCGACCAGTCCGAACGGGGACTACTTCATCATGAACCCCGGTCAGAGCCACCCCCTGGGCGTCACCTATCCGGATGCCACCCGCGATTACCGGGGGGTGGAGATCACCGCCCAGCGGAAGTTCGCGGACCATTACACCTGGCAGGCGAGCTACCTGTGGAGCAAGCTGGATGGCAACTACGAAGGGGCCTTCCAGGGCATCGGCGGTGCGGATGGCACGGGGCAGCTGGATCCGAACATCAACGCGGCCTACGACCTCCCCGAGTTCATCACCAACAGCTGGGGCCGCCTGAGCGGGGACCGCAAGCACCAATTCAAGGCCAATGGGTATTACGAATGGGACTTCGGGCTCAGCCTGGGCGCCAGCTTCCAGTACATGAGCGGCACCCCCATCAGCCGGCTGGGGTACCACACCGGGTACGGTCGATATGAACTCTTCCTGCTCCCGCGGGGCACGGAAGGCGAAACGCCCTCCACCACCCAGCTGGACCTCAACTTGGCCTACACCCTGAAGGTGGCGACCCGGCATCAGGTCCGATTCAATCTGGACGTGACCAACGCCCTGAACACCCAGACGGCCACGGTCATCGATCAGCGCTACAACCGCCAGGAGGGTGGCCCCCAGGTGGCGGGCTACAAACAGCCCTTCGCCTTCCAGGCCCCCCGGTCCATCCGGATCGGCGTGCGCTACAGCTTCTGAGCCCTCCCGCACCGAAGAAGGCCCGGGCTCCGGCCCGGGCCTTCTCCGCTTCGGTTCAGTGGGTGACCTTCACATTCACGGGGTTCCTGAAGGTGTCCAGCAGGGGGGAGGTGCGCATGGCCTTCTCGTGCAGTTCGCGCACCTGGGCGGTCGTGCCATTGCAGGCGAGGTTCACCTTCACGTGGATGTCCGAGAGGCCCGGGCGGATGTTCTTGTTCAGCTCCATGAACCCCTGGAGGTCCGTGTCGGCTTCCATCTCGAAGCTGAGGCTGGAGATGTCGATGCCCATGGCGGCGGCGTTGTAGGCGTAGGTGACGCTGAGGCAGGAGCTGAGGGCGTGCAGGGCCGACTCGGCGGCGTTGGGGGCGAGGTCGGTGCCCAGCAGGGCTTCGGGTTCGTCCCCTTCGAGGAACAGCGGCTTGGCACGGCGATGCTCCAGGCCCGCCCCGAAGAGGGAGTCGAAGGTGCTGGAGGAATGGGCCCCGTTGATCCACTTGCTCTTGGAGCGGAATTTGAAGTGGGCCAAGGCCGGATTGGCCTTGATGGCCTCGAGGGTGCTGGTGAGCGCTTCCACGTTCACGCCGTTGTGGTTAGTTGCGATGCTGCCCATGGGTTCTCCTCCACAATGGGGTTCGGCCCCGGAAGGGGCGATCACCCGGGCCGCGGCCCGGATCTGGGATGAGGCAGACGACTCCATCCAGCCCGCGCGCGGGCCTGGATCCAAAGGGAATCGGGGCCATGGTGCGCCGGCCTCAGGGGGGCGCAACACCGCAAGCTTTGCGCCAGGATTTCAGGGGCGCCGGCTCTGAAATCCTGGGAGTCAGCGCACCCTGGGCACGACGAAGTGACCTTGCTCCGCTTCCGGCGCCTGGGCCAAGGCATCGGCTTGGCTGAAGGTGAGGCGGGCTTCGTCCGCGCGGCGGGGGAGGGGCTGGTCCAGCCCGTGCAGGGTGGGTTCCACGCCCTCAAGATCCAGCTCCAGCAGGCTCTGGGCGTGGGTGAGGATGCGAGTCATGTCCCGCTGCAAGGCGGGGATCTCCGCCTCCGTGAGCTCCAGGCGGGCCAGCTCGGCACAGCGCAGCACGTCCTCCCGGGTGACTTCCATGGATCCTCCACCTCCCAGTCTAGACGAGGCGGAGGTCGGAGTCGGCGTTGAGGCTCCAGTCCGATTCCACGGGCAGCAGGGCGCCGGCGGCGGCGATCATGGCGCCGTTGTCGGTGCAGTACTTAGGCGCCGGCACGGCCAGCTGGAGGTTGAGGCGGTCGCAGAGGCGCTTCGCCTGATCCCGCAGGGCCGAGTTGCAGGCCACGCCACCGCTGAGGATGAGGCTCTTGGCGCCGGTGGCCTCCACGTGGCCGGGGAGGGGCTTCAGCAGCCACTCGGCGATGGTGTCCTGGAGGCTGCGGCAGAGGGCCTGCACTTCCGGGGCTTCGGCGCCGCCCGTGGCGAGGATGGCCTCCGCCTCCACCTTGAGCTTCACGGAGGTCTTGAGGCCGCTGAAGCTCCAGCTGGCCACGCCATCCCGGAACTTGGGCGGCGTGAAGCGGGGGCCGGGCGCTGAGGCGCGGCGGGCGCAGGCATCCACCAGCGGACCTCCGGGATAGCCGAGGCCCATGAGGCGGGCGGCCTTGTCGAAGGCTTCGCCGGCGGCGTCGTCCCGGGTCTTCTGGAGGAGTTGCAGGGAGGTCCAGTCCTGGGCGAAGTACAGGTGCGTGTGGCCGCCGCTCACGAGTAGGGCCAGGGCGGGGAAGGGCAGGGCGGGCGACTCGATGCGCGCGGCGTTGAGGTGGCCCAGCAGGTGGTGCACGCCCACCCAATCCTTGCCGCTGCGCCAGGCCAGGGCCTTGGCGGCGCTGAAGGTGCAGAGCAGGCTGCCCACGAGGCCGGGACCCCGGGTCACGGCGATGCGATCCAGATCCGCCAGCGTCACCCCGGCCTGATCCAGGGCGGATTGAACCACGGTGCGGACCTGGAGCAGGTGCTCGCGGGCCGCCAGTTCGGGCACCACGCCACC
Source organism: Holophagaceae bacterium (assembly GCA_035254125.1). Classification (GTDB taxonomy): domain Bacteria; phylum Acidobacteriota; class Holophagae; order Holophagales; family Holophagaceae; genus JAFDVN01. The sequence goes on along the minus strand of DATFAX010000073.1, from coordinate 20,902 downwards.
GAAGGGGCCGTGGAGATCATCCTGGCTCTTGCGCACCAGGGAGCGCACGGCCGGGCCGGAGGCGGACTCCTCCAGCACCGCGGCGGAGCAGTCGTCGCAGGAACTCTCGAGGCCCAGGACCAGCATCCCTCCATTGTATGCTGGCCCCTTCCCCGCCCGGAGCCTCCATGCGTGTCCTCGTTCTCGGCCTCGCCCTGCTCTCCCTGGCCGCCCTCCCCGGAAGGGCGCAGACCACCGTGGTGATGCGGGGGAAACCCAAGGAGCCCTCCACCTGGGCTGAGATCAAACGGGCGCTGCGCGAGAGGGCGGAGCCCGCCTGGCTGTTGGTGGAGGACCCCGCCAAGCCCATGGCCGGCGCCCTCGCTGAGTTGCTCAAGGCCGAGCCGCTGGTGGAATCGGCCTTCAAGGTGTACAGCTCCACCTTGGAGGGGCCGCTTGGCCGTGAACTCCGCGGAGCCTTCGGTTGGGATGGTCCGCGATGGGCGCTGGTGAACGCGAAGGGGCAGGTCCTCCTGGTGGGCACCCGCCTTCCTCCGGCTCCGGAGCTGTGGGCGCAGGTGCGTCAGGCGGGGGTGCAGACCCGGCTCGAAGTGCTCGAAGCCTTCGTGGCCCGGAATCCCGACCACCTGGAGGGCCGGGTGGAGCTCCTGGGCGAGCGGTTCAGCGTCGCCCATCGCCGCATGGCCCCCTTCCTCAAACCTCAACCGAAGCCCGTGGAGGATGAGAAGGCGCCGTCCCCGGAACTGATCCGCCCCTTTGGGGACGAGGAGGATGGCCGGATCTGGGGTCGCCTGGCGGCTGAACTGGAGCGTCACCTCCTCTCCGGGGATTTCCTCAAGACCGAGGGCTGGCCCTTCCTCGGCAAGCCCCAGGAGGTCGCGGCCTTTTCCCCTGCCATGAAAGCCGCTGCGCTCAAGGGGTTGCCCGTGGTCGAGGATGCGCTCCGACAGTCCCCCACGCACTGGATCCTTTGGTCCTGGTGGGAGAAATTGGCCACGATCACCGGGGGGCGGCCCCTCTCCCCCCTGCTTGCGTCCTTCACCCTCCTGCCGGGACAGCGCCTCACGGCGCTTCCTCCGGAGTACATTCTCAAGGGCTATCTGCAACGGGCCAGGGCCGCCGGAGCTTGGAAGGCCATCCGGGAGCTGCTCGCCCCCCGGTGGGAGGCCGAGCAGCTCGAGCCCATGGAAGTGCTGGCCCTGGATATCGCGGGCAAGGCGAAGGAGGATGGGCTCGGCTTCAGCTGGGACAATTACCTCGGTGCCCTCCTGGAGGCCCGCCTCCGCCTGGGCGAGACCCAGGATGCGGATCGGATGCTCGCGGAGATCCTCCAGTGGCAGCCGGGATCCGTATCCCTGCCCCGGCGTGCCGCCGCGGTCGCCACCGCCTGCGGATACCCCGACCTTGCCGCGCGCTGGGGGGCGCTGAAGGTGGCTCCGAAATCCTGAGTCATGATGGTGCTTGAATGGTCCCCACCCGCATCGAACTGAACCGGCCCCTGCCGCCGCTCACCTACCTGGCGCCCGCGGGGTTGCCGGCCGGGATCCGGGTGCAGGTGAAGGTGCGGACCGGCGCGGCCCTGGGCCTCGTGCTGGGCCCGGATCCGGATCCACCCAAAGTGAAACTGAGGCCCCTGGAAGGCGTCGTGGATCCCTTCCCCCTCCTGCCGCCCAAGGTCAGGGAACTCCTCGCCTTCGCGGCGGGCTATTACGCCTGTGGTGAGGCGGCCTTGCTGCCCCTGGCTCTGCCTCAGGGCTTGCGGGCCCGCTGGGAGGAACCTCTGCCGGATGGCCGGACCTTGGCCCAGCTGCGGGATGCAGGGGCCTGGGCGGAACTCGCGGAGGTTGGGGATGCCTGGCACCGAGGGGAGCTGAGGCTTCCCACCTTCCTGCATCGGCCCGAACGCCGGGGCGCGGGGCTCATGGAAGTCCGCCTCACGGACCGCCCCCATCCCCCGAAGGTGACGGCCTCTCAGGCAAAGATCCTGCTGGCCCTGGAAGAGGCGGGTGGGGCCCTCCTGGAGGAGGAGCTCCTCGACGTGGCGGGCGTGGGCATCAGTGTCCTCAAGGGTCTGGAGAAGCACGGCCTCATTGAGAAGCTCAAGCGGGTGGACCTGCTCTCCCAGCGACGGGAGGCGGGGGTGGATCGCCTCGTTCACTTGAATGCGGAACAGCAGGCGGCCCTGGAGGGCGTCCACATGGGCCGCTTCGGGACCCACCTGCTCTACGGTGTCACCGGCAGCGGCAAGACGGAGGTCTACCTGGCCCTGGTGGAGAAGGTGCTGGCCAAGGGCCAGCGGGTGCTGTGGATGGTGCCGGAGATCGGCCTCACCCCGCGGCTGCTCTCCCGCCTGGAGGCGCGCTTCCCGGGGCTCGTGGCCGTGGGGCACGCGGGCCTCAACACCGGTGAGCGGGTGGCCGACGTGGTGCGCCTCCTCAACGACGAACCGTCCATCTTCGTCGGGGTGCGCAACGCCGTGCTGGCCCCCTTGCGCAACGTGGGCTTGATCATCGTGGACGAGGAGCACGAGGGCTCCTACAAGAGCGAGGAGCACCCCCGCATCCACGCCCGGGACCTGGCCATCAAGCGGGCCCAGCTGGAGGAATGCCCGGTGGTGCTGGGCAGCGCCACGCCCTCCCTGGAGAGCTGGCAGGCGGCCCAGGCCGGACGCTACCAGCTGCTGAAGCTCACCCAACGCCCCGGCACCACGGTGATGCCCCAGGTGGAGGTGGTGGATTTGCGGGAGGTCTACAAGGCCACGCGCAAGAAGGTCCTCTTCTCCCCCCGCCTGCTGGAGGCGATCGCGGCTACGCTGCAGCGGGGCGAACAGGCCATGATCCTGCTCAACCGGCGCGGCTTCGAGAACTTCTGGATGTGCCGGGCCTGCGGGAAGCCCCTGGAGTGCCCCCACTGCGCCTTGAGCCTCACCTACCACAAGGGCCACTGGCGCCTGCGCTGTCACCTGTGCGGCTTCGAGGCGGTCCCGCCGGAGGCCTGCCCCACCTGTGGCGCCGAGCACCTGCGGGGCGTCGGGGAAGGCACCGAGCAAGTAGAGGAGCAATTGGCCGCCCTCTTCCCGGCTGCCCGGATCCTGCGCTTGGACCGCGACACCACCAGTCGCAGGGGCGCCTTGGAAGCGGGTCTGCTGGCGGCGGAATCTGGCGAGGTGGACCTCCTCGTGGGTACGCAGATGCTGGCCAAGGGCCACACCTTCCCGCGCCTCACCCTCGTGGGCATCCTCAACGCCGACCAGGGCCTGAAGGTGGCGGACTTCCGCGCCGCTGAGCGCACCTTCCAGCTCCTCACCCAGGTGGCGGGGCGGGCAGGGCGCGCCGAACTGCCCGGCAGGGTGGTGCTGCAGACCTACAGCCCCGACCATCCCGCGGTGCAGTGCGCCGTGGCCCAGGACTTCGAGGCCTTCGCCGCCACGGAGCTGCCCTTCCGGCAATCCCTGGGCTATCCGCCCTTCGTGTCTCTCACCCTCTACCGGGCGGAATCGGATACCCCCGAAGCGGCCAAAGAGGCCCTTGAGGCCCTTCGCCGGCGACTGGAGGGCCTCCCGGGCCTGCGGCTGCTGGGCCCCATCGAGGCCCCCATCCCCCGGGCCAAGGACCGCTGGCGGATGCAGCTCCTGGCCAAGGCCGCCGACCGCGGCACGCTGGGGCTGGCCCTGCGGAAGGCCCCGCTCAAGCGGGGTGGGGATCTAAGCCTGGATCGGGATCCCCTGCAGTTCGGGTGATGGCTAAAAAAGGAACGTTTCGTCACCCGAGCGTCTCCAGGTACCCTGGATGGAAGTCAAAAAAGGCCTAAAATCATAAAGTTAGATAAGTCGATCGCAACAGCTCCCCATCTCCGAACCTTCTATGTCGCGAGGTTTCCATGCGGACCCGTTCCAGACACTCCGGATACACGCTTGTCGAGCTCCTGGTGGTGCTCGCCATCGTGGGCATTCTCGCGGTCGCCGCCGGGGCCTACCTCACCATGCCCCGGCAGAAGCCCGCAGTGCAGAACGCCCTCGCTGAAATGGAGGGGCTGATCAATGAAGCCCACCGGTATTCGGGTGCGACCCTCGGGAACGTGGTGGTGGAGAGCACCGGCAGCTGGGGCAGTGGTTTCAAGCTCAGCTATCGGCAGGTGGGCGCGGGGCAACCGGATGTGAATACGATGACCTTCACCGCCTTCGCGGATCGGGCCTTCGCCGGGGTGGATACCGCGGATACGGGCGTGAGCACCGCCGTGGGCTCCGAGACCCTGGCCACGGCCCTGAGCGCCACGCCAGACCTGCTGGCCGAGGTGGGTACGGCCCTTTCCAAGAACCTCGCGGCGGGCGGCGGGGGCGGGGTCCAGATCAACGCCAATAACAAGCAGTTCATGACCCCCTTCTGCATCCCCGTGGTGGGGCTCCGGGAGGGGAATACCTATCCGGGCGCCCCGGCGGGCTACCTCGTCGTGAACGGGAGCCGGATCTACAAGTTCTACAAGTCGGGCCCCGGTGCCCAGAACCCCTGGAGGCGCCTGTGAAGACCTCGACTCCCCTCCGTAGACCCGAGCAGCGGGGCTTCAGCATGGTTGAACTGCTCATGGCGGCCTTCGTCATGGGCATCGGCCTCCTGGGGCTCACCAGCCTCCAGGCCATGGCCATCCGCACCACGGGCACCTCCGCCCGCATGCAGGACGCCATCCGCCTCGGGGAGCAGGTGCTGGAGTTGGCCTCGGCCGAGGGCACCCAGGCCTACCTGGGTGAGCGCTCCCAGTCCAAGTCCACGGCCGCGCCCAAGTACCTCGGCGCCGGGGCCGTGACCGAGTTCTACAAGTACCGGCCCGTGGATGACACCCAGGGCGCCAAGGGGACCCTCATGCCGGCCACCGCGGCCGATCAGGTGTTCACCGTGACCTTGAACCAGGTGGAGATGGCTGGGGCCGGCTTCGGTCAGCTCGTGCAGGTCACCGTCCAGGTCCAATTCATTGAAGGCGTCACCTCGGGTGGTGCCAATGTCCTCCGAACCGTCTCCTTCACCCGGGAGGTGATCCATGCGTGACCGGAAGCAGCGGGGCTTCACGCTTGTCGAGCTCCTCGTGGCCCTCGTCTTCACGGCGGTCCTCATGGCCGGCATGGCGGGTGTCTACAAGTCCAGCATCAATAATTTCCAGACGGCCGGGGAGAAGATCTCCGCCATGCGCCGCAGCCGGGTGGCCGTGGACATGCTCAGCGATGATCTGAATGCCGCCGGCATGTTCCTGGTGGACCTCAATGCGGCGCCCTCGGCGCTCCAGAGCTCCAATCCCGGATTCTGGATCAACCCGGACCAGGTCACGACCTTGACGGATGGGACCCTCACCGCCGACGAGATCCTCTTCTACTACGACCAGGCGCTGCCCTTCGACGCCACCGTGGTGCCCAATCCCGGGGAAACCATGGTGAAGGGCGCGGGGAGCCTCGAAGGTGACCTGACCAAGGACGTGGGTTCCCAGGCCAACCTCCAGATGAGCTTCGATACCGGCGACCCCTCCTTCGCCGCGATGATCCAGGCTGGCCAGTACTTCATCGTGAAGGACCAGTACAAGCTCAAGCAGATCGAAACGGTCACCACCACGGCGGGATCGTCCATCGTCACGGTCACCCCCTCCTTCAAACAGTCGGATGCTGCGGGTGGGCGGCTGGGCACCGTCGCGATCTCCGCGGACAACGATCGGGCCGGGGCCCCCACCATTTTCATCATCCCCGCCCAGATGGTCCGCTACCGCATCAAGGCCCAGGCCGTGGATCCCAGCAATCCCGCCCACACCGTGCCTTGCCTCATCCGCGAACAGGGGCCCTACACCTCCACCGCGGGCCTGGCCACCGTGGCCCAGGTCGCCGTGCTCGCCGAGGACGTCACTGGGATGAAGGTGTACATGAGCGTGGATGGAGGCCGCACTTGGTTGCGCAATGATGCCGGGGCAGGCTGGGCTGGCTACCAGGCCAAGGTGAACGCCGCCCTCGCCTCCGGGTACGGTCGCCCCATCGCCCAGAACATCAATGATCCCGCCTGGTTCCGCGAAGTGCCCGTGACCCTCCGGGTGGACGTGACCACCCGCACGGCGCAGCAGCGGACGGACTACGGCACCGATGGCACGACCCGTTCCTACAAGGAGCGCGTCAGCTCCCTCGTCCTCCGGCCCCGGCATTTCGGCCTCTCGATGAAGTGAGGATCACCATGACCCAGCGATCTCAGCCCAGGTTCCACTCCCAATCCGGGGGACTCACCATCCTGGTGGTCCTCAGCATGCTCGTGCTCATGACCGTCCTCGCCGTGGGCATGTCCCGGAACAGCCTCCGGGAGATCTTCATCGTCGGTGCGAGCCGTCAGTCGGCCGTGGTCCGCCAAGCGGCGGATTCGGGGTTGGAGTACGCCATCCTCTGGGCAGACACCCGCAAGACGCCCTCGGCCCTGGGGGCCACGAACCTCCAGAACACCTTCTCGACCTTGCTCTCGAGCCGGGACAACCAGGGCGTTTCCACGGCGGTCGCCACTTCCGGGGCCACGGACACGGTGCTCCCAGCCCCCGCGGGGCAGACCCGCTCCTTCTCGCTCAAGGTCCTCCGGTTGGGCAAGATCCAGCCTGTGAACACCAGCGGTCAGCTCGATGAACGCCTCTTCAACGACCTGTGGGTGATCCAGTCGTCGGGCAAGGTGTCGGTCGGAGCCACGACTTTTGAGCACGACAAGGAACTGTGGCTGACGACCACGGCCCGGACCAACTGATTCTTCGAAACGAGGTGTGACCATGTTCAAGCCAGCCCGTCGCGCGTTGCTGAAGAGCCTCCTTCTCGTGATGGCCGGAGCCGCTGCGCTCCAGGCCCAGTGGGATACCCGGCTCCAGCTGGGGAAGACCGACTTCCTGGACCTCTACCAGTCCACGGGGAACAAGAAGGCCAAGCCCGAGGTCGTGACCTTGCTCGACTTCTCGGGATCCATGGAAGCGGTGATGTTCCATGCCAGCTATCCCAACAACGACACCTCGGACAATGCCACGGGCGACGGCAACATGGTGTTCACCCGCGGCGGGGTGGTCGGCGCATGGACCGCGACGGCCGCCCTGAGCCTGACCAACACCAGCGCCTATGGCGGGGCCTTCGCCAGCCTGACCAACGGCGTCCTCATCAAACCGAATGGGTATCCGGTTACCTACGCCGACGTGAACGCCACCGCGTCCACGACCTCCGTGCTCACTTACGGAACCAGCGCCACCAGTGTCACGCTCAATGGCCAAAGTGCCACGGACAAGGCGGCCGACGTCCGCAATTGGATCCGTGCCTGCTCCCATGTCCGCTTCACCTATCTGGATGGGGTCGTGACCCGGACCGTGGATATCCCCGTTCCCTGGCGGACCTTGGATGCCTCCTGCACGGGTTCCCCCCTGAGCGGGCAGACTCAATACGATTCTGTGAGCGGTCTCAACATTGAACTGGACACCTCCTTCGCCAACACGGGGGCCCAGAGCAGCATCTGGAACAGCGGTGCGACCAGCGGAAGCGTGACCACCAAATCCACGGTGCTCGTCCCCAATTACCGCACGGACTATGTGCGCTGGATCTTCACGGGGAAGGACTCGACCGGCAAGTACATCATCCCCGATGCCGTGAATGGCGCCATTTCGGCGGGAGGCGTGGCCAAGACCGCCTTCGCCAATGGCATCCCCGCGCGGACCCGCACCCAGGCCGTGAAGGAAGCCGCCATCCGAACCTGGATCGCCTACCAGAAGAAGGTGTTCTGGGCCTTCCGGTTCCTGAATCCTGGCGGTGAGAACAGCCTTACCACCGCGGATCCTTCCACCACTTCCCCGGGCATCACCAACGCGACCACCTTCGCCTCGACCAAGACCACCGGCAACGACCGCACCTGGTTCCTCATGAACAGCAATTCGGTGACGGGCATGCAGCGGATCGCCGCCCTCTTCGCGAGCGGGAATACGCCCCTGACCTATGCCGTATCCAACACCCTTGCGCAGTTCCAGGACAGCAGCAGCGTCTTCAACTCCGTGGAAACGGGGGTGGATGCCCCGCAGGACTGCACCAAGCACTTCCTGATCATCTTCACGGACGGCCAGCCCACCAGCGACAGCAACGCGCTCACCAGTGCCGAGGCCTACCTGGATGCCACATCAAAAGGCAGTGCGGACGCCGGCAACAAGGCCGTCAACACCGCGGGTACGAGCAGCCTGAATGCCGGTGGGAATTACTGGAACATCGTCAACTGGGCGGGCCTCGCCGCCCACGCCCAGGACACGGATGTGTCGGTGACGAACAAGGTGGCGATCCCGACCTATCCTTCCAGCGCTTCCAGCTTCAAGAGCTTCGTGCCGGCGTGGATCAAGTCCCGCAATGGCGTCACCTTCAGCACCCCCCATCCGGTGCAGGTGATGACAGTGGGCGTGAGCCTCGGTGGTTCGACCACGGACCCTGCCGGCGGCAAGTTCCGCCTCTACGCAGCCGCGGCCGTGGGTGACCCCCGCGTGCATTCCTGGGATCTGTCCACGGCGAAGCCCTTCGCCCTGAACGATCCGAACAACCCCTATTCCGAGAAGGATCCCCTCTCGGTCTACTTCTTCGATGCCGCTTCGCCGGACATCCTGGTCACCTATCTGATCGCAGCCTTCAACGCCATCGATGGCATCTCGGGTCAGAACGTCACCGCCACGCCCGTGGTGCCCTTCTCCGGCGTGGCCCTGGCCAAGCAGATCTACCTGGGCCGCTTCAACCTGCCGGATCCCAATGCCCCCAGCCCCTACTGGACGGGGGACCTCCTGATGTTCCCCACGGCCACCATCAACAAGCAAACGGCCATCCTCCAGAACAATGGCTCCCAAGTGCCGGTGCTCGACAGCACCAATGCCAGCTCCCTGGCCCAGTGGAGCGCCAAGAGCATCCTGAACGTGACCAACTATTGGTCCACACGCACCGTCTACACCCGGCCCGTGGCCACGCTCTCCAATCCGAACCCGTCCCTGTCGCTCTTCACGGATGTCACCGGTACCGGCAAGTTCGATGACTTCCAGGCCAACATGGACTCCTCCCTGACCACGGCCCAGAAGCAGGATCTCGTGCGTTGGACTCGGGGCGCCGACACCACGGCTGCCACCCCCTACCCCAACCGCGCGAACCTCATGGGCGACATCATCGACAGCGCCCCCGCGGTCATCGAGTACGATCCCACCACCCCGGGCATTCCGGCGGGTCTGTCCGGCGCGATCGCCTCCCACACCGGGGCCCGGTTCCGGGTGATCTTCGTGGGCACCAACACCGGGTTCCTCCACGCCTTCGGCGAAGTGACCTGGGAGGATCCCGTGGTCCTGTCCGACGGCACCAACACCACCATGGTGCGTGGGACCGCCCAGGAACTCTGGTCCTTCATCCCCACGGACTTCCTGCCCTACCTGGCCAAGCTGAAGGACAATTCCCAGCCCCACCGCTTCATGGTGGACGGCTCCCCGGTGGTCTACATCCAGGACCGCCCCTCGGGCACCCACCTGGCCGGCGACAGCATCGTGAACAATGGCGAGAAGGCTGTCGTCGTGTTCGGTCTGCGCAAGGGTGGTCGCAGCTATTACTCCCTCGACATCAGCAATCCTTTCAACCCCCAGATGGCCTGGGCCCTCCGTGCTGATGAATCCGCGACCATCCCCGCCAGCCGCGTGCTGAAGGGCACTGTGGCCAGCGTCCAGAGCCTGGTCGACAGCATGGGCTTCTCCACCAGCCAGCCCGGCCTTGGTCGTGTCTACTACACCGATAACGGGCAGCTGCACATCCGGCAGGCCGTCTTCCTGGGTGGTGGGCTCAGCGTGCCCCAGATCGAAGTGGCCGTGGGTCCCGCTCCCAACGGGGGCTTCGGCAAGCCCCTGGGCCGCAGTGCCTTCGCCCTGGACGTGATCACCGGGGACATCCTGATGACCTGGGATCTCTCCAGCCTCCCGGGGATCGGACCGATTGCCGCGGGGGTCCTGCCCTTCCAGTACTTCACGAACTCCGCGATGGTGCAGCGCGCCTACTTGGGCGACACCAATGGCAACATCTGGGCCCTCGGGTCCGGCGAGAAGTCCTCGACCTCCCCCTATTCGGGATTCCGTGTGGACAATAGCGCCCTGGATCGCTGGACGGTGGACGGGAAAATCGGTTCGACCCCCGCGGTTCGGAAGATCTACCAGGCCCCTGCCAACGAGAAGCAGAGCACCCTGCCTTCCGCCTTCAACGTGGCTTCCTTCCCCGTGTACCGGACCGTGGATCCCAAGATCGCCCCGGCAGCGGTCGGGGTGGTGTTCTCCAGCGGTGACCGCAACAACCCGTTGGACCTCTTCTATGGCTCCGGGAATCCCGCCCCCTCGGGCCATCGGATTAACGTGGTCTTCGACCGTCAGGACAGCTACCTCCTGAATCTGGATTCCGTGGGCATCAGCACGGCCCAGCTCCAGGACATGAGCGGCCAGACCAGCACTTCCGCTGCGGTCATCGACCAGAGCGACAGCGCCTACTACCTCAAGAACAAGTACGGGTATTACATCAACTTCCCCGCGCCCAGCACGTCGGGGGGGCTGACCTACATTTCCAAGGGCGTCAACGAGCCCTTGGTGCTTGCGGGCGTGCTGTTCTATTCCTACTTCAAGCCCACCAAGGGCGATACGTGCAACCCGGGCGCCGGCCTCACCCGCTCCTGGCGTGTCTGCGACGTGATGAATCCCGTGGTCAGCTCCTCGGCCGCGGACCTCACGGCTTCGGCTTGCGGCGCCGGCTTCGTCATGGAGTGGGCGGGCGTGGCGTCGAACTTTGGCGCCAAGGGCACCAGTGCCGTCAACCAGGCCGGTGGCGTCCTCGATGTGGGCGGTGGTGGAGACACTGGCAGCGGCGTGGGCACCGGCAAGGTGGCCATCAACACGGCCACGGGCAACTACTCCGAGACCTTCCCCAAGCCCAGGGTGTGGCGCTCGGTCCATTCCGCTCAGAATTAAGCACCCTGTTTCCAACGGAGGGGCCCCATCTGGGGCCCCTTTTCCGCGCCGGGATGCGATAGTGGGATGTGGATGCATCACCGCTGGGTCTGAAGCCCAAGAAGGCCTTCGGGCAGAATTTCCTGGTCAACGAGGGGGCCATCCGGGGCATCGTGCAGGCCGCACTTGCTTCCAAAGCCCCTGAAATCCTGGAGATCGGCCCTGGCCCAGGGGTGCTGACCGAGCGCCTGCTGGCGGACGGTCGGCCCATCCATGCCATCGACCTGGATCCCGAGGCCATCGAGTTGCTGGCTTCCAGGTTCGGGGATCGCCCCCAGTTCCACCTCCGGCAGGGGGATGCGGTCACAGCGCCCCTGCCGGAGGGAGGCCCCTTCGCGGTCATCGGCAACCTGCCCTACAACGCGGCCACCCCGATCTTGACCCGGCTCCTGGTGGAGGGGTATCCCGCCGAGCGGATGGTGCTGATGTTCCAGCTGGAGGTGGGGAAGAAGCTCCTGGGCGGCCCTTCCACCAAGGACTACGGTCCGCTGGCCATCCTCTGCCAGCTCTGCTGCCGGCTCACCAAGCTCATGACCCTGGGCCCCGGCTCCTTCCGCCCCGCCCCCAAGGTGGACTCCGCGGTCCTGCTCTTCGAACCCAAGGCCGAGGCCCCTTCGCTCACCGAGCGCAAGGCCCTCCTGGCGCTCCTCCATCGGGCCTTCGCCCAGCGGCGGAAGACCCTTTCCAACAACCTGGGAGATCCCGAGGGCCTGCGGGCCGCTGGATTGGATCCCACCCTGCGCGCCGAGGCGGTCCCCCCCGCCGCCTGGCTCGCCTACCTGCGTAAGACATCGGAGCATTCGTGATTCCTGCATTGACGCCCTTCGAGGGCTGGACTGAAGCCCCCCAATCCGACGAGCTCCGCTTGATCCCCATCGGCGGCCTGGGGGAGTTCGGCATGAACGCCCTCGTCGTGCATGGCCCCAAGGGCCTCGTACTCGTGGACTGTGGCCAGCTCTTCCCCTCAGAGGACCAACCGGGCATCGACAAGATCGTGCCGGACTTCGCCTACGTGGAGGCTTTCGCCGACCAGGTGCATGCGGTGCTCCTCACCCACGGCCACGAGGACCACATCGGTGCGTTGCCCCACTTCCTCCGCCGCTGGCCCGTGCCCGTCTACGGCACGGCCTTCACCCTGGCCCTGGTGGCGGGGAAGCTGAAGGAGGCGGGCATCCGCGAGGACCTCCTCCACGTCATCCACGACTACGACCGCGTGACCCTGGAAGGTATGGGGATCGAGGCCGAGTGGATCCCGGTCACCCACAGCCTGCCGGATGCGTGCGCCCTGGTGCTGCATACGGATCAGGGGCCGATCGTGCATAGCGGGGACTTCAAGTTGGACGCCTCGCCTGTGGATGGCCGGGTCACGGGGCTCAAGCGCCTGAAGGAGCTTGGCGATGAGGGCGTGCGCCTGCTCATGGCCGACTCCACCAACATCCTCCAAGCGGGCCGCACGCCTTCCGAGGCCCTCTGCAAGGCGGGGTTGGACGATGCGTTCCGGAACACCAAGGGCGCCCTCTTCCTCGCCACCTTCAGCTCCAACGTGCACCGCATCCAGGTGCTGCTGGATCTCGCCTATGAGCATGGACGGCAGGTGGTGCTGCTGGGCCGCAGCATGGAGAAGGTGGTGAACCTGGCCCGCGGACTGGGCCGCCTCAAGCTGCCCGACGACTTCCTCATCGAGCCCAAGCACGCCCCCAACTACAAGCGCAGCGAGCTGCTCATCCTCTGCACCGGCAGCCAGGGCGAGCCCATGAGCGCGCTCATGCGGGTGCTTCGGGGCGAGGTGAAGGGGCTCACCATGAAGGAGGGGGACCGCCTCGTCCTCAGCTCCCGGCCGATCCCGGGCAATGAAGTGGCCATTTCCCGCATGTTGGACGCCGCCGCCCGCCTGGGCGCGGACACCACGCTCGATGGCATCGGCACCATCCACGTCTCCGGCCACGCCTACCGGGGCGACCTGGAGGAACTCATCCAGACCGTGCGGCCCAGGCACATGGTTCCCGTCCACGGCACTTACCGGAACCTCAAGGCCCACGGCCAGCTGGCGGCCTCCCTCGGCTACAAGCCCGACGCGATCTCGCTGCTCGATGGCGGCCAGTGCCTGCGGCTCTTCAAGAAGGGCAAGGTGAAGATGGCCGGGGTCGTGCCCGTGGGGCGCGACTACGTGCACGAGGGTGTGGACCACATGGTGGACGCCCGCATCGTGCAGGACCGCCTCATCCTCCAGGAGGACGGCGTGGTCTTCGCCACCCTCATGGTGGACCCCGACACCCGGGAGCGGGTGGGCGAGCCCGCCATCCTCACCCGGGGGTTCGTCGTGCTCAGCGACGATGAGGCCTATGGGGCGCTGCTGCGCGGCGCCGTGGCCAAGGCCTATGACGAGGCACCCTTTGAGGTCCGCAACGACGACACGTTGCTTTATGAGTTGCTGAGGCAGGCGCTCCGCCGCATCATCCGCAAGACCACGGACACCCGTCCCCTGGTGGTGTCCATGGTCTTGGAAGCGCCGCGGGAGGCCTAGTTCCGATTGAAGGGGCGGCGGGGGCGGCCTTCGCCCTCCCGCTGCTCCCGCCGGAGTTCCTTCAGCAGGGGGCGGTCCTTCAGGCGATCAGCGATCTGCTGGATCATCTCGTCCACCGTCACCACGAGGCGGGCCTGCTGGGCGGGGGTGAGGCCGGCCCGGATGTCATCCTCGAAGCGCTGCTTGCCCTCGGCCTGCCGCTTGCGGAGGTCCAGGAACTGCTCCAGCAGCGGCTTCACCTTGGCGCTCTTCTGGTCCTCATCGCCGGGCCCCAGGAGGATGTCCTGGAAGCGCTGGCGGAGCTGGCCCAGCTGCTGCTGCCGTTCGAAGTGCTCCCGGTTGTACCGCTCCCACCGATCCGCCACCTGCCGGGCCTGGGGTTCCGTCAGGCCCACCCGGTCCTCCAGGCGCTGCATCATGAATTGCCGCAGGACCTGGAGGGCCTGTCCCTGGCCTTGGCCCGGGGCCGGCTGGGCCACCAGGGCGGTGGCGGCCAGGACGAGGGCGGACAGGGGTCGGGGCATGGGATTCCTCACTGGGCGGCCTTGGGGGACTCGGTCTGGAGTTGCTTCAGGAGCTCCTGGACCTCTTCGGCCCTCATATTCTGAAGTTTACCCAGCTCATCCTGGGAGTCCTGGAAGGGGGCGGCGACCGGGGCGGGTTCCATCACCCGGTTGTCGGCCTCCACCACGGGGGTGCGGTTGGCGCGGCCGGCCATGAAGGCGCCAGTGCCCACGGCCACGCTCAGCACCGCCGCGGCGGCCATCCACCAGGTCGAGGGGCGGATGCCCGACGGCCGGGTCTGAAGCTTGCCCACCACCCGGGCGGGCAGCCGCTCGAAATAGCCCGCGGGCACCAGGGGCAGGGGGGCCTCCTCCTGGGCCAGGAGCATGACCTGGGCCTCCCGGCAGGCGCCGCAGGCGTGCAGGTGGGCTTCCGCCTCGGCACCGGGCTCCAGGGGATCCATTTCGAGGGCCTTCATGGCGGCTTCACAGGCGGGGGAGAGGTTCAGCTCGCTCATGGGCGGCCTCCCTTCACATGGCGGGTGAGACTTTGGATCGCATGGAAGATGTGGGCTTTCACGGAGCCCACGGAGGTGCCCATCTCCTGGGCGATGCGATCGTACTTCCAGTCGTTCTGAAGTTTCAGGGTGAGGGCCTGCTTCTGGCGGGGGGGCAGCTTGGGCATGGCCTCGGCCAGCAAGCGGCGGGCTTCCTGGTCCAGGATCCAGGCGCCCTGGGAGGCCTCCACCCGGAGGGCGGGGTGCTCGAAGCCCTCCTGGTCCATCTCCAGGCTCTCGGGCTGGCGCTGGAGTCGCTCCCGGTAGCTGAGGGCTTGGCGGGTGGCGATGGTGATGATCCAGGTGCGGAAGGAGCTTTCCCACCGGAAGCCGGGCAGGGCCCGGTAGACCCGGATGAAGGTCTCCTGCACCACGTCGTCGGCGTCCGTGTGGTTCTTCAGGATGGAGAAGGCCTTGCCGTACACATCCCGGCTGAACCGCTCCACCAGGCGGGCAAAGGCGGCCTGGTCCCCCGCCTGGGCGGCCTCCACCCACGCCAGAACCTCCGGCGCGTGGTAGGGGGAGTCGGTCACGGGGATGGGCATGGTTGGACTTAGGGCCTGGGTGGTCATTGTACGGCTCCGCCGGGTCAACTCCGGCTGAACTATGGACCCGCCGCCCCTCCCCAAGGTTGAATGGAACCAGAGGTCCCCATGCGCAACCGCGTCACCCCCCTGTTCAATGAAGCCCAGATCGCCACCCGGGTGAAGGAACTGGGCCAGGCCATCACGCGGGATTACGCGGGCAAGGACCTGGTGGTGGTGGGCCTCCTGAACGGTGTCTTCCCCTTCTTCGCCGACCTCGTCCGGGCCATCGACCTGGACCCGGACCTCACCTTCATGCAGGCCTCCAGCTATCACGGGGGCACGGACAGCACGGGCGAAGTGGTGATCAAGAAGGACATGGACCGCCCCATCCAAGGCCGCCACGTGCTCGTGCTGGAGGACATCGTGGACACGGGCCTCACCCTCCACAAGGTGCGCAACCTCCTCCTGGACCGCGAGCCCGCCTCCCTGGCCATCTGCACCCTGCTGGACAAGCCCAGCCGCCGGAAGGTGCCCGTCCAGGTGGAGTACATCGGCTTCGAGATCGAGGACCACTTCGTCGTGGGCTACGGCCTGGACTTCGACGGCAAGCTCCGGAACCTGCCCTACGTCGGGGTCTATCAGCCCTAACTGAAGTTGGACGCAGGGGACACGGAATCTCCACAGAGGACACGGAGGAAAAGCGTGGGAATCGGGGAGAAGGGTACAGGTGTAGGGGTTTTGGAGGGGCCCTATGCGGAATTGACGGGAAAGGTCATTGGGGCCGCGATCGATGTCCAGCGTGCCTTGGGTCCCTGGTTATTGGAGGCGGCCTATGAGGCTTGCCTGACCCATGAATTGGAACTGAGGGGGCACCGCGTTCAGAGGCAGGTGGGTGTGGATCTGAATTATCGCGGGCTGAAGGTCGCCAATGCCTACCGCATGGATCTAATGGTTGATGATGTGTTGGTGGTTGAATTGAAGGTCGTGGAGTCACTGGACGCTGCCCATGAAGCTCAGGTGATGAGCTATCTTCGATTTGCGGGCAAACCGGTGGGCCTCCTCCTGAATTTCGCGTCCCATCCACTCGTCAAGAACGGTATCCGTCGATTCGTGATGGACAATCATCTTTCCTCCGCGTCCTCTGTGTGATTTCCGTGTCCTCTGTGTCCCGCTGTTTCTTGCCAGCCCTGCTTCTCCTATCGGCCTGCGGCTACCGCCGGCTGGACCGCCAGCCCCGGGGCCAGGCCTGGCACCACAAGGGGGATACCCTCCGCCTCAACCCCTTCAAGAACATCACGCCCCGGCTGGGCGTGGAGGAACGCTTCGAAAAGGCCCTCTCCAACCGCGTGGTGGCGGCCTCTCCCTGGAAGCTCGTGGGCAAGGGCGAATCCAGTCGCTGGATCCTGCAGGGCACCCTGGAACGCTATGAGGTGCGGCCCGTGGGCCTCTCCCTGGGTAACGACAAGGTCCGGGCCAGCGCCGGCACCGCCAGCCGCGTGGAGGTGATCGTGGTGGCCTCCGTGGAGTTGCTGGACGGTCAAACTGGTGCCGTGGTGCAGAGCCGGCGGGGACTCACCTTCTCCAACCAGTACCGGGTGGACCAGAATTTCGCCTCCTTCGACAACCGGGAATTGGCCGTGGTGGACAGCCTGGCCGATGATTTCGCCGAGAGCTTCCTGACCCAATTCCTGGAGGGCTCCGAATGAGCGCCCTCCCGGCCTTCGCCCTCATCCACGGGGAGGATCCCGACCGGCGGAAGGCCGCCGTGGCCGCCTGGAAGGTCGCCCACGTGGATCCCGAATGGGCCGATTTCAGCCTCATCACCTGTGCCGAGAACTGCCCTTGGGCCGAGGTGCTCAACGCCCTGCAGGAAGCCCCTCCCTTCGGCGCCTCCCGCTCGGTGCTCGTGCCTGCGGCCGACAACCTCCTGGCGAAGCCCAAGGACCTGCCTGCGGCTCTCAAGCCCTGGTTGGAGAATCCCCCGGCGGACCTCGCCCTGCTCTTCGTCTGCGGGTCCACCCTGCCGGCCGGGCCCGGCAAGCCCATGGGCTCCAAGCCCTGGTCCGAGTGGACCAAACAGGGGCGGGTGCTGAAAGTCGGCGCCCTGGAACCCGCTGACATTCCCGCTTTCCTGGAAGCTGAGGCCAAGACCCTGGGCCTGAAGCTGGGGGCGGGCGTGGCCCAGGCCCTGGCCAGCCGCCTGGGCGGCCAGCCGAGCCTGTTGAAGCGGGCCCTGGAAGTGCTCGACCTCCTCTCCGAGGACCGCCAGACCACCACGGCCATGGTGGACCAGGTGACCTTCCGCCTGGCGGAACAGCGGGCCTTCGCGTGGACCTCCGCCTTCCAGAAGGGGGCCTGGGGCGAGGCCCTGCAGGCCCTCCGGCAGGGCCTGGAAGACGGCGATGATCCTCTCCAGCTGCTGGGCCAGGCCCGGCGCGAGGTGGAGCGCCTGGTGCGGGCGGTGGAGGCCGAGGCCAAGGGCGTGAGCCCCCGGGACCTGCCCGAGGCCCTGGGACTGTCCCCCAAGCAGGCCTTCCTGGTGGAGGGTTACCGGGCCGTGGCCACCAAGATCCGCATGCCCGGCGCCAAGGCCTTGCTGGCCAAAGTGAACCAGTGCGAGCGGGACCTCAAGGGCGTGGCCCTGGGCCGCTCGGACACCCCGCTCACGGACCTGACGCTGGCGCTCTCGCGAGCCTGGGCCCGTTAGAGCCCCAGGTCGGAGACCTGTGCTTGAGGGCACGGCCAAACGGCCTGATCATGGTCTGTTGGCTTCGAAAGGGTTCTTTATGGCCGAGTGCACCATTCCCAACATGACCACCGCGGACGTGGTCGAATCCAAGTCGGTGCTGCCGGCCGGGTACAAGGCCGACATGGCCAACCTGAAGGGCCTGGATCTCTCCGTTCCCGTGCTGGAGCTGATCCGCCGCACCTCCACCCGCATGCCCCAGGACATCATCGATGCCCTGGTGAAGGGCCGCGACGCCGAGGAGGAGGGCAGCCGCGCCTTCAACACCCTCAATGACATGGTGAAGAACATCCTGCTGGCCGATGGGCACGTGACGCCCCTCTGCCAGGACACGGGCACCGTGCTGTTCTGGATCCGCCATCCCTACGGCGTGAGCCAGAAGGCCGTGAAGGCCCAGGTGCGCGAGGCGGTGAAGGAGGCCACGAAGAAGGTGTGGCTTCGCCCCAACTGCGTGGAGAGCCTCAGCGGCAAGAACTCCGGCAACAACATGGATCCCTTCCACGAGGGCCACCCCATCCTCCACTTCGAGGAGTGGGACAGGCCCGAGATCGAGATCAGCCTCATGCTCAAGGGCGGCGGCTGTGAGAACGTGGGCGCCCAGTACCGCCTGCCCGACGTCACCATCGGCGCAGGCCGCGACATCGGCGGCGTGCGCAAGGCCATCATCGACGCCGTGGTGAAGGCCCAGGGCCAGGGTTGCAGCCCCGGCATCCTCGGCGTGGCCATCGGCGGGGACCGTGTGTCCGGCTACGAGCACAGCAAGGAGCAGATCCTCCGCAAGCTGGGCGTGCCCAACCCCGATCCCAAGATGGATGCCTTCGAGAAGGAGATCGTGGCCGACCTCAACACCCTGGGCATCGGCCCCATGGGCTACGGCGGCAACACCACCGTGCTGGGCGTCCACGTGGAGGAGATGTACCGCCACCCCGCCAGCTTCTACGTCTCCATCAGCTACATGTGCTGGAGCAGCCGCCGGCGCACCATGACCCTCTCCGCCACCGGCGAAGTCAGCTTCGACTGAGGTCCACGATGATCCGACTCACCACCCCCATCACCGAAGACCAGATCCGCCGGCTCAAGGTGGGCGACGAGGTCCTGCTGAACGGCAAGGTCGTGCTCTCCCGCGACATGGGCCACAAGTACATGAAGGAGAACAAGCCCGAGTGGCTGAAGCCCATCCTCGAGGGCATGGTGATCTACCACTGTGGCCCCGTGGTGAAGAAGAACGAGGATGGTTCCTGGTCCTTTGTGGCCGCGGGCCCCACCACCTCCATCCGGGAGGAGCCCTACCAGGCCGACGTGCTCGACACCTACAAGGTGCGGGGCGTCATCGGCAAGGGCGGCATGGGCAAGAAGACCAGCGATGGCCTCGTGAAGACCGGGGCCGTGTACCTCCACGCCACGGGTGGCGCCGGCAGCCTGCTGGCCGAGCGTGTGAAGCGCGTGGTGGACGTGCACATGCTGGAGGAGTTCGGTTCCCCCGAGGCCTTCTGGGTCATCGAGGTGGAGGATTTCCCCGTCGTCGTCACCATGGACAGCCACGGCGGCAGCCTCCACGAAGTGGTGCTCGCCCACGCCCAGGAACGCGCCAAGGCGCTGACGGAGAAGTAAGCAGGATGCTGGCCTGGCCTCAGGTCCCATCCCCAAGATTCGCAGACGAGCAGGGCCACCAATGGGTTTCCACCCGTGGGGCTCTGCTCCATGTGTGGACACCCTGGGCAGCGCTCATTGCACTGATGGCATTGGGCTGGGTGTTGATGGGGGATGGGGCTTCGATTTTCGGCGTGATCCTGAGTTTGCTCATGGTGATCGCCTTCGCCTGGCGGCATCACGGAAGCGGAAAGTATGAGGCCCTTGCCTGGAGGATCCAAGATGATGGCCGATTGGCGGTGGCTTTTGCCAACGGGGATGTCCTCACGCTGGGGCGGATTGAATCCCAGGAACCCGTGGGGAAGGTGGGTTGGTTCCGTTGGACCCGGTTCACACACTGGACCTGGCGCTTCCCCAAACAAAAGTTTGGCAAGGCTGATCGGGACTTCGGGATCATCGGGAAACTGATCTCCCCCCAGCTGTCCTTGGGATTCTTCAGCATCTCGGCAGATCTACTGGTGGGTGACTACCAGGGGAGGCACTGGGTGTTCTACCCCTGCCTCCATCGCCCGGAGACCTGCGCGTTGGTGACCATGGATTCCGGGAAAACCTGGATCCTCACCGCGCGCACCGAAGAGGCGTTGCGGGCGGGATTGGGGATGCCATGAACCTCTCCTACGCCGACCTCCGCCGCGACCTCGCGGGTATGCTGGCCCGCTTCCTCCCTCCGGAGGAGGCGGTGGCGGAGAGCTGGCGATGGATGGACGAGGGCCTAGGTAAGCCCCGCAGCTGGATGCTGGCCCACGGCGAAGAGCCCGTGCCCGGTCCTGCCCGGGAGCAGGTGGGCCAGTGGATCCGCCGCCGCCGGGAAGGCGAACCCTGGAGTTACCTGATCGGATGGGCCCCCTTCCGGGAACGGAGGTGGAAGGTCACCCCCGACACCCTGATCCCCCGGCCCGAAACGGAGCTGGTGCTGGAGGCCGCCCTCGATGTGGGGCGCCGCCTGGGCGTGACCCGGGCCGTGGACATCGGTACGGGCAGCGGCATCCTGGGCGTGAGCCTGGCCCTGGAGACCAACTGGGCCGTTACGGCCACGGATCTGAGTCCCGCGGCCCTGGCCGTGGCCCGGACCAACGCCGCCGCCCTGGGCGCGACGGTGACCTTTCTCGAAGGCGACCTGCTGGACCCGGTGCCGGACCCGGTGGAGTTCGTGGTGTCCAACCCGCCCTACGTGGCGGAGGCGGACCGGCCCAGCCTCCAGCGGGAGCTGGCCTTCGAGCCTCAGATGGCCCTCTTCAGCCCGGAGGGGGGCCTGGATCACCCCACCCGGCTCCTGGCCCAGGCCCGGGCCCGGGGGGCCAAGGCCTGCGTGCTGGAAATCGGGGCGGGGCAGGGGGGCGAGCTCTGCCGGCGGGCCCTGGGCCAGGGGTGGG